>CALHQK010000135.1 GCA_938037185.1 uncultured Riemerella sp.
CGGCTTGGCGTATCCTATACGAAGCAGAATCTGCGGAAATTGATGATTGACAGCTATCTTTTCGCGAAGCTGATTTCTAACCTCAGGAACTTCGCACGGCTGGTTGATATAGGCATGCGCAATATTTTCCTTCGTAAGCGAGAGTAGAAAATGCTGGAGCGTACGCCCTGCATCTATCCATGATTGCATATCATCCGCCGCACTGGTGATAAGCACGATATTGGAAGAAGAATTGATTTTCTTTAGGTCAGTTTTATTTTGTTTTTTGCCTTTAAGGCTCATTTTCACAATCGGTTCTGTAATCCATCGCGGAAGATTGGGCGCTCCCAGAGCAGCATAGCTAATTCCGTCATTAGTGCTTTCAGAATGTTTCTTGTTAAAGCGTATCCACGAGAGCAATTCGGACTTGAATGCTGGGTCGTTCATTTGTATAGTATTTCCCTGCATCACAGCACCTGTCAGCTGTCCGAATGCTTCTGTATTTTTATCAAAAATCTGAATACTGACTTTATCAGAATTAAAATCTTTCAACAAATTTTTCAGCACAGCTTCGGGAATTATCTTCCCATCATAAACGGAGCGATTAGTCTGGCGTTTGGTAATATATTCGGAAAGTAAATCTGCTCTAACAGCCTCTGATTTCTGTAATCCTACTTTGATAACGCCTTCTGGGCTGATATTCACTTGAGTAGCATAGCCAAGGCTGCTTGCTTTTATACATAAATTCTCCAATGCACAGCCTAAACTCATGAAAAACTCACGATGGCTAGGGTCTACGGCAGGAAGTTCTCTGCTAAAATTGGGTAAAATCGTAATCTCATTTGTTCCTATTTCAAAAAGCCACGGCTGGGAGTTATGCCCAGAGGGCGCTTGTGTGGCTGCGGTAACTAACTGGATGAAATCATCATTTTGGGCATTGACTTTTAGCCCTGAAAACATTAATAAACTCATGACTAATATTTTTAATTTCATTTTCATATCCATTGCTTTATATACACAAAGTAACGATAGAAAGATGAATTAAAAATGAACCTGAGTTAAAAAATACGCTTGCGGATACGGCTCAGCGCCTGCGGAGTTACACCGATGTAGGAGGCTATATATTTCAGTGGAACATTCTGAATGAGTTTTGGGTCTTTTTCCAGCAGCTGTCTGTATATTTCCTCTGGTGATTGCGTGAGAAATTGCGCTTCACGATGCATTTTTTCCAAGAGAAGATTTTCTAGTATTTGGGTTTTTATCTGGAGAAATTCAGGGTTTTCAATAAGTTTTTCCAGCGAATCCCTTCCTATTCTATACGCCTTTACTTTTTTTATCGCCTGCATGGAGAGCAGAGACGGCTCCTGTTTGACAAACGAAGCATAAGACATACAAAAATCGCCTGTAGAGCATATATCTACAGTGGTCTCTTTCTGTGTGGTGGGATTATAATAAAAAAAACGAATAATTCCCTCATCTATGTAGTAGAGCCATTTTTCAACACTTCCTACCTCGGTAAGAAATTCATCTTTCTTAAAATGCACTTCAGTAAAATAGGTTTCAAGTATTTCAGAGGAAATTTTCATGATTTTTTGCTGTCAAATTTTTATTTGAATTAAAATTTAGATTTATTGTCTTTTTATATATTGGAATCCTTTACACCTATAAAAATCTCTACTTCCGAGAGGTCGCCTTGCTGAGATTTTTCTGTATACAATTCGTAATCATATTGATAAAGCCTGTTTAGTTCCTTATCTTGTTCCCATATTTTTTGCCATGCTTCTGCTACAGCCTGAGGCATCGCTCCTTTAGCAAGAAATCTCTTAAAATTCTGTTTAGGAAACTCCCTTCCGACCAACCCGCTTGGGATTTCATCAAGCGAAGATACTTCCAGTCCCAAAAGCGTGGTATATTCACCTGTATAATCACTTTCGTAGTCTGTATAGATAGCATAAACATTGCTGTTCACTGCATTTGGGATTTTACTGATGATATTTTCAGAATAAAACTGATTCCAAAGACCTCCGATGTCCTGCATTGCTTGTCCATTCTGATTTGTCGTGCGTGTTTCTATACCAATTATTTTCATATCTATAAACTTTACACTCCAAATAAACTAAAAAATTATTGTATAAAAAAATATTCTTATTATCTTTTATCTTTTTTACCTTTTAAAATAAAGCTAAAAAATCCTCCCACTCTAAAAGTGAAAGGATTTTTATCTGTATATGATTTCATTTAGAACCCAAATTTTCCATTCTGGTTCTTCCAGTTTTCTTTTGGTGTAATCGGCTCTATGGTATCCCAGTGTTCTGCTATTTTTCCGTTCTCCACTCGGAAAAGGTCATAGAAAGAAGAATGCACACCGCCTATCTGCCCTTCGCTCACAGTCAAAACAAAATTTCCTTCGCCCAAAACTTTGTGAATTTTATCGTATTTCATAGTAATTCCCTGCTTCGCCATTGCTTCCAAAGCGCTTCCCAAACCTGAGAGGTTATCTGGAATCTGCGGATTATGCTGGAGATAATTGTCCCCATCAAAATACTGCGCCAATCGCTCCATTTTACCATTTACCAAGATATCTTCCACGAAATTCTGCACCAGTGTTTTGTTGGCTTCGGTTTTGTCAAGGTCTTTTACCTCAGTTGTTCCGTCGGTCATTGTTCGTCCGCTTGGATTTGGCTGGTTTGGTTTTTCTTGTAGGTTGTCCCAGTGCTCTACGATTTTACCATTTTCAAAACGGAAGATATCAAACCCTATTTTTTCACCAAAGAAATTGTAATCGGTATGCGCAAACACATAGTCGCCATCCTGAAAAACTCGCACGGTATTCACACGGGCAGACCCCGCAGGAAGCGCCTGCAATGCCTCTCCGAAACCTGCCAATCCGTCACCTATCAAGAGATTGTGCTGTTTGTAATTATCAGCGTTGATATATCCTACTGGCTCAGCTGCGCCTGTTTCAATAGCTTTTAATAACTCTACTACTTGTTGTTTTCTGTTTACTTGTGTCATAACCTTTGTATTTTATTTTGTTAATATTGATTTGCTTTTAATTTCTGGGACAAAGGTATAGGCTTTGGGAACGGAAAACATTGAACAAGTTCAATAAAACATTTTTCTGCGAATTTTACTTACAAACTCGTGGGTTACACCAAGGTAAGCGGCGATTTGTATATTCGTAAGGCGCTGGGCAATTTGCGGATATTGGGCAAGAAATTCCTTGTAACGCTCCTCGGCGGTCTTGCTGAGATTGTCTATCATACGGCGCTGGAGGGCGATGTGAGTTTTGAGAGTCATTATCCTGAAAAGATGTTCCGCTATCGGAATATGCTCAAAAGCATACTGCTTGTCCTGATGAGAAATAAGCAGGACTTCGCTGTCTTCCAGCGCCTGAATATAGAGCTGGGAAGGAATTTGGTTCATAAAACTATCAAAATCTGTCACCCACCAGTCTTCCGCACCGAAGAAAAGCACCTGCTCATCGCCATTTCGGTCAATGTGATAAATGCGAAACAGCCCTTTGGTGATAAAGGCTTCGAATCTGCAGACTTCTCCCTTTTGAAGAAGAAATTCTTTCTTTTTAATTTTCTTTTCGGTAAAAAGCGAACACAGCTGAGCTATTTGTTCTTCTTTATCGTTAATGTGTTTCGCAAAATGGCTCTGCAACAAAGAAATATCCAAGGAAATACTATTTTATTGATACAAAAATAATGAATTTACACCCAATAAAAATCTTTTCCTATTTTAATCCGCAAAATCCTGCGCGAATGATTTGATTTCAGGGAAGAAAATTTCGTATTTCTCACGGAGGAAATCTTTATTTGCTAAAAACGCAGGGAATACATTGGTGGTTTTGTCCAAAAACTGGGCTTTGTTCACCACATTCCGAAAGCTGTACTCTATCCCCCACTCATTTCGGTAGTTGTAGAGCCAGTTGTCCTGCTGCATCTTATCCAAAACTTTTTTGAAAACCTCGGGCAAAAATTCCTCGTATCGGCGGAGGACAGCATAGACCCTTTGCGAATGCTCCTGCCACTCGCGCTGGGAATTTTCAGCGGTATCATTTGCGAGGAAATAGTCAAACGCCACATCCACAAACGCCCCAGAATACAATCTTACCAGCGGTCGGAAAGGCGCTTTCGCCTCGTGTATCAGCGGATGCGCATCTGTGAAAGTATCTATCGCTCTATGCAGTTTTATGCCTTTCTGTATGCTTTCTGGAAGGCGGGCTACATCTCTGTTCTTCACAAAATCCGCAATCATATTGCCGACGAGCTGTTCCTCGGAAAAAGAAAGATAAGAATGAGCTAAAAAATTCATTTTGTATTCTGCATTTAAAGTTGATAAAGCCAATGAAAACCGCCGACTTCCTAAAACAATCTTTGATGAAAATCCTCTATTTTGCTGACTTCCACAATTTCTATTTTAAAGCCTTTTTTAGGAAGTTTGTTTTGTTTAGAAATGAAAATTCTCTCGTAGCCTAATTTCTCCGCCTCCAAAATCCTTTTCTCCACCTGCGGAACAGGGCGAATCTCTCCGCTGAGTCCTATTTCTCCCGCAAAACAAACATTATCAGGTATCGCTTCATCTTCATTGGAAGAAAGGATGGCTGCCACTACCGCTAAATCCAATGCCGTGTCGCCCGTTTTCATTCCTCCCGTGATGTTTAGGAAAACATCTTTCGCCCCGAGCATAAAACCTGCCCGCTTTTCTAAAACCGCAAGGAGCATATTCAGCCTCTTGCTGTCAAAACCTGTGGAGCTACGCTGCGGCGTTCCATAGACTGCACTGCTTACCAATGCCTGAATTTCCAGAAGCATGGCTCTGTTTCCCTCCAAAGTAACCGCGACGGCATTTCCTGAAAGGTCTTCGGATTTTTTGGTGATGAGGATTTCGGAAGGGTTTTTTATTTCTTTTAATCCTGCTGAAATCATTTCATAAATCCCAATTTCAGAAGTGGAACCAAATCTGTTCTTGCTGGCTCTCAGCAATCGGAAAAGGTGGTTTCTGTCGCCATCAAAATTGAGAACCACATCCACCATATGTTCTAGGACTTTTGGCCCTGCTATCTGTCCATCTTTCGTGATGTGTCCCACCAAGAAAACTGGAATATTGGTTTCTTTAGCGAATTTGATGACCTCCGAAGAGCATTCTCTAATCTGCGAAACCGTCCCTGGCGAACTCTCTATCAGCTGGGACTGAAGTGTCTGGATACTGTCTATAATCACAAAATCTGGCTGAAGTTTTTTCGCCTCGGAGAGGATTTTTTCCACCGAAGTTTCAGTGTAGAGAAAACAATTTGGATTTTGGATTTCGGTAAGTCTGTCCGCTCTCATTTTTATCTGTGATGCACTCTCCTCTCCTGAAACATAGAGTATTTTTTTCTTCATTTTCAGGGCAAGCTGCAGGAGCAGTGTAGATTTCCCAATCCCTGGTTCGCCGCCTATCAAGGTAACAGAGCCCAGCACGATGCCTCCGCCCAGCACCCTGTTCAGCTCCTCGCTGGGAGTTTTTATACGATGTTCGGTATTGACCTCCACATCCGTTATCGTCACTACTTTTTGTTTCCCTTCGCCCAAAATATGGTAGGTAGGCGATTTTGATTTTTCTACAATTTCCTCCACCAGAGTATTCCAAGAACCGCAGTTCCTGCACTGCCCAAGCCACTGCGAATACTGTGTTCCGCAATTCTGACAGAAATATGCTGTTTTTACTTTTGCCACAAATGATGTTTTAGGTGGTGCAATTTAAACAAAAAAGATTATTTTTGCATCATGTTTAGAATGTTCAGAAGTTTAGGAGAATATGTACTCCTTTTAGGAAAAGTACTGAGAAAACCACAGAAATCTAAAGTTTTTTCAAGGCTTTTCATGAGAGAAATCAACGATTTAGGAGTTGATTCTTTTGGTTTAGTATTATTCACTTCCCTGTTTGTGGGAGCAGTGGTCGCTATACAGATGTATAACAACTTTAGTACAGCATCTATTCCCATTCCGCTGCCTTATGTAGGACACGCTACCAAAGTGGTTCTCATCTTGGAATTTTCACCTACGATTATCAGTGTGATTTTAGCAGGGAAAGTGGGCTCTTACATCGCTTCTTCCATTGGGACAATGCGAGTAACAGAACAGATTGATGCTTTGGATATTATGGGAGTAAACTCGGCTAACTTCCTTATCCTTCCAAAGATTTTGGCTTGTATTATTTTTAATCCTTTGCTCATTGCTATCAGTATCGTAGTGGGTGTTTTCGGAGGATATCTGGCTGGTGTTTTCACTGGCTCTTGGACGGAATCCAACTATATCACTGGGGTTCAGATGGATTTTCCTACTTTCTTTATTTGGTATGCTTTTATGAAAACGGCTGTTTTCGCGTTTCTGATTGCAACCATCCCAGCATATTTCGGCTATAATGTAAAAGGTGGATCACTGGAAGTAGGGCGTGCAAGTACCCAAGCGGTAGTTTGGACTATTGTAGCCATCATCATCGCTAACTTAATTTTAACTCAAATGTTCTTAAGCTAATGATAGAAGTAGTAGATTTAAGGAAAAGTTTTGGGGACAACGAAATCCTAAAAGGAATAACCACCACGCTGGAAACAGGGAAAATCAATCTCATCATCGGGCAGAGTGGCTCTGGAAAAACGGTATTTTTGAAGTCATTACTAAATGTCTTTGAACCCACCAGCGGAAGCATCCTATTTGATGGGCGAAACATCGTAGAAATGACTCCAAAGCAGAAACAAGAGCTGAGAGCAGAAATAGGAACGGTATTCCAAGGGAGTGCGCTGTTTGACTCTATGACCGTGGAGGAAAACATCATGTTCCCGCTGGATATGTTTACCAACCTCACCTATACCGAAAAGAAAAAACGCGTAAAAGAAGTGATAGACGATGTTCATCTAGAAAACGCAGACCACAAGTATCCATCCGAAATTTCTGGAGGGATGCAGAAAAGGGTTGCCATCGCGAGAGCCATCGTGAACAATCCTAAATACCTCTTCTGCGATGAGCCAAACTCTGGGCTAGACCCTTATACATCGAAGGTTATAGATGATTTAATCAAGGAAATCACACGAAGATATAACACCACTACCATCATCAATACCCACGATATGAACTCAGTGATGACCATCGGTGAGAAAATCGTATATCTAAGAAAAGGTGTGAAAGAATGGGAAGGGAATAAAGATATTCTCATCAATGCGGAAAGCCAATATTTAATAGATTTTGTTTATTCTTCCGAATTATTCAAAGAATTGAGACAATATTTATTAAATAACAATAAAAAAGTTTAATTTCCGTTATAGTCCTATCAGATTAAATTCAAATATTATGAAAAAGATTTCAAGTATAGCTCTTTTAGGGCTTTCATTAATGGGATTTTCACAAGTGAAAGTAGGTGTGAAAGCGAATGTTTTGCTTAATACAAGTTCTTCTGAATGGTCTGAAATAAGAAGATCTATATTGGATTATACAGATTCTGGCAGCAAAAGCACAGGTTTTAATGTAGGGGTTTCGGCTAAAATAGACATTCCTTCTACTTCCTTGTTCATCATGCCTGAAATTTATTACACTTCTTTTAATAATTCATTCACTGAAAGAAGAACTAAAACAACTTTGAAAGCAAAAACCGACAGAATAGATGTTCCTATATTAGTCGGAGTAAACCTTATTTCGGATAATTTAGGGGTTTTCGTAGGGCCTGTGGCTTCTTACAACCTTGCAAAAGAAAATACATGGAATAATTTCAAAGAAAAAGCAGGGAATAAATTCACTGTTGGCTATCAGGTTGGTGCAGAGGCTAGATTGTCTAACTTCATCATCAATGCGAGATACGAAGGTAGTTTCTCCAAAGACCAAAGAGATTTTATCAACAACAACATTTCCGAAACTGTGAGATATGACAACCGTCCTAGCTTCGTAGTTCTGGGGGTTGGGTATGAATTTTAGATTTAAATTTTTATCATTAAACAAAAAAAGCCTGGGAAAATTTCCCAAGCTTTTTTTATTTCTTTAAACATTAGAAGAACCATTATTATTGATGTTCTCCACTTTCTTTTCTAATTCTTTGTTTTGTTTCTGTAATTGGGCAAACTGCTTTCTTTTTTCCTCCTCTCTTATCGCCGAACCTTTACTGATATAGCCCACTATTCCACCGATGAAGAGGCCGATACCTATTCCTCCCATCACTCCCATCATGTGGGACATCGTGATTTTTTCTAACAAAAAATCTGTGGAATAATAAAATAATGCTCCCGAGATAAGCAGCAAAATCCCTCCTACTATTGATAAACTTTTCATATTCTTTTTTAATTTAATTTTTATTTTCCTCCTGATGCTCTATAATATTCTAATGCTTTAGGCATGTATTTATCCATATCTTTTCTTCTATTCTCTGGACTTGGGTGAGTGGAGAGAAACTCTGGCTGTCTTGCTCCACCAGATGCTGCTTCCATTCTATGCCAGAATGGCTGAGCTTCCCTAGGGTCATACCCTGCTATCGCCATTAGGTAAAGTCCCATTTCATCTGCTTCCAGCTCCTGTTTTCTTCCGTATGCTAGAAGTCCTACCTGCGCTCCTATCGGATACAGCTGATTAAAAACCGATGCCATTGCATTATTCCTAATCGCTCCACTGACCAATGTTCCGCCCACTTGGGCTAACATCGCTGAAGAAATCCTCTCATTTCCGTGTCCTGCCAGTGCATGGGCTACTTCGTGTCCCATAACCACAGCCACACCTGTTTCTGTCTTACATATAGGCATAATTCCTGTGTAGAATGCTACTTTCCCGCCTGGCATACACCATGCATTGACTTGTTTGTCTTCAATCAAATTAAATTCCCAATTATAGCTTGACAAAGCCTTTTCCCTCCCAATTGCTTTATAATAGCTTTCCGCTGCATTTTTTATTCTCTGTCCTACATTTTTTACTTGTTTTGCTTCATTGGTATTGCTTATTACTTTTGATTTAGACAAAGTATTTCTATACTGGGTAAGAGCCATCTGTGCTAGTTCGCTGTCATTCTGAAACTGCAGACTGCTTCGCCCTGTCATAGGGTTTGTAACACAAGCTACCAACACTGCTGAACATAGTAACCCTGAGGCTAAAACTTTTACTTTCATATTCTAAATTTTATCCAAATGTATAAATTTTAGTTCAAATATAAATAAAAGTTCAATTTATTATTATTAAGTCTTTTTTATTTTTCAAGATTTGCTTTAAATTTGCAAAGGATAAAAACTATATATAATCGATGCTTGATTGGATTTCACAACTTTTATTACCAAACGAAAACCCTACAGCCATACAATCTCTGATTGTGATGATTTTAACGATAGGCTTGGGGGTATTTTTAGGAAATTTAAAGATTAAAAACACTTCTTTAGGAGTTTCAGCAGTGATGTTTGCTGGGCTTTTTTTGGGACACTACGGCTATAGGATGGATGCTTCCATTTCTAATTTTATCAAAGATTTAGGGCTTATTTTCTTTGTCTATGCTATTGGTTTACAGCTCGGTCCATCATTTTTTTCAGCTTTTAAAGCTCAAGGGCTGAAATATAATATTCTAGCGGCAAGTGGTATTCTTCTCAGTACTTCATTGGCTTTCATCATATTTCTAAATACAGATTTAGGAATAGAAAACACGGTGGGGATTTTATCTGGCTCGGTTACCAGCACGCCTGCCCTAGGAGCCGCGAAAAACATGATTGATGAGCTACGCCCACAGTTCCCTGACAGACACCTGAACAGCCCTGCCATAGGCTACGCCATCACCTATCCTATGGGAGTTTTGGGAGTAATTTTCTCTATTATTACTGCAAGAGTTCTGCTGAAAATAGATCCACAGAAAGAATTGGTCAAATTCAGAGAGAGAATCATTCATCGTTCCCAGCCCATTATTCCAAAGAAATGTAGAATTACAAATCCTCATTTCGTGGGTAAAACCATTAGTGAGGCGGTTAAAGAAATTGACAAAAATATCATCGTTACGCACCTAAAAAGAAGCGGCACCAAAGAAGTGATCACTCCTGAATCCAGTGTGATTCTAAATGATAGAGATGTTCTAATGATTGTAGGAACTGAGCCTGATGTAGATTTTTTCATCAGCCAAATAGGGCGAATTTCATCAGATTCCTTCATCGAAGGAGGAGAAATTATGGTCAAAAATCTCTTTGTAACCAAAAAAACTGCGGTGCATAAAAAATTGTCCGACCTAGATTTATTCGGAAAATATGACTTGAAAATCACCCGTATTTTCCGTGCTGGGGAAGAAATTTTGGCAAGGCCTTCGCTTGTTCTTTTCTATGGAGACAAAATCCGCGTTGTAGGAAAAGAAGAATCTATCCAAAAGGCAAAAGAGCTAATAGGCGACTCGGAAAAAGTCCTGCTGAAACCAGATTTCTTGTCTTTATTTGGGGGAATTCTTTTAGGGATTTTAATCGGTTCTATACCTATTTTTGTTCCATCTATGCCACTGCCGATAAAACTTGGTTTTGCTGCAGGGCCTCTACTGGCAGCTCTTATCATCAGCCGTTATGGAAGAATTAGTTTTATTTATTCTTATTTCAATAATGGAGGAATTCATTTTATGCGAGAGCTGGGAATTTGTTTTTTCTTTGCTTCATTAGGAATAACTGCTGG
>CALHQK010000136.1 GCA_938037185.1 uncultured Riemerella sp.
ATTAGAACATTTCTCTCTAAATACACAAGAAATATTAGAAGTAATATAACTATAACTCTCTTTATAATAGTTTTCTTCTTTTTATTTTTATATATTAGTGTTCTTTTTGCCTTCATCAACTTTATTTTTTATAGTAGCATTAGTGGTGTTTTCAGCACTTTTATTAGGTAGGTTTAATATGTTATTGCTCTCATTTTTTATTCTCTCGTTTCATTTGTTTTTTTATTATAATCTGGAATATCATCATTCAGCCTTATATTTGGAATATTACCCCACTAATTACCATAGAACTTACCTATTGTATTGCGTGATATAAAAGAAATTGGAAGCTCTTTATAATTTTTAGACTTCCAAAGAGTATCATTCTCAATAACAATAAATACTCCCATCTGTTCCATGGTTGACACTGTACTTTTTTTCTCTATTAAATGGAAAATATATTTCTCATTCACTTTAATCTCCTTTAAATGTTTTAAATTTGGTTTTTTGTATCCATATTTATCATAGTAATTTTCTTTTGGAGATACTATCAATATAGTATCTTTTTCTTTCAAAGCCATAAATCTAAAAGCATATTGATATTCATCTATTTCTATAATATTACATTTTAAAATACTATAATCTGTATTTTTCTTAGTTATTGATGAGCAACTAGCTAGTATGAAGGTAAAAAAGACTAATTTTTTCATTTTTTTGATAAATCATTGATTAATAATTTTACATTTAACCTAGGAATAATAGCATGTGGTTTATTGATATATAAATATCCTATTTTTTGACCTTGTAATATTATATTTCTTCGTTTATGTTTTTATAATGATTTTATTATTTTTTTGCGAATTCTTTAATAATCAAAACAATATATCTGGAATATTACTATTTTTTTAAGTAGTAGTATGGTCTATTTATAAAAGGATAATCTTCTATATATATTACTTTTATTGTATCTCCTATTTTATATTTGGAACTTTGTGAATCGCCATTATATATTTTATTATCAATAGTAAAAGAATATAAATGAACGGCTTGTTCATCATCTATAAAATGTCCATTTACACCATTATAGCCTCGTTCTTTCACAATGTGTCCTATGGTAGTTTTTCCATATTTTACTAAATAATAATCTTGTATAGGCCATCTTATTATTTGAAACGAAATATATCCAATAATAGTAATGAATATACATATTTTCAATATGCTTTTTCTTTTATTTTCTTGTTTCATTGGTTTTTACTTTAAACAATTTGGAATATTGTCACCTACCATGGAGATGGGTAATATATATTCCCATATATTATTAACCTTATTAGCATTATAATTATCCCCATTACACCTATAAAATTATACTTAATATATGCCTTATGTACATAAATTGATCTCCTGGTCCTAATTTATCATGACCATATTCTTCTTTTAATCCTTTTCTCCAGTATTTATACCATAAATAAGATATAATTGTATATAAAATACATAGGATTAAATATGTTATTGCACTCATTTTATTTTCTTTTTTCATTATTTTTTGTACTTTAATAATCTGAAATACCACCAATATCACTCTTCAGATCTGTAAAAGTTTAAAACTTCTCCTGTATTTTTATTTACATTAATATATACTTTACAAAATCTACAATTTAATTTTATTACTGTTTTCCAGACTTTTTCATTTGCTATTAGACTTATTTGATATGGTTTAAGCTCTTCTGCATCAACAGAATATCGTTTATTTATTAATATATCAATATATTTTATTAGTGTCTCTTCATCAGGTATTACATCTGTTCCATACCGTTCTATTATTGTGCAAGGCAACTCATCTATTCGTCTTTTTTTATCATTGCAGGGTTTATTCTTTCCTTGCTGTGCTAATAATAATGCTGGTAACATACATATTAATAATAAAAATTTCTTTTTCATTATGATTATCTTTAGTTTATTCTTTTTTATTCCTTTGGTAATTTGGGATATTTATAACTTCCTTTATATTTAGCTGTTTTTAAGCTTTTCCATAGTTATTGGATAATTCTTCATCATGTGTTCTACAGCTTCCTTGGCTGCCATTTTGCTTTTTGTCATCACTGAATATGTCTTGGTTTTCAGTGTCACTTTCTTATTTTTATTTTCTTTTTTCATTGTTTTTTATTTTAATAATCTGGAATATTATCGTAGAGCTATTTACATTTTGCTATTTCCTGCGAAATTTCTTTGGAAAATGTTACTATCCCATTTAAATCTGTCAAAAATGAAAAATTAATCGAATTCATATAGATTTCATCATACATTTTTCCCTCTACGGCGATGGTTCCTATATCGTTAATACTAAAAACTATCTCTATCGTTTCATCTATATTTTGAAAGAAAAATTTTCTTATTTTATATTCGCACAAATCCTTTAAATTCCTTTTTAAATCCTCTAAATCAGACCTTTCAATATCCAAATTCTCTTCAGAAACCATTGTTTCCGTAGAAATACGCACCTTCATTTTGATGAAGACAGGCTCTTCTTTATTCAGCCTGACTATATCCGAAAATTTTATTCTGTCTCTTCCTTGGTTATCCTTTAAAATCATACTAAATTACTTTTAAAAACACTTTTAGTTTCATTCTTCTCTATTGCTTTTATTTAAATATTTTAACATAAAAAATACAACAGAACCCAATGATATAAGCAAAAATGGAATAGATGACATTACATATTGATTGACATCTATCGTAAAATTTAATAAATATAGATTCTTTGCCCATAAAAATAAGACTAATATAAATGAAATTATCTTCATAAAGATTTTTTGGCTAAAGTTCACAAAATAAATAAAATAAGCAAAATAAACACAGAAAAAATTTCAATTGTCAATACATTAAAATCTAGTGGATAATCATAAAAATTAATACTAAAACCTTTTTCAATGTCGTATAGAATAACCCTGATAATAAACTCAAAAATACTATGAGAAGGAGAATTATTATAACTTATCCCAATCATCAAAAAAAAAACAATAACAACGCTTGAAAACAAAATATTTTTAACCATTTTTTCTTAATTATAATCTAAAAAACATCTGGAATATTACCTATAATACTGAGTTAAGGTATAATTATCACCCTCTTTCACAACTCTAAATACGGCTTTTTCTCTTTCTATTTTAATAAAATTATTATTTCCTATGTTAAAATAAACTTCGCCTTCTTTTGTTTGTTCAGGATTTGGAAATTTATCTTCATGATAAACGATTTTGTTCCCTTTCACGAAAATAATTCTTCTCGCTATATCTTCAAAATATGGATATTCAAATCCTAATTGACTATTCAAATCCTCCAATGATAAACTTTGCATGGAAATCAACACATAATCCCAGTCCTCAGTCACAATTTCCTTTAAATACACGATACAATCATTACTTTGGCGTGAGCATTTCTTTTGTAATTTATCGCTCATTTCACTATTTACATGACTACAAGAATAAGTCATCAATACAAAAATTATCAATATTTTTTTCATATTATTTCTTTTTAATTTTGGTTTTTATTATAATTTAAGAACATTACCGCTTGCCTTGTTCTTTCTGGTATTTATAAATAACATAAATCATATATATAAATATCGATGAAAATAACAATACAACGGCTATGTTTTTAATATCATGCAACATGATTAGTATGTACAAAATCTCTGCTTGTAATAATAATGTCATTCCTAATAATATTATCTTCAATATTATTTTATCCAATGTAATAAAAATTACAGACACAAAATTAAATAAGACCACACCAAAATATTTTTGTGTTTCTATATCTTTTAAATCAATATCATGTCCTGATGCCCCATATATGACTATTAGAAAAGCATTTAATAATAGTATTAGCAATATTAGTTTTGTTTTCATTTTTTATAATTTAATTGAATTTATGTGGGTAAATAAATTGGTACTAATAAAACAACCTTCCTGCTCCTAAAAAACACAAATTTATATTTATCTTTGCAGGAAACAAAGAACATGACAAAATTAAGTGTAAATATCAATAAAATAGCGACCCTCCGAAATTCCAGAGGAGGGCTGCTTCCCAGCGTGACAGAAGCCGCAGTGAAAATTCAGGAGTTTGGTGCAGATGGCATCACCATCCACCCGAGACCAGACCAGCGCCACATCACAAGACAAGATGTCTATGACCTAAAACCGCTGGTGCATACGGAATTCAACATCGAAGGCAATCCGCACCGACCATTCATAGATATGGTTTTGGAAATCAAGCCTACGCAGGTAACTCTGGTTCCTGATGCGGATAATGCCATCACTTCCAATGCTGGCTGGGATACCAAAACTCATCTGTATTTCCTGACAGACATTGTATCAGAGTTCAAACGAGCTGGGATTAGGACTTCTATTTTCCTTGACCCTAAACCAGAGCTTTGTGATTATGCCGCTAAAACGGGAGCTGACCGCATAGAACTATACACAGAGGCCTATGCTTCAGGATATAAAGCCAATAAAGAGGCGGCTATCAAACCTTATTTAGAAACGGCTGTCCGTGCAAGTGAGCTAGGACTAGGCATCAATGCAGGGCATGATTTAAGCCTTGAAAATCTACGATATTTTGCAGAAACCATCCCAAATCTCTTGGAAGTGTCCATAGGGCATGCACTCATCAGCGAGGCTCTCTACATGGGCATGGAAAACACTGTTCAGGCTTACCAAAAAAGATTAGAAATCGACAAATAATTTTTTCTTACATGAGAAAGAAAAGAGAATTTCACTCTTCAGAATTGGTAAAAAGTTTGGCCAAAATCTATGGTTTTGATGAGATTTTGGTTTCATTTAAAATAAAAGACTTTCTCCGAGAATACTTGGACGAAAGTCTTTTTAATGAAATAGAGCAAGTTCGGCTAAACAAAGGCGTTCTTACTCTAAAAATAAAATCTCCTTTACTAAAAAATGATTTTCAGATGCGAAAATCGTTCTATGTCAATAAAATTTCTTCTGAACTGGGAATAGAAATCACCCAAATCATCATTCTATAACTACTCTTGCAGGCGGATATGGTTCATCTGCTTCATTATCCAGCTGTGCTTTCTTTTCAGTGCTGGCGTTGGATTTTTTGGGTCGTATTTTTTTGGATTTGGGAGAACCGCCGCTATCCACGCCGCCTCGCTTTTGGTAAGATTTTTAGCTGATTTCTTAAAATAATACCGCGAAGCTGCCTCCACACCAAAGACCCCCTGCCCCATCTCTATGGAATTGAGATACCTCTCCATGATGATTTTCTTATTCCAAACCTTTTCAATCACAAAAGTAAAAACCGTTTCCAAGCCTTTTCTAAACCAGCTTCTATTATTCCAAAGAAAAACATTTTTGGCCGTCTGCTGGGAAATCGTGCTTCCGCCTTGGATTCGTTTTCCTTTTTCATTATTCTCCATGGCTCTCTCAATAGCCTTGAAATCAAAACCATCGTGTTTATAATAGTTTTGGTCTTCTGATGCTATGACGGCTATTTTCACATAATCCCCCATTTCATCATAGGAAACATACTCGCGGTCTAATTTCTGATATTGAAACAAACCGCCGAGCTGCGTCCATGTGATAATGGGATTAAAAAACCTGCCCCAAACCACCGCTAAAAGGTAAAATATTAAAATAAAATAAATTATTTTCTTCAAATATTTCAGCATCAAAAACCTATTTTTTTATTTTCTTTTGTAGTGTCTTTCAGGGATTTTTCATCCATATTCGTAAGTTCCGCCAGAGAACGAGGTTCATCTACAGTAATGTCCTTGCCTATTGATTTCAGGTAAGCATTGGATTTTTCCACGGTCAGCTCTCGGAACTTATATTCTGCTATCAGCCTTCCTTTTCTCAGCAGGGCAGAATCGATTTTGGATATATCCGAATTAAATGTACAAATCAACTGACATTCAAGCACATCCGACAGCATTCCGTCTGCTATATTCAGAATCGAAGAAACCACATCTGTATTGCTGTTGAGCGTTGTTCTCTCCGCAATGTAGTTTTCACAATCTTCCAGCACCAAAACTGAATTCTGATTATCCACCAAAACTCCAATAAAACTAGGGTCTGTGAGCGAAGAAATCATCGTAGTCGGTATGAAGATGAATTTTTTATTCGGAATCTGGCTCGTCAGCCATTTGATGTAGTTGGTCTTTCCAGAACCTGCAATCCCGTGAAGCAGCACGATTCCCTTGTTTTCATTGGTTATTGTATGTTTCACTCTGGTATGCACCTCCATAAAATCATCATTGTACATCAGATCCAAATCTATTCTGTGAGGTTTTATCGTATGAGTTTTCAAGTCAAAACCTGAATTATCCTTCAGCAAAATAGATACTTTGGCTTCTTTAGAAATATATTTTTCAAAATATTCGCTGAAAAGTTTTATAAGATTTTCCTTAGTATTAGGAGCATCATTTTTATAATAAACATACTCCACACGATAGAGCCCTTCCTCAAAAACTTCTGTATCATAGTCATCAGACAAGTCTCTGTTTATCAATATGAAAAGATCTAATTCAGGATGAAAATAGCACTCCTCGCTCTCATAAAGCTCATTGGTTTTTGATGAATATTCCATCGTTTGAAAATCCTCACATTTCTGGAACTGAGAGAGTTTTTCTTTGTGTATAACCAGCTCATCATTACCGATATACAGATTTGCCATAGTATTATTTAATAATGCTCTATAAGGCGACGAAGAGTGAGAAACATCCATCTTGTCATAAAGCTTTACTGCCGATGCTTCACCATCATACCCCATTAAATAAAATGGTTTGTAAAATTCTGATTCTTTTATTTTCATTTCTTGTTAAAATTATACTTAAAAATCAAATCGTTCCACTTTCAGTTCTGCTAATTCTTTCAATGCAGGAACTAACTCCACATAGTGAGGCGCTTTCCCATGAGCCGCCAGAGACTCCTCGTTCTCCCATGTTTCGCAGATAAAGAGGCTCTCTGGATTAGTCCCGCTGGCAAAGACATCATAAGCAATACAGCCGGCATCGTGCACAGAACCTTCTACCAACTTTTTTGTAATCTCTAATACCTTTTCGCGATTTTCCGCACTTGTTTTTATAAAGACATTTAATCTAATCATTTCTTTTAATTTAAATCATTCGGGCAAATATAATTAAAATATAAAGCCGTTAAAAATTTTTATTTCCTGCCAAATTGCAATATTTTTGCAGTTTTAAATTTAATTCACAAAAAATGGAGATTACAATACAGCCCACCACAAACCCTAAAGTTATAAAATTCGTAGCAGAAAGCCCCCTTATAGACGGCTCTCTGGAGTTGGACAGAAATTCAGATGTTTCCCATATTCCACTGGCACAAGAGCTATTTCAGTTTCCCTTTATCACGAGGCTTTTCATCACGGCTAATTTCATAGCAGTAGCCAAAGAAGACTTCGTGGAATGGAGCATGGTAGAGGAATCCCTAAAAGAAATTATCGCACAAAGCATCACACAATACCCCTCCATTATCCTGCCTAAAAAGGAGGAAACCACGCTCTTCTATACGGAAAGAACGCCTAATCCTCAAGTGGTGAAATTTGTCTCCGAGAAACAAATTATAAAAGGTTTTTTGGAGGTAAAATCTCCCGAAGACAGCAGAAATATCCAGCTTACCAAGCAGTTGTTCAAAGACTTTGCGGAAATCAGTGAAATTTTCATCAATGACAATTATATTTCCATTACCAAAACAAAAGAAGCCGACTGGGACAACATAATGCCCAGCATCCAAAAAAGCCTTGAAGAGTATTTCCAAAACCAGCAGAAAGCAGAAAAAATCAGAGGAATAGTAGAAAAATATCAAGCTCAATCCTTCAACAACCGAGGCTTCACCGAAATGGAAGAAAAGATAAATGCCATCCTCCAAGAATATGTAGCCCCTGCGGTAGAAAGCGACGGCGGAAAAATATCTCTGATAGAATATGATGAAGAGACCAAAACCGCAAAAATGCTTCTACAAGGGGCATGCAGCGGCTGTCCTTCTTCTGCTGTAACCCTGAAAAACGGCATAGAAAAGGTGCTGAAAAATTTTCTCCCAGATGTTGTAGAAAGCGTAGAAGCCATAAACGGCTAAATTTTCCCAAAAATCATAAATCATGAACCTGCATTATATCATAAAAGAACCCAAAAACATCACCCCAGAAACTCCTCTATTAGTGCTGCTTCACGGCTATGGAAGCAATGAGGAAGACCTCTTCAGCTTCGTGCCAGACCTGCCGGAAGAATGGCTTGTGGCAAGTTTCCGTGCCCCGCTCAGCACGCCCTACGGCGGTTTCTGCTGGTATGAAATAGATTTCGCCAACAGCGGTAAATTCATCTCCGACCTATCCCAAGCACAAAATTCCATAAAGCTAATCCTAAATGAAATCACTGCAATTCGCCAAAAATACAGCCTTGCCGATGGCAGAACACACCTCTGTGGTTTCAGTCAGGGCGGTATTCTCAGCTATGCTCTTGCCTTAGGCTATCCTCAGTTGTTCAAAAAGACCGCATGCCTGAGTGCCTATCCAGAGGAAGGACTGTTGCAAAATATCTCAACAGACAAAAACCAGCTCCACCAGCTGATTTTCTTCGTTTCTCATGGGACAGAAGATGCGGTAGTTCCCATAGAATGGGGCAGAAAAGGGCGCGAACTCCTATATGATTTAGGCCTGTTCTTCTCCTTCCGCGAGTATCCATGCGGACACGGTATCAACCCAAAAAACTACCAAGACCTTATGGCGTTTTTTATCAATAAATAAATTCAGGACAAGGATTTATATGATGCTTATAAAAAACAGCCTCAACAATAGTTGTCGGGCTGTTTTTTATTCTTTTTCTTTTTTTTGTTCTTATCTCGCTTCATCGTACGGAAGCCTGTTGATAATAGACCTCCCGAGAGATACCTCATCTGCATACTCCAGCTCATCCCCTACCGAAATTCCCCTTGCGATGCTGGAAAATTTCACATTAAAATGCTTGAATTTCTTATAAATATAATAAGCCGTGGTATCGCCCTCCATCGTTGCACTCAGCGCAAAAATCACTTCTTTTAGGCTTTCTCCATTGAGTTTTTTTTCAATGCTGGAAATATTCAGTTGGTGCGGCCCTATGCCTTCCATCGGAGAAATTTTCCCTCCTAAAACCAAATATTTACCATTATATTTAGAAGTATTTTCTATCGCGAGAACATCCCTTACATCTTCTACAATGCAAAGCGTTTCGGTGTTCCGCTTTTCATCAGCACAGATTTCACAAACATCAAAATCCGAAAAATTATGACACTCTTGGCAGTATTTTATATTCGTTACCAAACTTTCCAAAGCCTGTGAAAGCGCCATTCCCTGAGATTTGGGCTGTCTGAGAAGATGCAGCGCCAGCCGAAGAGCCGATTTTTTGCCTATCCCTGGCAGTCCAGAAATCTCCTCCACTGCTCTGGATAATACTTTACTTGGGTATTCCATTCGGCAAAAATAAGAAATTCTCCCTAAAATTTACTTTTGGTAATAAATCTTATTCACTTCATCAGCTTTAAGGAAAGTTCCCAGTTTCTGCTCTTTTATCCTTTCTGTGAATAGCTTTCCTATAAGGTGGTCATACTCATGCTGGAAAATCACCGCTGTAAAACCTTCTACCAATTCTCGTTTTTTCTCTCCTTCCAAAGTTTCGTAAGCCAAATCAATCACAAGGCTGCGATAGACTTCTCCTCTTTCATTTGGAATGGAAAGACAGCCTTCCGCACCAAGCCTTAGCGCCGAAGACATCCATTTGATTTCTGGATTTACAAAAAACTCAAAAGGTTTTCCTTCCTTGTCAAATCTCTGCACCCAAATCGCCTTTATATTTAGTCCTACCTGCGGTGCGGCGATGCCCACGCCTTTTTCTGCTTTTACGGTGGCAAGCATTCTCTCAGACAGCAGTCTCAAATTCGGGTCTTTGGCATCCACGGAGTGGGAGTCATCTTTTAGGATTTTCAAATCTTCGGGATTGGTTACCTGCAAAACCCTCATCGGTTCATTGCTTTTTCCTGATTTGATGAGGACAATATCCTCTTTCCCAATTTTCTTCTGAGCCTGAACAGCAGTTCCAAAAAGAACCATGCTTAATAAAAAAATTCTTATCATTGCTATATATTTTTGATGATTACGAAGACAAATTTAATAATTTTTAGAAATAAATAGCCTCCTTATTTTCAAAATATCTTCTTATATTTGGAAAAAAATTTTTATTACTTTTTTACTTAAAATAAATTATGAAAAACCTAAACTATCCTTTAGATTTTAAGTTTAAAATCACCACTTTAGCTAGTGATTTTAACATTACCGACCGAGACGGAAAACACATCGCCTATGTAAGACAGAAAATGTTTAAACTAAAAGAAGATGTGGTGGTCTTCAGTGATGAAGATAAAAGTGCAGAACTTTTCAGAATAAAAGCCGATAGATGGTTAGATTTCAATGCCAGCTACAGCATCACAGGAGCTGACGGCACTAATTACGGAAAGCTTACCCGAAAAGGAATGCGCTCTATATGGAAATCTACCTACGAAGTCTATGATGAAAACAACCAGCATAAATACACCATAAGAGAAGATAATGCGTGGGTTAAGTTTTGGGACGGCCTCGTAGGCGAACTACCTATAATAGGCATGTTTACAGGATATTTCCTAAACCCTTCCTACAGCCTGAAAGACTCTTCAGGGAAAACCCTTTTCACACTGAAGAAAATGCCTTCACTGCTGGGCAGGAGATTTCAACTGAACAAATTAACCGAAAGCGATGAAGATGAAACACTTATCGTTCTATCCTACCTTATGATGGTGCTTTTAGAAAGAATGAGAGGATAAATATTAACTTTAATCAAAAACTTTATGAGTCTATCAAACATAGAACCGCAGATTATTTGGAAAAACTTTTCTAAACTAAATGAAGTTCCAAGACCTTCCAAAAAAGAAGCGAGAGTAATAGAGTTTATCAAGAATTTTGGAGAAAGCCTAAACCTTGATACTCAAGTTGATGAAATAGGAAATGTTATCATCCGAAAACCTGCAACAGCAGGGATGGAAAACCGCAAAACCATCGTTCTGCAGTCCCACCTTGATATGGTTTGTCAAAAAAACAATGATGTGGATTTTGACTTTGAAAATCAAGGAATTCAAATGTTCGTAGATGGCGACTGGGTGAAGGCAAAAGGAACGACACTCGGAGCAGACAACGGGCTTGGTGTGGCGGCTGTTATGAGTATTTTGGAGAGCAATGATATCGCTCATCCTGAGTTAGAAGCCCTTTTCACGATAGATGAAGAAACTGGAATGACAGGAGCTTTTAACCTAAAACCCAATGTTCTAAAAGGCGAAATCCTCCTAAACCTAGACACAGAAGAAGATGATGAAATAGATATAGGCTGTGCTGGCGGTGTGGATGTAACGGCTACCCAAACCTACAAAACTGCTCCTACGAAAGGAAATTTGGTAAAAATAGAAATCAAAGGACTGCAAGGCGGGCACTCTGGAATGGACATCCACAAAGGTTTCGGGAATGCAAATGTACTCCTTGGCAGACTGCTCTATAACAGCATCGAAAGTCAAGAAATAGAGCTGATTTCCATCGATGGCGGCGGACTTAGAAACGCTATTCCAAGAGAAGCTACGGCTTTTTTTTCAGTGAAAAATGCTGATGAGTTCATTGCAGAAGCCAATGAATTAAAAACTGAAATTTTACAGGAATTTGCCAGCATTGAAAAGGATTTGGTTATCAATATTGAAAAAACGGAAAACTCTGAAAATGGTCTTTCCAAAGAAAATTCAGCCCAAATCATCCGCGTGCTGAAATCCGCTCACAACGGCGTATACAGAATGTCTCCTGATGTGGCTGACCTAGTGGAAGCGTCCAACAACATCGCCAGAGTGGAACTAAAAGATGGCAGTTTGAAAATCCTAAACCTTACCCGTTCATCTGTGGAGTCTTCTAAATTCAATGTGGCTAACCAACTAAAAGCTGTTTTTGAACTAGGTGGGCTAAATGTAGAGTTTAGCGGCTCCTACCCTGGCTGGAAACCAAATCCAAATTCAGAAATTCTCCGAATAATGGAGAAACTCTACACAGATAAATTTGGTTCAAAACCAAATGTAGTGGCTTGTCATGCGGGGTTAGAATGTGGAATCATCGGGGCTCACTATCCTAAAATGGAAATGGTAAGTTTCGGGCCTACAATCAAAGGCGCACACTCTCCTGATGAAAGAGCAAGTATTTCTTCTACACAGAAATTTTGGGATTTCTTGAAAGATATTCTAAAAAATATTCCAAATAAATAACCGAAAAACGCCGAGCAAAATTGCTCGGCGTTTTATTTTTTAGTCTAATAAATTTATTTTTGTTTAGTCACTACGAATAGATTTTCTTTGGATAAACCTACTAATTCATGCTCCACATCTACTGGAATATCATAGTAGTCATTAGGTTTTAAAATAATCTCTTGGTCGTTTATAATAAACTTAATCTCTCCTTTTAAAACAACCAAAGAAGCTGGCGTAGAAGTTTTATGTTTTTTAAAAACTCCGTTCTTTCCTAATGATACCGCTACTTGTTTTACTTTTTCTGAATCTCTTAGTATATTAAAATGAGGCTTTTCAGAGTTATAATTTTCAGAGTTATCCAAATTGGTTTTAACCAAAGATTTTACATTTTCCCAAGTTTTTCCGTTGTAAACATTCTTTATTTTTTTGTCTTTAAGAAGTTTTTCGGCTTTTGCAGCTCTTATTCCCGCTTTACAAAACACCACTATATTTTTCTTGCCCTGCAGCTTAGAAAGATTATTTTCCAATTCTGAAATGGGAATATTTATAGAATTTTTCACATTTCCTTGTGCAAATTCTTCTGGAGTTCTTACATCTACTAAGATTGTTTCTTTTTGATTAATAATTTCTGACAAAGACTGCGCTGCCAATTCTGCTGTGGAAATCAAAAGGAATCCTATAGCAAACAAAATTTTCTTCATAGCTTATATATTTTAAAGTCAGCGAATATACAAATTTTATTTATTCCAAATTAGATTTTTATTCATAAAATCATATTTCACTGAAAATCAATAATTTTCATTCAAAAACAAATTTAATATCTTTGGGCATTATTTTTTTCATTCATCTATGAATATAAAAGAACTAAAAAATGCTGTAATATTATTTGCTGGAGACTCTGGAGATGGGATACAGCTCACGGGAGCGCAGTTTAGCCAGACTGTGGCTTTTTTCGGAAATGACCTCAAATACTTTGCTCGATTTCCCTGCTGAAATTCGTGCTCATTCGGGAACTATAGCAGGCATATCTGGATTTCAAATTCATTTTGGAAGCACTAAAACAGAGTTATTAGATATTCCACCATCAACAAAATTCACGCCGTATCAGTACTTAATGTGACCTACTCTTCCTAATAAAATTTCTAAGATTTTTTTCATGATATATAGAAAAACAGCCTCGTTATGAGGCTGTTTTCTTATCCAAATTTTATTTTAAAGCCGCTAATGCTTTTTCATAATCAGGCTCTTCTTTTATTTCAGGAACCTGCTCGGTATATAGGATTTTGGCGTTTTCATCAAGAATAATCACCACACGGCTCGCCAGCCCTTTCAGAGGGCCATCTGTAATCGTGAGCTGATAATCATCTGAAAAACTTCCTCTAAAATCGGAAAGATTTACTACATTTTTAAGCCCTTCTGCTCCGCAAAATCTATCCAATGCAAAAGGTAAATCTTTAGAAATATTGATAACTACAGTGTTTTCAAGAGAAGATGCCTCTTGGTTGAATTTCCTTACCGAAGCGGCGCAAACCCCTGTATCTACACTTGGGAATACATTGAGAACTAATCTTTTACCTTTAAAATCCGCTAATGTTTTCTCTGAAAGGTCTGTTGCTACCAAAGTAAATGGTTTCGCCGTTTCACCTACTGCAGGAAGCTCGCCAAGTGTATTGATAGGATTTCCTGCTAATGTTATTTTTGCCATTTTTTTATTATTTTTAATCGGCAACAAAGATATACAATTTATTGTATACGAAATCAATAGAAATTTTAAACTTATTTTAATCATGTAAAATGTTAAAGAGTTTTAACATTTCAGCTTTGCTTTTTGTGACAGAATGTCCGAAAACATGTTAAAAACTCTAAAAAATTTTTATCCTGCCGACTTTATGGGATACTTTTGCACCCGAAAATGAAACAAAATAAGTTGATTATGAAACATTTTACAAATTTTAAAACAGGAATTGTAAGCATTCTTTTATTTCTATCTTCTCATTTGGTAAATGCACAACATAACTACATCAAAAATTACAAGCCGATAGCTGAGCAGCTTTCCAAAGAATACGGAATACCGAGTGCCATTATCCTTTCCATTGCCTTTGTAGAAACAGGCGGCGGGACAAGCAAAAACAGCAAAACCCTAAACAACCATTTTGGAATTGTAGGAAAAAATACGGTAAATAAATCCAAATACAAAAGTTTTCCTTCTGTGCAAGAGTCTTATAAAGCATTCTGCGAATTAGTAGCAAGAAAAAAATACTACTCCAAACTGAAAGGAAACAGCGACCACACAGATTGGGTAGCAGCCATTGCAGGCGCAGGATATTCCACACAGCCGAAGGAATGGATGAGAAGAGTTAATCTTATTATTTCAAAATACGAATTAAATAGTTAGAAGAAAAGCAGCGCAAAATGTGCTGCTTTTTTATTTTTATTCTTTACTAATATTCAAAATATTGTATTTTTGCCGGGAATTTTATTTTATTGTCCTTGAAAAATGTTAATAAAAAGGTCTTATTACTGACCTTATCATGCACCGCAATATATTTTGCTATATCCGTAGTGATGCAGGTTTCTGGTTTCAGCTGGGAGCCTTTTGACCGTGTAAATCTTGTTTCGGAAGTCTTTACTTCAAGTGAAGATGATTCCAAAAACGCAAACTCACTACAGAACAAAAAAGACTCGCTCCTCGCCATACAAGAGGCAAACCACTCAAAGGAAGATTTCAATCTTTATGAAAAACCAAACTTAATTACCAATTTTCAAGCAGGAGAGGTTACAGCCCTTCCTTCGCTGATGGAAAAACTCCACCGATTAAAAAATGGAGAGAAAGTAAAAATACGCATCGCTTACCTCGGCGACAGTATGATAGAAGGCGACCTGATGACGCAGACCCTCCGCCTGCTTTTACAAAAGGAATACGGCGGTTCTGGTGTAGGATTTCTCCCAATTTCCTCTAATGTAGCAGGATTCCGCCAGACAGCAAGTATTTCTGCAAAGGGCTGGTCTGATGCTAATTTCATGACTAAAAATGCCAAAAACCTCTACATCTCAGGATACCGATATTCTGGCAGCGGCACAGGAAGCTACACGGACAACACCCTTGGGGAAAGCACCGCAAATATAGAGAAAGCCCTCATCTTCGGGAGTGGTAATGAGGAAAACATCAACATCAATGGCAGTTCTACCACCATCCACCCTTCCAGAAAAGTTAATAGAATGGTTCTTGCCAATGACCATTCCAACAGAATAAAAATCTCTGCGGAAGGAATTTCTGCTCCGCTGTACGGCGTAAGTTTTGAAAGCGAAAGCGGTGTTTTTGTGGATAATTTCTCTTTCAGAGGCATCACAGGAGTAGAGCTGAATAAACTCGATGAAGACTTCATGCAGGCGATACAAGAAGCCAATCCCTATGACCTGATTGTCCTGCAATACGGCGTAAATCTCCTTTTCCGCCCGAAAGATACGGACTACAGCTACTACTTTAAAACCTTTGCTCCTACTGTAGAGAAAATGAAAAGAGCTTTCAAAGGTGCTGAATTCCTTTTGGTAGGCTCAGCAGACCGCGCTTTCAAATATAATGGGCAGTTCAAAACGGCTATCGGGCTTCCCAACCTTATAGAATCTCAGGCGCTGCTTGCCTTTCAAAATAAAATAGCTTTCTACAACCAGTTCCAGACCATGGGCGGAGAAAACTCCATCGTAAAATGGGCAAATGAAACCCCGCCTCTGGCAAACAAGGACTACATACACCCCAACCACAAAGGTGCAGAAATTCTGGCTCAAAAACTATTTGATGCCCTGCAGAAAGATTATCAAAAACATACCCACAGACCCAACAAGTAATGAATACATTCTCTGATTTTATCAATAAATTTGATACCCAAGCGTTTTTTAATCAGTTTTTATACGATCCGAAGAACCCTCTGCTGTTCAACAATGGCTTCTTCGTGTATTTCTTCTTCCTGTTTATCTTTTTGTTTTACCTGCTGAGAAATAAACCGACAGCAAGGAAATATGTTTTCACGCTGTTTTCATTGTATTTCTTCTATAAGGCGAGCGGGTCATTTGTCCTGCTGGTGATGGTTTCGGGAGTGTTCAACTATCTGCTGTCCAACGCCATATTCAGGGCTAAAGCCAAGAGCCAGAAAACTCTTCTGCTGGTGATGAGCATCATCGTCAATTTAGGCGTATTGTTCTACTTTAAATACACCAACTTCTTTATCTCCGTTTCCAACGAGCTGTTCAATACAGGGTTCAACCCTCTGCATATCCTCCTGCCCATAGGGATTTCATTCTTCACCTTTGAAAATCTAAGCTACACCATAGATGTCTACCGAGGCGATTTTGAACCAGCAAAAAAATATGTAGATTACCTGCTATTCCTTTCGTTTTTTCCAAAGCTGATGATGGGGCCTATCGTCCGAGCGCATGACTTCGTCCCTCAGCTGGACAAGAGCTATTACCTCAACGAGAGAGATTTCGCCAAAGGTTTCTATCTGATTATTTCTGGGCTGATTAAAAAGCTCATCATCTCGGATTATATTACCCTTAACTTGGTGAATTACATCTTTGACAACCCTGCCCTGCACACGGGATTAGAAAACCTGATAGCCCTCTACGGCTACGCTATGGTGATATACTGTGATTTCAGCGGGTATAGTGATGTTGCCATCGGGATGGCGCTTTGGCTGGGGTTCAAGATTCCGCCCAACTTCCTTTCGCCCTACCAGAGCAGCAGCATTACCGAGTTCTGGCGCCGCTGGCATATCTCGCTTTCTTCTTGGCTGAAAGACTATCTCTACATTCCGCTGGGAGGAAACCGAAACGCTACTTTTGCCTCATACCTGTTTGTGGTGCTTTTCCTTGTGGGTAGTTTTATGATGTGCAGCCATCTGTTCGGCTGGTCTTACCTCATCTCGGGGGTAGTTACCTGCGGACTGCTGCTTATCTTCGTCCTGCCGCCTCTTTTGGGTAAAAATCCTAAGGGCATCGCGGCCAATTTCAACCTGCTCACTACCATGCTGCTGGGCGGTTTCTGGCACGGAGCAAGCTGGAATTTCATCATCTGGGGGGCGATGCACGGCATTGCACTGGGCATTCATAAAATATGGATGATGCTCACCGGAAAGGCTTTTGCAGGGTTTAGTAATTCCAAAATTTATAATGCTGTGATGGTGCTCCTCACCTTCCATTTCGTGTGTTTCTGCTGGATATTCTTTAAAGCCGAAGATTTTGACATCGCTATGGCAATGATACAGCAGATTGCTTTCAACTTTGATTTAAGCGTATGGGGGGCATTCTATGACAACTACAAACTGGTAGTCTGGATGATAGCCGCAGCCATGCTGATGCACGCCATCCCAGACCAAATGGCAGACCAGATGATAGAGAAAATGGGAAAGCTTCCCTTGGCGTTTTACATTGCGGTATTCTTTGGTTTCCTTATTTTATACGGCTATTTCAAATCCTCTGAGCAGGTGATGCCTATCTACTTGCAGTTCTAACCACCTCATAAAGCCCCTGTAACCACCTACCAAGGTGGTCACAATAGGTTCTGAAGTGGGTGCAGACACCTATGAAGGTGGTCGCAATAGGTTCCGAAGTGGTCACAGACACCTATGAAGGTGGTCGCGATAGGTTCCGAAGCGGTCACAGACACCTACGAAGGTGGTCACGATAGGTTCCGAGGTGGTCACAGACACCTACAAAGATGGTCGCGATAGGTTCGGAAGCGGGTGCAATAGGTTCTGAAGCGAGTGCGATAGGTTCCGAAGCGGGTGCGATAGGTTCCGAAGCGGGCGCGATAGGTTCGGAACCTATCGCAAATGTCATGAATAGGGGAAAAATGTTTTTTATATTTTCTTATATGTTTTTTATATTTTCTTATATGTTTTTTATATTTTCTTATATGTTTTTGAAGACACCACCAAAGCACTTTGGAAAGTTTCACCACACCCAGCTGGTAACAATGGGTATTTAAATATTTTTTAAACCCAAAAAAAGCAGTCTAAATGACTGCTTTTATCTTATTCTCAAAATATTTTTACTTAGCTGGGGTTTCTTCTAAGGCATTCCAGATTATTTCGGCTTGTTTTTCATAGCCAGGTTTTAGGAAATGAACGCCGTCAGCATTGGCTTCTTTTCGCTGTAGAGCCTTTTGGAAATATCCTGTTCCGCCCATTTTGGTATGCAGGTCAAGGAATGAAGTTTTGTTTTCAGCGGCAACTTCTTTTATCCAAGAAGAAATTTCTTTCGCTTTTGCAGATTTTATTTTATTATCCGTTGGAGAAATTAGAAGAATAGGGAAGTTCGGATTTTCAGCTCTCCAAGTGTTGATAAGCTTTTTAGCGTTGTCTTTGAATTCCTGCTTTGTGATGCTGCTCAGGGATTCGTTAGTTCCCAGTGCGATAATCAGGACATCAATATTTAGAGATTTTAATTGTTTAGTTTGCAAAGAATATTTCAAGAAATCGGCATAAGTAGCGCCATTTACACCCACTGTATTGAAAACCACGCCATTTTTAGCAGTGGATTTCAGGAACTGAAAACCATGCAGAATGTTTCCTTTTTTTCCATTCATATTGATGATGAATTCCTGAGTAGGATTTTTAAACTTAAAACTGGTGCTATTTTCCGTGAATTGCCCTTTTCCTATGGGAGTGAGGTTTTCCTCAAACTGCTTGTCGTAGAGTATTTCTACATTTTCCACTTTTATGGTTTGTCCAGCTTTTGCATTTCGGACATTGTTGCCATTTAGCTGAACTAGTCGGGTAGTGACTACATTAAATTTAGCCGCGATTTCAGGGAAAGTATCGCCATTTTGAACTTGATAATTCAAAATCGTTTTCTTCGGTTTTATAAAGTTTTTCAGACTTTGAGAAGTTTTGAAAATAGTAAAATCTTCGCCTGTCATGGCATTATCATTAAAGATTTTCACTTCATCAAAGCTGTCTTTTGGGTCACTGAAATTGATTTCAATGAAAGAATTTCCGCTGTTTCCCATCACAAAGCCCAAAGCTCCCATTTGTGGATAAACATCCTGCTCATAGACCAGACGGAAAGTCTGCCAAGCCTGATTGGAATAAGCCGTGAAATCAATCGCTCCGTTTGAGTTTGCCAAAGGATACGGGAAAACCGTTCCTCGCCCTGCGTTGCCGTATTTATTTTGGAATTTTTTTCTTAAATATTCTGAAATATGCCCTGACTGAATGTGAGAATCTCCGATGAAAAGGACATTCGTAACGGATTCGTTTTTATTGAATTTATCAAAGAAAGGCGCTAGATTTTCTGCGTTTTCAATTTTCTGCGCTGATGCAAACACCGAAAAACCGAGACTTATCAACAAAATTTTTCTTATCATATTTTTAGATTTTGGACAAATTTAGGTTTTTTATCATGATAACAAAAAAAGTAACTTAAATTAAGTTACTCTTTTGTCCAATTGGTTACAGTTCTCTTTCTACATCCTTGTCGCCTCTTCCAGAGAGATTTACAAGCACCAGCTGATTTTTATTTTTAAATAATTTCATAGCGAGAGCCACCGCGTGGGAAGATTCTATCGCAGGAATAATCCCTTCCAAGCGAGACAAAAGCTGAAAAGCTTCTATGGCTTCTTTGTCCGTTACAGAGAAATATTCAGCTCTTTTGGTGTCTTTTAGGAAGGCGTGCTGAGGGCTTATTCCTGGGTAATCCAATCCTGCCGCGATGGATTCTGATGCGATAGGCTCATTGTTTTCATCAGCCAAGCAGTAAGAAAAAGTTCCTTGGAAAACCATCGGCTTACCATAGTTAAGTGTAGCCGCAGTATGGAAAATTTTATCTTCTCCACCGCCCTCGGCACCGTATATTTTTACAAATTCATCATTTAAAAACCCTGAAAATAGCCCAATAGCATTAGAACCACCACCTACACAAGCGACAATGCTGTCTGGAAGGCGATTTTCTTTCTGTAAAATCTGCTGTCTTGCCTCATTTCCGATTACACTTTGGAAATATCCCACGATTTTAGGATAAGGGTGCGGTCCTACATGAGAACCAAGCAGATAGTAAGACTCTGGATTTTCTATATAATATCCCAAAGCGCTATCCACCGCATCTTTCAAGGTTTTTGTACCTGAATCACATGAAACGACCTCCGCTCCTAAAAGTCTCATTCTCTTTACATTTAGGAGTTGTCTTTCAATGTCTATTGCTCCCATGAAGATTTTACAAGGAATGTTTAATAAAGCACAAGCCGTAGCTGTAGCCACACCATGCTGCCCAGCTCCTGTTTCTGCGATTACTTCTTTCGCGCCCATTTTCTTCGCTAAAAGAATCTGCCCTATGGCATTATTTATTTTATGAGAACCCGTGTGATTTAGGTCTTCTCTTTTGAGGTAAATTTTAGAGCCTACATAATCACTGAGATTTTTTGCGAAATAAAGAGAAGATGGTTTTCCCACGAAATCTTTTAAAATTTGAATAAATTCATTTTTAAAATCATCAGTTTTGGTAATTTCATCAAAGAAATTGCTTAGTTTCTCTAATTGTCCCGCTAAAACAGGAGGCACGAAAGCTCCGCCATACTCACCATAATTACCATTGTAAGAAAGCATTTCTGCTATTGGTTCTACATTGATTACTTCTTTTTGCCCTTGGGCATTGTTTGTTGTTGTCATATTTTTATTATTTAAAATTATTATTCGATTATAAAAAATAAAAAGCCGCTAGGAAGTTCTCCTAACGGCTTTTGTATATTTTGATAAAAATAAAATCTTCTTTCTTTACAAATATAAAAAGTCGAGCTGAACACCCCCGTTTCTGAGACTGCCAACTTGCCACCATATATTATTTGTAAAGTTTATCATTTTATTTATTTTAATCACAAAGGATAATACCAGAGTTATTATTAAATTCTATCACACCTCCATTAATAGGAAAAGTGTAGCAGTTGTTTCGCTGTGGTTCTGCTGTGAAAAACTTAGCGTAGTTCTGATTTTCTATTTTAGAAGTAATCAGTTTTACTTTGCCTGTTCTTAGAGAAGATACCACTGGGGCGTGGTCATTCAAAATATGAAATTCGCCCAATTCTCCAGGAAGTAGGATAGATTCCACTTCTCCTTCGAATACCACAAGCTCTGGTGTTAATATTTTAATGTTCATATTTATATCAGATTTGAAATTTGAAGTTTGAAATTTGAAATTGAATTTTCATCAACCTCAAATTTCAAATTCCAAATCGTTGAATAATTTATGCGTTTTCAGCAAGCATTTTTTCTCCTACTTCTATAGCCTCCTCGATAGTTCCTTTAAGGTTGAAACAAGCTTCAGGTAAGTGGTCTAATTCACCATCGATGATCATATTAAATCCTTTGATAGTGTCTTTAATATCCACTAATGCACCTGGAATACCTGTAAACTGCTCTGCTACATGGAATGGCTGAGAAAGGAATCTCTGAACTTTTCTTGCACGGTAAACTACCAATTTATCTTCTTCAGAAAGTTCTTCCATACCCAAGATAGCGATGATATCTTGAAGTGCTTTATATCTTTGTAGAATTTCTTTTACTCTTTGTGCGCAGTTATAGTGCTCTTCACCGATGATTTCTGGAGCCAAGATTCTAGAAGTAGAGTCTAGTGGATCCACTGCTGGGTAAATACCTAATGATGCAATCTTTCTTGAAAGTACCGTAGTAGCATCAAGGTGAGCAAAGGTAGTCGCTGGAGCAGGGTCTGTCAAGTCATCCGCAGGTACATATACCGCCTGTACAGATGTAATAGATCCATTTTTAGTAGAAGTAATTCTCTCCTGCATCGCACCCATCTCAGATGCCAATGTCGGCTGGTAACCTACCGCAGATGGCATACGCCCAAGAAGCGCAGACACCTCAGAACCTGCCTGAGTAAAACGGAAGATGTTATCCACGAAGAAAAGTACATCTCTACCTTGTCCAGTTTCTCCTCCATCACGGAAGTATTCAGCTAGAGTAAGTCCAGAAAGAGCAACTCTCGCTCTCGCTCCTGGCGGCTCATTCATCTGACCGAATACGAATGCTGCTTTAGAATCCTTCATTTGCTCTAAATCAACTTTGCTCAAATCCCAACCTCCATTTTCCATAGAGTGCATGAAATCTTCACCATATTTAATAATACCAGATTCCAACATTTCTCTCATCAAGTCGTTTCCTTCTCTGGTTCTTTCTCCTACACCAGCAAACACAGAAAGACCTCCGTGTCCTTTAGCGATATTGTTAATCAATTCCTGAATCAATACGGTTTTACCTACACCCGCACCTCCGAACAATCCGATTTTTCCTCCTTTAGCATAAGGCTCGATAAGGTCAATAACTTTGATACCTGTGAAAAGAACCTCTGCAGAAGTAGAAAGTTGTTCAAATTTAGGAGCTTCTCTGTGAATTGGTAAACCATTCTCTTTAGAAAGAGCAGTAATACCATCAATAGTATCACCTACCACATTGAATAATCTACCATTAATACCATCTCCTACTGGCATTGTAATCTGCTTACCTGTAGCTACTACTTCTTGACCTCTCTGAAGCCCGTCTGTAGCGTCCATAGCAATACATCTTACCATGTCTTCGCCAATATGTTGTTCAACCTCAAGAACGAGTTTCTCTCCATTATTTTTAACTACTTCAAGGGCGTCATAGATTTTTGGTAATTCTTCAACCTCTTGAAATACAACATCAATTACTGGACCGATGATTTGTGAAATCTTTCCTTTAATATGGTTTGCCATTTCTAAAATTTTTCTTGTTTGCAAATATAGTGAAAGTTTATAAAATAACATTGTTAAAAAAGAAGATTTTTATCATATTTGCGACAAATTTTTATCAATTGAAAATTATAAGAGATTTATCTGCTTACAAAAGCCCTGATTTTACTGCTGTTTCTATAGGAATGTTTGATAGCGTACATCTTGGTCATCAGTCCGTTATCAGCCTTTTGAAAGAGAAAGCGAAGGAAAAAAATATAAAAACAGCTTTATTGTCTTTTTGGCCACATCCGAGAAAAATTTTAAATCCAGAATTGGAAATCCACCTGCTGAATACTTTGGAAGAAAAAGAAACTCTTTTGGAAAAAGCGGGAGTGGAACTGCTTTTTTTGCAGGAATTTAGTGAGGATTTTAGAAATATGGATGCAGAGGATTTTGTGAAAGAAATTTTGGTTAAAAAACTTCAGGCCAAATATATTGTAATAGGGCATGACCATAGTTTTGGGAAAGGAAAAAAAGGAAATTTTGAACTGCTCCAAAAAATGGGAAAAGAATTAGGTTTTGAAGTGGAACAGTTAGAAGAAGTGAGCGTTGAAAATCAAGATATTAGCTCTACTGAAATAAGGCTAGCACTTTTGGAAAGCAGGATAAAGGATGCTAATAGGATGCTGGGATACTCTTATAATCTGTCTGGCGAAGTTATTCATGGTAAGAAATTAGGACGAAAAATAGGCTTTCCTACGGCAAATTTAAAAGTAGATTCTACGAAACTTCTTCCTAAAAAAGGCGCTTATATAGTGGAAGTATGGATTGATAATCAATTTTATAAAGGAATGCTCAGCATTGGGACAAATCCGACAGTTGGTGGAGAAAAACTCTCAGTGGAAGTATATATTTTGGATTTTGATAAAGATATTTATGGTAAAAAATTGACTGTAAATTTCAGGGATTTTCTCCATGAAGAGATAAAATTTGACAATCTTGACCAGCTTATACAAAAGCTGAATGAAGACAAAAAAATAACTGAAAATTATAATTTCTAAAAGAAAAGCCGAAGGAAAACTTCGGCTCTTATATTTTATTAAAAATCCATTGTAAATGGTTCTTCTTCTTTGCTTTGAATTCCCAAAGCTTCATAAATATATTTAAAAGTAGATAGAAGAACAGGTTTTCCGCTGATAATAGCCACATCATGCTCAAAGTGGGCAGAAGGTTTATTATCCAAAGTCGTTACCGTCCAGCCGTCATCATGGAATTTCACTTTTTCTGTTCCTAAGTTTATCATCGGTTCTATCGCTAGGACTATGCCGTCTTTTAGGACTTTTCCAGAGCCTTTTCTACCATAGTTCGGTACTTGCGGGTCTTCGTGCATTTCTCTTCCTAATCCATGCCCAACTAACTCACGCACAACGCCATAGCCTTCTTTCTCGCAGTAGGTCTGGATAGCATTAGAAATATCTCCTACACGCTTTCCGCGGATACATTGTTCGATGCCTTTGTATAAAGATTCTTTGGTGATTTTAAGGAGTTTTTTGGTTTCTTTTGCGACTTCTCCTACTTCAAAAGAATAGGCGTGGTCACCATAAAATCCATTCATATAAACGCCGCAATCCACAGACAAAACAGTTCCTTCTTCTATTGGCTTGTTATTAGGAATACCATGTACCACCTCCGAATTTGGAGAAATACAAAGCGAATTTGGGAAACCATACATGCCTAAAAAAGCAGGTTTTCCGCCATGATCCATAATGAAATCATGCGCCAATTTGTCCAAATAAAGAGAAGTAATCCCTGGTTTGATTTCTTTTGCTAGCATGCCTAAAGTCTTGGAAACCAGCTGAGCACTTTCCCTCATCAAACGGAGTTCGTCTATTGTTTTTAACTGAATCATTTTTAATTTTTTACCAGAACCAACCTTTTTTTCTTTCTTTTTTCAATTTTGAATAGGCCTGAACTTCGCCATTTGAAATCCCAAATTCTATTTTCTGAGTGATGATTTCATAAACCTCGCCCCAGCCTGGGAAACCACCAAGATTTCTGTCATCGATGAAAACATCTGCATCTATTTTTCTTGACTGTGTATCTCCATCGAAAATTTCCCCTTCGTAGCTTGAATTTACAGAATAAAACTCTATTCCGTTTTTTTTGCAGAATTCCACAGCTTCCTCCAAAGCCTCTCCACTTCGGTAAGTCCAGAGAATAAGTCTGTATCCGTTCGCTTGAAGCTGTCTCAGTGTTTCAAATGCAAAAGGCTGAGCTCTCCCAATGCTAGGATAGGCGTCTTCCACGATGGTTCCATCAAAATCTATTGCTAATTTTTTGTTATTTAGTTTCATATTAACTTTATTTCCAAAGAATAAGTTCTTCTTCTTTTATGATTTGTCGGGTGATAATCTTGCCAAAGAGCCTGAATACTTGCGTTTTCCTCTAATTCTGGATTGGTTTCCAAAAACTTTACACCTTTCTTTTTAAAAGTTTCATAGATTTCTTTAAAAATAATGGCCGTTACGCCTCGTTTTTGGTATTGTGGGTGAATACCAATCAGATAGAAATTTGCTCTGTCGTTTTTCTTTCCAGCGTTCAGCAGATGCCACCAGCCGAAAGGGAAAAGTTTTCCTTTAGCCTTTTGTAAAGCCTTGGAATAAGATGGCATGGTAATGGCAAAAGAGACCAAACTACCGTATCTATCTTTGATGCAGACAATGTAGTCTTTATCTATGAATTTAAAATATTTTTCTTTATAATGTTTAATCTGTTCCTGAGTAATCGGTGTATAGGTGGAAAGATGCTTGTAAGTGTCATCTAGGAGTTTAAACATCGGTTCTACCAAAGGGAGAATGTCCTTTTTTGATTTGAATTTTACGAGTTCCAGTTCGTATTTTTCAGCGATGAGTTTACTGAATTTTTCCACCTTATCAGGCAGGGTATCAGGGAAATTGATTTCAAATTCCACCCACTCTTTTTCTTTCACTAAGCCCAGCTGTTCCATATGTTTAGGATAATAATCAAAATTATAAATCCCAATCATCGTTGCCAATTTGTCAAAACCTTTGGTGAGCATTCCTGCTTTGTCCAAATTTGTAAAACCCATTGGGCCTTCTATTTTAGAAATACCTTTGGATTTAGCGTATTGTATTGCAGTGTCTATCAGTGATTTAGAAACTTCTGTGTCATCTATAAAATCCAGCCACCCGAATCTTACCTTTCGGATACCGAGTTCTTTTTCCTCTTTGTGGTTTATCATTACAGCTATCCTTCCTACGATATTTTCGCCTTTATAAGCCAGAAACTGAGCTGCTTCAGAATATTGTAGGGCAGGATTTTCTTCTTTCACCCAAATACTTTTTTCTTCATTGATGAGTGGCGGTACATAGTAGGGATTTCCCTTGTACAGCTCCATTGGAAACTTTATAAAAAGCTCCAAATCAGATGAATTAAGTACTTGTTTTACTTTTATATCAGACATTCTCTTTCGTAATTATTCTGCAAAAATAAGATTATTTATTTTTCTATAACGAATATAGACTGAAAATTATGACAAAATGTGCTTTGGCATAGTTTTTATATTAAAATAAATTCAATATAAAAGTAATATAATGACAATTTATTTAATTTTAGGTGCAATTTTTTTGGCGAGTATGTTTGTTCAAAATAAACTAAAGTCAAAATTTGCTCATTATTCAAATGTAAGATTACAAAACGGAATGTCTGGGAAAGAAATCGCTGAAAAAATGCTGGCAGACAATGGCATCCACGATGTGAAGGTGATTTCCGTAGCGGGACAGCTCACAGACCACTATAACCCAATGGATAAAACAGTAAACCTCTCTGATGTGGTTTATAACGAAAGAAATGCAGCCGCAGCGGCCGTAGCAGCCCACGAATGTGGACATGCCGTGCAGCATGCTGTGGGATATTCCATGCTGCAGCTTCGTTCTAGATTAGTTCCTATTGTGAACATTAGTTCTCATTTGGTTCAGTTTGTGATGATGGCTGGTGTAGCGATGGTGGCAGCTCAGATGGCTTTAGGACAAACAGTTTTGCTGATAGGAGTTTTGCTATTTGCGATGACTACGCTGTTTGCATTCGTAACTCTTCCAGTGGAATATGATGCCAGCAATCGTGCCTTGGCATGGCTGAAACAGACAAGAACAGTAACTCCGCAAGAAATGGAAGGTGCAGAAGACAGCCTAAAATGGGCAGCGAGAACATATTTAGTGGCAGCGTTAGGCTCTTTGGCTCAGCTTTTATATTACGCTTCTATGCTTTTAGGAGGAAGTAGAAGAGAGGAATAATTTTTAGATAAATTTAAATGAAACCTGATACATCTCGGATAAAATATCTGAGATGTTTTCTTTTTGTGAAGTTTTGATAAATGCTGTGATAGAGCATGTTTCCTGCGTGTCAAAATTTACAACTCGTGCATCAAATTTATTCAGCAATGAGAAAATTACATTCTGCTGAGAAAAATTAAATTGGATTTCTATTTCAGTTTCTAATTCTTTTGTGATGATTTTGGCTTCTTCTAGAGTAGCTTTTGCGCTTTCTTTATAGGTTTTTACGAGTCCTCCGACGCCTAATTTTGTTCCTCCGAAATACCTTACAATAATCAATAAAACATTGGTAACATCGTGGGCAAGCAGCTGATTATAAATAGGCAGACCTGCACTTCCCGAAGGCTCTCCATCATCATTGATACGATAATTTTCCCCATTCGGCCCCAGCCGAAAAGCATAGCAGTGGTGGGTAGCTTTTGGGTGTAACTCCTTGATTTTGTTTAGTTTTTCTTTATAATCATTTTCAGAAAGAATAGGGTAGGCAAAGCCGATAAATTTGCTTCCTTTTTCCTTAACTAAAACATTTTCAATGGGTTTCTCTATGGTTTGATATTCGTATTTCATTTACTGATTTTGAAAATGATAGAGCGTATTGTTTCGCAATTTACTGATTTTATTTGGTTTTGGGTTAAAAACAGGAGCTTTGGTTCCGTTTTTTAAATTTATATTATCGGCTTTAATGACAAAAGCTTCATCCCAAATTCCAGCATCGATGAACTGCTGTAAAGTAAAACCTCCACCTTCTACAATTACCGATTGTATCTGCTCTTTCCACAGTTTTTCCAGAAGATTTTTTATCAAATTTTCTCTTTCTATTTTGATGAATTTTACATTTTTTTTCTCCTCATTTTTGATTGAGTTAAAAACCAAAGTAGGCGCTTCATCATTATAAATATTGAAATTCTGCGGAACTTCTAATTCCAAATCAATCAAAATCCGTACAGGGTTTTTTCCAAAAACTTCCCTTGTGGTAAGGCTGGGATTGTCATTTAGCGCTGTGTTTTTCCCAACTAAAATAGCGTGTTCATCGGCTCTTAACTGGTGAACCCATTGTTTGGCTAATGAATTGCTGACCGCTGTTGGTTTAAAGTCTTTATCCAAAAATCCATCCTCTGATTCAGCCCATTTTAGGATGATATAAGGTCTTTTCTTTTGATGAAAAGTAAAAAATCTTTTGTTGAGTTCCCTGCATTCATTTTCTAAAACACCTGAAACTACCGCTATTCCAGAATCTTCTAAGATTTTTTTTCCTTTTCCATCTACTTTTTCGTGAGAGTCCAGAGTTCCTATTACGACTTTTTGGAATCCAATTTCTTTCAGTTTTAGAGCACAAGGCGGTGTTTTTCCAAAATGAGCGCACGGCTCCAAAGAAACATAAATGGTGGAGTCTTTCAGTAAAGTTTTGTCATGAACAGAGTCGATTGCATTTATTTCTGCATGAGAATTTCCTGCTTTTTGGTGGTATCCTTCGCCTATTATTTTCCCATTATGGACGATTACAGCGCCCACCATAGGGTTAGGATAGGTTTTTCCGACTGCTTTTTTGGCGAGTTCTACACACCGCCTCATGTAGATTTTATCTTGCATTTTTAGATTTTGTCTAAAACTTAATATTCTCCCAAAATTGGAAGAATATTAAGAATATGTTTAAAAAAATTATTCGCCAGTGATAAGCTTATGAAGGCTCTGTTTTAGGCTTTCTATCAGAGCTTTTTTCTCATCTATTTTGTCATAAGTATCTTTTAGCAGAGGATTTTCTCGCGAAGGATTGTTAAAGAAATTGATATTGTTTTCTAATTTCACCACTTCCGCCTCTAAATCAGCTATTTGGCTCTTTATTTTTCTTGCTTTATCAGTAAGCTGAGCTTCTGTAAGATTATCTTCTTTTAAGTCAAATACATTGATTTTGTTTAATTTAAGTTTTTCTTTCAGAACTTTATTAAACTCATTGTTGATGCTCATTTTATTTCTTGGAACTTTACCGATGCTGTCCCAAGAGCTCTTGATTTGCTCTATTTTTTCTACGCTTCCTTCCTCATCATTTATTTGCTTTAATTCCTCGAGCAAAGCCTTCTTCTGATGGTAATTTTGTTTCCAATCGTCCGTTGTAGAAGCGTTTTTCTCACGGAAATTATTGAAAAATGTATTACAAGCATCACGGAAATCATTCCATACCTTATTTGCTTGATTTTTAGGAACATGCCCTATGTTTTTCCAGTCTTCCTGTAACTTTTTAAATAAAGGAACTGCAGTATCCCAATCCTCAGAATGCATGTTGTCTTGTGCGATAGAAATCAATTTTTGTTTTTCCTCTAAATTGACATGCTGTGAGTTTTTCAGATTTTTATAAAAATCATTTTTCTTAGCATTAAAGGCTCTAAGCGCGGTTTTGAACTCCGTCCAGTTTTGGTTGGATAATTTTTTAGGAACATTGCCCAGTTTCAAAAACTCGCTGCGAAGCTGTTCCACTTGTTTTATCGCTTGTTGCCAATAGTTGTGAGTAAGAGCCTCTTTCGAAGAAGCGAAATCTTTCAATTTTGCGATGATTTCATTTTTCTTTTCCAAAGCCTTTTGCTGTTCCACTTCTATTTGAGCCAAAAGTTCGGATTTTCTCTCGTGGATTTTATTAGAAATTTCTTTGAAAACTTCCCAAGTGCTGTCACGAAACTCTTCCGCCACAGGCTCGGCTTCTTCTTTCCAAAGTCTGTGCAGATATTGCAGCTCATTGAGGGCTTTTTGGACAGAAACTTCGTTTATCAGTTCTTCTGCACGAGCGATGATGCTTTTTCTTTTTTCTAAATTGTGTGCGTATTCCTGCTCACGGTATTCTTTATTTAAATCCAGCATTTGGTAAAACTGATTCAAATGATGGAAATAATTGTGATTCAGGTTCTTAAATTCAGATTTTGCAACTGCTCCAGCATTTGCCCATTCTTCTTTTATTTCTCTGATTGCACGGAATAGGTTGGTATTAGGCTCAGTATTGATGTAGAGATTTTTGAGTTTTTCTATGATTTGGTTTCTCTTTTCTAGATTTTCTTGGTGCTCTTTTTCTTGATTTTTGTTAAAGGCATCCAGTTTTTCCTTGAAAATACTCACCAAAGCTGAATATTTAGACTGCTCAGGATGTTCGTAAGAGAAATCTTCCATATCATTCCCTTCCTCTACGAAATCGTGTTTTTTATCCGTGATTTCATCTTGAATAAGGTGATGAGCCTTGTCTTTTAACTGATTGAATTTTTTAGCATGAGCTCCCGCATCTGGCCTGTTTACGATGTTTTCCATTTCAGACAAAAGTTCTTTCACAGAGAGCGTTTCCAAAGCTGCCTGCTCATTTTCTTCTATTTCTTCGTAAGAATTGATATCTAAAAATTCTTCGTTTTTGTTTTCCATTTCTGTATTCATTACAATCAGTTTTTGTTTAATACTAAGCTCAAATTTTGAGGATTAAAAAATGCCTCAACATTTCAAGGCACTAAATTAAAGGTTTTTTACTTAAAATTCCAAATTTCCCATGCTTTTTCTGCTTGTTGTTCCAGCATAAGAAGTCCATTCATCGTTTCGGCTCCCTTTTCATGAGCTTTTCTAAGGAACTGAGTCTGAGGAGGATTGTAGATTAAATCTATGACCACATGCTGCGAAGAAATCCCACCGAAAGGAAAGGGAAGGCTCTGCTCCACATTTGGGAAAGTGCCTACAGGCGTGCATTGAACAATGATTTTATGCTCTTTTACGATTTCCTCCGAAAGGTTTTCAAAATTAAGTTCGTTTTTCCTTGAAACTGTTTGATAATCAATATTATATTTATCAAAAATATATTTCACGGCCTTTGCTGCTCCTCCGTTTCCTAAAATCAGAGCCTTTTCTGATAGGATTTTTGGGTAAGTCAATAAGGATTTTTCAAAACCAAAAACATCTGTATTGTAGCCAGTTTTCTTTCCATTTTTGATTAAAATACAATTGACCGCGCCTATTTTTTCGGCTTCATCACTCAGTTCATCTAAAAAAGGAATCACCTGTTCTTTGTAGGGAATGGTGACATTCAGCCCTCTGAGATTATCTATGCTGAATATCTTTTCTACTTCCTCAACCTGCTGAATATCAAATAAATCGTAAGAGTAATCTGGTAGAGATAACTGATGGAATTTCTGTTCAAAATATTTTTTTGAAAACGAATAAGAAATATTCCTTCCGATAAGCCCAAATTTCATCATTTTTATTGGCTTTAAATCTAATTAGATGACAAATGATGTCTATTCACTTTGGAGAAAATCCAAGAAACCATCAGTCCGAAGAAAAAGGCTGATGACATGACAATCAGATAGTTATATAAAGTTATTTTCACAGGGAAAGGTAAATCCAGACCTACCGATGCCTTGAAAAATCCTGTTTGTATCTGCAAAATACAAACTAAAGTTCCCAATATCAGCCCAAAGAAAACGCCTAAACAAACAATCAGTGCGCCTGTATAAAAATAGGTTTTTCTTAGCTGTGAAAATGTAAATCCTAACGAAATCAATGATTTAGCTTGTTGTTTTTTGTCCAATTGTAGGATGATGATTGCACCAGCGAGATTGAATGTCGTGATGAAAATTACCAAAATAAAAATCAAATAAATAATCAGTTTTTCGGTGTTTATCATCTTCCAAAACGCTTCGTTTTCCTCTAATTGGGTATTTATTATAATATCTTCTTTTTCTAATTTTTCCAACAAGGAACGCTTCACTGCATCTGCTTCATCTGGTTTTTTCAACTTTATAACAATTTGATAAACAGCATCATCAGGAAGCTGTAATATTTCTCTGGCAAGTTCTATTGGAGAGAAAATATAATTATTAAACTGCTCATTTTGAGAGAAAATACCAACCACATAGATATCTTTTTTATTAAAAATATCTTCCTCTTTATTAATAAGCCCCTCGCCTGATTTTGGAACAAAGATAGCGGCAGGATCGGCGTGGGCTTTTTCACTTACAGGAATCGCCAGACGATTATTAAGAAACCCCTCCATGATGACCTCATCTTTGTAATCAAAGGATAAATAAGTCCCGTAAATAACGGATTTATTGATGGGATTGACCTCGGTGTATAAAGAATCTACTCCCCGCAAATGGGCTATTTCGCCGTTGCCATTGTAGCTTACATACACTTTTTCTTCTATTACATTAGAAAAACTCTTTATTCTTTCCTCTGTTTTAAGAATAGAAGTAATATTTTTAGGATTTGGAAGGAGCTTGCCTTTAGCCTTTATAGTGATATCTGCGTGAAGATTGGCCATCAGTTCTTTGTTCATATCCTCTAATCCAGAAAAAATAGAGATTATGATAAACATACTGGACACAGCCACCATCATTGCCACAGCCGCCAGCCCCGTGATAAAAGAAACCGCCTGACTGCCCTTTTTAGCAATTAGATAACGCAGAGCTATATAAAAAGGCGTATTCATGGTTATAAAATAGGATTGTCCCCTAGTCCTTTTAGTTCTTTTTCTAATTTTTCTACATCATCTAATGTTGTGTCAAGGTAAAAATTAAGCTGAGGAATGCTTCTTACCTGCTTTGCCATTTTCTGCCCCACAAAGTTTCTATAAAACGGCTTATTTTCTTCTATCTCCTTCATAATAGGCTCTCTGAAGGACTGCGGAAAAATGCTGAGATAAATTTTAGCAATTCCTAAATCTGCCGTTACCTTGACATCTGAAACGCTGATTAAAAATCCTTTTTGGCTATCAGAAGCCTGTCTTAGAAAGAGTTCCGCAAGGTCTTCCTGAATAATTTGCGCTATTTTTTTTTGTCTGTTACTTTCCATATTGTGCAAAGATAATATTTAAATAGATAATTAAACACATTTTATATTTAGAAAAATACCATCTTCATGAGTTATCTTGAACTTATTTATATTTTACATGATATAAATAAGTTTTATCTACAAAATTCCCTATTTCAGTACTTCAAATGTATTTCCTTGTCTGATGTCTCCTGTGTTATATCCCTTCATGAACCATTCTTTTCTCTGTGCAGAAGAACCGTGCGTAAAGGCTTCTTGGTTTACATAACCTTGAGAACGCTTCTGGATATTATCATCTCCCACCGCTTCAGCAGCACTGATGGCAGCATCTATATCTTTGGAATCCAAGAAATTTTCTCTGTTATTACTTCTCCTAGCCCATACTCCTGCATAAAAATCCGCCTGAAGCTCTACGGCAACAGAATTTTTATTGATTTCAGCTTCTGAAAAACGACCGCTTCTTCTCATTTTATCAGATTTCTGTAAAGTACCCAAAAGATTTTGAACATGGTGCCCCACCTCATGCGCCATAACATACGCCACCGAGAATTCCGTTACCTTAGCCCCATATTTACTTTGAAGTTCATTAAAGAAACTCATATCCATATATATAGTCTCATCAGCTGGACAATAGAACGGCCCCATCGCAGCTTGGGCTGTCCCACATCCTGACTGGGTAACCTGCTCAAACATCACCACTTTCGGTTTTCTGTACTCCAAACCATGTTCCTGAAAAATCTCTGTCCAAGTTTCCTCTGTCTCAGCCGTTACCATTCTCACAAATTCATAGGTTTTAAGTTCTTCTTCTGTCAGCTGTCTTTGCTCTGTCTGCGCCTGACCTTGCATAATGCCACTATTGTTCAGCACCGCCGAAGGGTCGCCTCCTAAAAACATCACTATCAATGCTATAACTACCGTTCCAAGCCCGCCGCCTATCATCATTCCTCTACCACCGCCTTTTCCTCTGCGGTCTTCCACATTGTCACTTCTGTCGTTTGTCCATTTCATAATTTAATAATTTTAAAAATTCTACTTTTTTATAAAATACCTAAAAACCAGATATTTAGTTTGATAATAATTCTTTTTCTGAAACTTTGCTCTTCTTCTAAAACTTTCTGGGAACTTAGCATAAAACCCTAAATGTCCTCTGAAAACTGCCCAAAGATGCGAAATTCCCTCTTTATATACAAGATAAATGCCAGCCGCCACATCTAAAACTAATCGTAATGGAATTATCCAAAACAATGCTCCGAAAGGCAGGTTTTTAACCAGCATAGAGAGATTATTTCTTATATTTAGAAAAGTTTTTCTTGGGTTTTGTTTGTTTAAAGTTCCTCCGCCTACATGATAAATCGTTGATTTTCCTGTATAAAATATTTTTTTACCCAAATTTATCAGCCGCCAGCAAAGGTCTATTTCCTCCTGATGGGCAAAAAAACGCTCATCAAATCCGCCAGCCAGCCAAAAATCACTCCTCCTTATAAAGAAGCAACAGCCTGACGCCCAGAAAATTTCTGCTTCATCATCATACTGTCCTTTATTCTCCTCCAAATCATCAAAAACACGCCCTCGGCAGTAGGGATAGCCCAAATTATCTATCAAACCGCCTCCTGCTCCTGCAAATTCAAAGTAATTTTTTCTATCGTAAGAAAGAATTTTGGGCTGAATAGCCGCTATTTCTGGATTTTGCTGAAATAAATCTAAAACAGATTCCAGCCAGCCCTCTGTGACTTCCACATCGGAATTGAGCAGGCAGTAGATTTCTTCCTTTACCTGTTTCAGCCCTTCATTGTAACCTCCTGCAAATCCTGAATTTTGAGCATTTTGAATCACTTTTACCGAAGGAAAATTATTCTCCAAAAACGAAATGCTGTCATCCGTAGAGGCATTATCCACGACATAAATTTGTGCAGATTCAGAATATTTGAGAACCGTAGGCAGGAATTTTTCCAGCCAGCTTTTCCCATTCCAGTTTAGGATTACAACAGCAATTCGTTTCATCAGAAAAAGTATTTATTCCTCATATTTTTTGATATCGTTCTGATATTTCCATCTTCGGTGAGACCAAAGCCAGTTGTCAGGGCGCTCGTTAATGGTTTCTTCCAGCATTTTATGGAATTTCCTCACCACTTCATATTCTTTAAACTGCTCTCCATCAGGGTAAATTCGGTGATAGTTCACTTCGTAATAACCTCGTTTTACTTTCTTCATTTCACAATAGATAAAAGCCAAATCCAGCCTTTGTGAAAGCTTGTCATAACCGATGAAAACAGGAGTTCTCTGATTTAAAAACTTTAATCCGTAATAAACCTCAGAGAAATGCGGCGTCTGGTCAGCCACGAACATATACGCCGAATTCCCATCAACAGGCGTTCTCAATATATGTCTGATAATCTCACGAGAGTTCAGCGCCTTATTCCCAAAACGATTTCTGATGAGTTTCACTTTTTCCTCCCAGAAGTCATTATTTACTTTTCTATAAACAGGATGGCAGTTTTCCTGCGGAATGATTTTCGCAAAGGCATTGATCCACTCCCAGTCAAAAACATGCCCTGCCAAGATTATCACATTTTTTCTTTCGGCTTTAGCTTGATGAAAAAGCTCTTGGTTAATGTGTTTCACACGCTTTCCCAGCTCTTCTTCACTTATTGTCATCGCTTTTACCGTTTCTACGATATAATCGGAAAAATTACGGAAAAATTTCTTTTGGATTTGTTTAATTTCCTTTTCACTTTTGTCAGGAAAAGAATTTTTTAAATTTTCATAAACAATTTTTTTTCGGTAACCAATGATATAATAATTAACGAAAAAAATAATATCTGAAATAATATACAGCACGCCCAGTGGCAGTTTTGATGCTAAATAAACAATATGAAAAAGTAAATTATTCAATGTATAAATTTTGGATGCGAAGATACAAATTTTGTAAATTCTATTTTTTTATTACATTTGGAAAAATTTTAACAATGAAAAAGATATTCATAAAACTTGCTTTTGTAGGCGTTTTGGCACCTTCATTATATTATGCTCAGACTTCTGAAATAAGCCCACAGCAGGAAAAACAGGCTCTTCCGAAACCATACAGAGAGGAGGACAATGCAGAATTAGAAATCCAAAAATTAGTAAAACAAGCCCAAAAAGAAAACAAAAACATCATCTTACAGGCGGGCGGAAACTGGTGTATCTGGTGTTTGAGATTTGATAATTTTGTAAAAACAACTCCTGAACTAAAGAAAATAGTTGATGAAAATTTTCTTTATTACCATCTGAATTTTTCTCCGAAAAATAAAAACGAAAAAGTTTTTGCAAAATATGGCAACCCTGGCGAGAAATTTGGGTATCCTGTTTTCATAATTTTAGATAAAAATGGAAAACAAATCCACACGCAGAGCAGTGAGGTTTTTGAAGAAGGAAAAGGCTACAGCTTAGAAAAAGTAGAAAATTTCTTCAAAGAATGGATTGCTAAAAACTAAAAAACTGCTCAGATTTGAGCAGTTTTTTTATATTATTTCACTGGTAAGACCTCGTCCCAAAAGCTTCTGGTGCATAGGCATAAGCGTTTCCATATCGCCTGTCTTTACCGTGCATTTGCCTTTATAATGAACCAGCATAGTGCATTGCTCTGCCTGTTCCAGCGTGTGTTTACAAACTTCTATAAGAGATTCTATCACAAAATCAAAAGTATTGACATCATCATTATAAAGAACCAACTTATTTTCTACATTCTCCTCCTCCAAAAGAAGAACATCAGTTTGTTTCTCTGTTTGTGAGCTTTCGCAGTATATGTTATATTTTTTCTGTCTCTTCATGTGTTTCTTCTATGTCCTGTGGTTCATATTTCAGCTCTACCATCTCTACACTTTTATTCTGCATTTTCAAGATTTTGAAAGCATAATTACACAACTTAAATTCCTGATTTTCTTCTGGAATATCCGAAAGTTGATACATGATATATCCCGCCAAGGTATTGTATTCAGAGTCCTCTGGCAGCGGTACAGGCAGATATTCATTTATCTCATCCAAAGGTTGAGTAGCCTGTATCCAGAATGTATTTTCAGCAATTTCATCCACTACTTTTTGTTCATCATCTTCCTCGTCTTGGATTTCTCCTACCAGCTCTTCCAAAATATCTTCTAATGTTACGATTCCC
>CALHQK010000137.1 GCA_938037185.1 uncultured Riemerella sp.
TGTAGGATTTAATAAAAAAGTGGGAGAAGATGGCGGTAAGGATGATGATTCTGATTTGAAATCATTATACATGAATAGCGGTTATCTTTTCTCTAACATTACTCCGATAGAAAAGTCTGTGGAGGGGGATTCTATCAATCTAGAAATCCGTATCACAGAGGGCGAAAGAGCAACTTGGAACAAAGTTACTTGGTCTGGAAACACCACTACCCATGACCATGTTATCCTTCGTGCATTGAGAACGCGCCCTGGAAAACTTTTCTCTAAGAGTGATATCAAAAGAACTTATTTTGATTTAGCGGGAATGCAGTTCTTTGACCCTCAAAAAATCGGTCAAGAGATAAAACCAAATCCACAGGATAACACGGTGGATATCCATTGGACATTAGAGGAAAAAGGTTCTTCACAAATTCAGCTTCAGGCAGGATATGGTGGAAACACTTTCATCGGTACATTGGGGCTTACTTTCAACAACTTCTCTTTGAGAAAATTCTTGAAATTTAACAAGTTAATTCCTCAAGGGGACGGACAAACACTTTCTCTACAAGCGCAGGCTGGGCAGTATTTCCAGACTTATAGTGCATCATTTGTAGAGCCATGGCTTTTCGGAAAGAGACCTACTGCTTTGTCTGTAAGTTTCAGCCACTCTCGTGTGAAATATTCTGATTATTATGGTACTCCTATGAAGTTAAACATTCTATCAGCATCTGTTGGGCTTAATAAACTTCTAGAATGGCCAGATAACTATTTTTCACTTTATACAGGACTTTCTTACCAGAGATATAGTTTTAATAATTATACATTCTATTTTGGGGAAGAAACTCTGACGCATGGTACAGCGAACAACTTTGCATTTAATGTAAGTTTGAGCAGAAACTCTGCAGGATATGACCCTATATTCCCTACTACGGGTTCTAATATAGAGTTGTCAGCTAAATTCACTCCACCTTATTCATCATTTAATAATAAGGATTATTCCACTATGTCTACTGCTGATAAATACAGATGGATGGAATACTACAAGATAAAATTCAAAGCAGATGCTTATAATGAAATTTTAGGTAAGTTAGTATTAAGAAGTAGTGCAGAGATGGGATTCCTTCATGGATACAATAAACAGCTTGGGGCACCTCCTTTTGAGCGTTTCTACATGGGGGGAACAGGACTCTACAGTGGTAGATATGATGGTAGAGAGCTTATCCCGCTTCGTGGATATGATGACCCATCTACATCTGGTGGAACATCTACGGATGTAACTCCTACTGGTGGGGGTATTTTGTATAATAGATTTGCTCTTGAGCTGAGATACCCTATTTCTATGAGCCAAACAGCTAAAATCTACGGATTGGCATTCGCTGAGGGAGGTAACACATGGAAAGGCTTTAATTCTTATAATCCATTCAAACTACAAAGATCTGTGGGTGTGGGTGTGAGAATCTATATGGGAGCGTTTGGGCTTATCGGATTTGATTTTGCTTATGGAATTGATAAACTGCCTTATTCTACATCTAATTCTCCTTCAGGATGGCAAACTCACTTCTTGATGAATCAATCACTATAAAAGATATAGAAATGAGAAAATACACATTATTTTTAGAAATAATTTTCATGTTTGGGGGATTTGTAGTATCTTCGGCACAGAAAATTGGCGTGGTAGATTCTGATTTTATCTTAAAAAGTCTTCCTGAATACAAGGAAGCCGATGAGAGATTTAACAAGCAGATAAAGTACTGGCAGATGCAGTTGGATTCCTTGCAGTCAAACTACAATAAGAAGAAAGAACTCTTTGATAATGAAAGAATCCTTTTGGTAGGAGAGCAGCTGAAAACAAGGGAAAAGGAAGTGGCTGATTTGGAGAAAAAAGTGCAGGCTCATTTGAAAGAAAAATTCACTGCACAGGGAGAAATCAACACATTCAGAGCCAAAGTAGTCCAGCCTTTCCAAGAAAAAGTCTGGAATGCCATCAGAACTATTGCCGAAAAAAATGATTTAGGCATAATTCTTGATAGAAGTTCTGACAGCAGTGTATTATTCACTGATAAAAGGTATGACTACACCAAGATGGTGCTAGATCTCCTAATGAGGGACAACCCAAAAGATGGAGAAAAGGATAAAGAAAATAAAAAGGAAAAAAATAATTCCAAGAAAAATAAAAAATAAGAATATTAAATTTAATCAAAAGTT
>CALHQK010000138.1 GCA_938037185.1 uncultured Riemerella sp.
AAAATTTCCAAAGCATCCAGCTCCGAAAGTGAACTATTTTTAGGTCTGCAGTAATCATTGAAACTACTGTATCCCAAAGAGTTAGAAATAAGATTTAAGGTTACAGGACTAGATTTACTTTCAGATTTAATTCTTTCTAAAAACCTGCGAAGCGTACTGTTACTAATATTTATTTTTTGGGCTAACTCTTTTATATCTTTTGTTGTCTGTATTTTAGAGTGATATACCTTTTTAAAATCTTCTCTTAGCCTGTCTATATTCTGCATCCATATTGTAGAGTTACATTTTGAACCAAAGATAAAAATTGTTTGTTTAATTTGAGCAAAATTGAGCAAAATTTTAAAGGTATTTACGCTGTAACTTTGTGAAAAATTTTAAACTTAAAAAAACATTTTATGAATAAAAACGACAAAATAAAAAAATCCACCTACAAAAAGGATTTTATAGTGGAAACGGAAAATGAAAAAATCATAGAAATTTTGACTGATGACCACACTACCCATTATGACCAAAATGGAAATATTTTAGAAGAAAAACATAGATGTTGGTCTGATAACCAAAGTGAATACACCTTAGAATCAAAAAGTTATATCTACAACAAAGAAGGAAAACTAATTGAAAAGTATGAGAGAAACGGAGACTCACAACATCCTTTGACAGATGATTTCGCCTATAAAACGATATATTCCTATGATGAAAAAGGAAGACTTGTGGAAGAGAATGCTTGTGATAAAGAAAATATTCATCCTAAAAAAGTTTCGTATCAATATGATGAACGAGGAAATAAGACAGAATGCTCCATATATGAGTATTCTAATGAATGTGGAGAGATTTTGGATGAAATGATAGAATTTGTACATCATAAAATTTGCGCCAAATACGATGAAAACAATGATATGATAGAGGAATCCCATAGTATTTCTTTTCGAGAGCGTGATACTTCTAATGATTATGACCTTGGTGGAACGAAAAGGACTATAAAATACGATGACCAACATAACAAGGTAGAAATAATAGAATACTCAAAACATCATACTACAAAAGAAATATACAAGTATGAATACAATGACAAAAAAGAAATCATCAGTGAATACAAAGAAAATTTCAATGGTGATGTGCTAACAAAGACAACAAATATAAAATACACCAATGGAAACATCACCGATGTGGTTTTCCAAGAATATGATGAAAATGGCTCAGAAACAGATATTTTCAATATCGAACAGGTTTATGATGAATATGGAAATATGATACAACAAACAACCTACGTAAATGGAGAACTCATAGGTGTGCAACGATTTGAAATAGAATATTACAATTAAAAATTATAGAATTATGTATAAAATTTACGAAGAAAAAATCAAAAACTTATTCGAGAGTTACAAATCCCAAGACCCTGAACTACAAGAAATTATCAACAGAAAATATGTTTATTCTCAGTTCCACACAGGAAGAAAAGTGCTATTCATAGGCCTAAATCCTTCTTTCAGAGAAAAACAAGCAAAAAAAGAAGAATATTATAAAAGTTTTGATGCAACTAATAATAATGACCGATATTTTAGAAGATTTCCTCTTCTTGTAGAAAACAAAAACGATTGGACTTTTCTTGACCTCTTATATATTAGAGAAACTAGACAGCGGAACATAGAAAATTTTTATAAGAGAGAACCTGACTTTATCAAACAACAATTGGAAATTTCAAAAGAAATCATCAAAAAAATAAATCCTGAAATTATCGTAGTCTGCGATACTTTTGCAAGAAATTTATTGAAAAGCAATATGATGAATTTTGAATTTGAGTTTGATGATACTATAGGCACTTATAGAATCATTAACAATCCTGATTTTAAGGACACTATTGTGTTTTTCTCTGGTATGCTTACAGGACAAAGAGCATTGGACAACGGTTCTTTTGAAAGACTTAAATGGCATCTCAACAAAGTAAAATCTTTGAAATAATTAAAATCTCCCAGTCTTTTCAAGACTGGGAGAGATTTTAATAACAAACACTCCTAAAAATTGTACTCATTATGGCTTGACTCTAAATCCTTCCGCCTCAAAATTATTTTTAGTCTTTATACAAGATATATTTTACTCTTATTTTTTGGAAAGCTTCTAGGTCTTTTTTCCATGAATTGCGTATTTCTTGGGCTGATTTACCCGCAACAATCTGTTTTCTCAGTTCATCCGTTCCCGCCAATGTATCAAACCAAAGATTTTTTAGGAAAAACCCTTCTTTCGGGTTTTTATAATTTTTATACGCACGGAGAACCCATTCCAGATTGAGCTCACGAAGGTCTTTATCATATCCGCTGAGATTTTCGCCGAAACATTCCTGTCCGTTTAGGAACGGATTTTTAGCCCCGAAGCTGGGTTTTGGTGTAAAATGATACGAAGCATTAGTAATCCACGGAGAACCATAAATCTGGAACGGCAAATCTGTCCCTCTGCCTACGGAAACATTTGTCCCCTCGAAGAAACAAAGGCTGGGATACAGATTGACCGCCTTGTCATTCTGGAGATTAGGAGATGGCTTTTCCAATATAGGATAGCGCTTCTGTTTAGAATACCCCTGCATAGGGATGAGAGTATATTTAGCCTTGATTTTATTCTTCAGCCAGCCTTCGCCATTTACCATTTTTCCGTATTCGCCTATGGTAAGGCCATAGACTACAGGCACAGGATGGAGCCCCACAAAACTTGTCCATTTTGATTTCAAAACAGGACCGTCTATATAGCCATCATGAGGATTTGGACGGTCTAGAACGATGACCTCCACGCCGTTTTCCGCAGCCGCTTCCATCACATAGGTAAGCGTAGAAATATAGGTATAAAACCTTACACCCACATCTTGGAGGTCAAAGAGAACAACCTCTATGTCTTTCATCTGTTCTGCGGTTGGTTTTTTATTTTTGTGATAAAGGGAAACGATAGGCAAAGCTGTTTTGGTATCTATGCCGTTTTTTATCTGCTCTCCTGCATCGGCTGTCCCGCGGAAACCATGTTCTGGAACGAAGATTTTTTTAATATTTATCCCTTTTTCTTTTAAAAAATCTACGATGTTTATCGTTTTTCCATTCGTTTCGGTGATAAGTCCCGTTTGGTTGGTTACCACTCCTACCCTTCTATTTTTCAGCAGCGGCAGGTATTTTTCTGGCTGGTCTGCTCCCGTTTTGAAGTCATTTTTGGTATTTTGTGCTTTATAATTTTGATTAATTGCAAAAAGCATTAGCACAATTACTACAAAATTTTTACTTTTGGCTTTTAAATTCATAAGTTTTGAAATTTCCGATTTACTTTTCTAAAAAAATTGCATTTTCCAAAGATAATAAAAATAATCTTTCGCAAGTCATTATATTTATCGGCAGGCTTTCGGTGGCTATCGGAGTGATGGTTTCGCTGATTACAATTTCCACTGGATTTGGTTCCAAAGAAGCCATTAAGAATAAAATTGGCGATTTCGGAGGGCATATTTCTGTAAAATCTACTAAATCCAACACATCTTATAATTCTTCGGTGCTGGATGAAGAAAACTTTAAAATGGAACAGCTGAAACAAATCCCAGAAATAGAGACCGCCGAGTCTTACGCCACGCTAAGCGGCATTCTGCGGAATAAAGAGCACTTTGCAGGAATTATTCTGAAAGGTGTAGGAAAAGATTTTGACAGAGAGCGGTTCAAAAAATTCTTAGTAGAAGGAGAAGTTCCCGACTTTACAGAAAAAGGCTACAATAATGAAATTATCATTTCCGAGGAAATAGCCAATAACCTCGGACTAAAAGTAAAAGACAGCATCACGGCAGTTTTTTCCAAAGAAGAGGGACAGCCTATTTACAGAAAGTTTGCTGTCAAAGGAATATACAATACAGACATCAGGCTGATAGATGATTTATTCATCATCGGAGATATTAATCATATCCGAAAAATACAAAAAATGGACAAAACTCAGGTAGGCGGCATAGACATCTTTCTAAAAGATTTCAATAAAATAAATGAAGCCTACCCAAAGGTAGAAGCCGCCATCGGTTATAAAAACTATGCCGAGAAAGTAACAGACCAGTTTCCGCAGATTTTACAATGGATTAACATTTTTGATACCAACATCTCCGTAATTGTAGGCATTATGCTGGTAGTAGTGGTTATCAACATCATCATGGTGCTCTTTATCCTCATCATAGAAAGGACTAATTCCATTGGAATACTTAAAACCATGGGAGCAACAAACGGGCAGATACGGGCGATATTCATTAACTACACCCTGCTTATCATCGTGCCTGGTCTGGTTTTGGGAAATCTCATCGGTTTAGGGCTGCTTTCATTGCAGAAATACTTTGGAATTATCTCCCTGAACCCTAAAGAATACTACATAAGCACTGTTCCTGTGGAGTTTAATATTATCCATATCTTAGGCGTGTCAGCAGGTATCTTGGTAATATCTGCCATATCCCTCATTCTGCCGAGCTACATCATCAGTAGGATATCTCCAGCGCGAACCGTAAGATATGACTAATGCAGGGTTTCATTTATCTTCCTCACTGCTTGTGCCGAGGCTCTGAATTTCTCCTTTTCATCTTCATTCAGCTGTAGAGGGACTATCTCTTCTATCCCATTTCTGCCGATAATGCAGGGTACCCCCAGACAGATGTCCGTTTCGCCGTACTCTCCGCAGAGGAAAGCCGAACAAGGAATCATTTTTCTCTGGTCGTTGATGATGGAATGCACCAATCCTGCCACTGCCGCCCCTGGCGCATACCATGCAGAAGTTCCCAAGAGCCTCACTAAAGTAGCTCCGCCCAGCTTTGTAGCTTCTACGACATGGTTTTGAGTTGCTTCATCCAGAAATTCTGAAACGGAAATGCCATTTCTGGTCGCTTTACTAATGAGCGGGAGCATTCCCGTGTCCGAATGAGCAGCGATGACCATCCCATGCACATCCGAAATAGGGCAGTCCAGCGCTTCGGCGAGGCGGTAGCGAAAGCGTGCCGAATCTAAGGCGCCGCCCAGCCCTATGATTCTATTCCGAGGAAGCCCAAAACGCTGATGGACAAGGTAAGTCATCGTATCCATAGGGTTGGTAAGGACTATAAAAATAGCGTTGGGCGAGTATTGGAGGGCTTTTTCCGCCACAGAGGTTACAATATCCGCATTCACTCCTATCAGTTCCTCGCGCGTCATGCCTGGTTTTCTGGGAATACCTGAGGTGATGACCACTATCTGCGAGTTTTTGGTCGCACTAAAATCATTAGTAACGCCCGTAACCTTCGTATCAAAGCCCTCTACGGCGGCTGTCTGCATCAGGTCCATAGCTTTACCCTCTGCGAGGCCTTCTTTTATATCCACCAAAATCACCTCACTGGTGAAATTCCTCATTGCAATGTATTCTGCGCAGGTAGCTCCCACTGCACCGGCACCTATTACCGTTATCTTCATTCTTTCTTCTCTTTAAAACAAGCCTGCAAAGATAAAAATTATTCTTAAATCCCATGATAAATTAAATCTATATTAAAAAGCGAAAAAAGAAAAGGGAAAGTAAAAACTCTCCCTTTTCTAACTATAAAAATCACTTATTATGAATAAGAACACTTATTTCTTCTTGATGATGTTCAGTAAATCGGTCTCTATCGAGCCGCTCTGTGTCATTTCTATGATTCTGCCTGCTTCTTTACCATATTTTTTCACGATGATGGTAGGCACTCTGCGGATGTTGTAGGGTACATCCTCCCCGTTAGGTGTTTCTATCTTCCTATTTACCGCAATTAGGGTAAGTTTTTCTTCTGGAAACTTCACTGCATCCAGCACTTTTATCAGTCTTGGGAGTTCGCGGTGGGTGTCTCCGCACCAAGTCCCAAAGAAAACGGTGATGTGACAGGTATTTAGGTTGTTTTTTTTCAGTTCTTTCAGCACCTGTGGGTCGTATTCATAGCTATTGTATTCCTCATCAAACCAAGAGTTGAAAGGCTCCTGTCTCAGCTGGCTTTTAGTCTGTCTTCCCAGCAGCATTTTGCCGTATTTCTCTGTCTCTACGCTTCGGTTATAGATTTCTTTCTCCTTATAGCAGGCTACGGAGGAGCAAAAAGCGAGTAAAATAAGGCTGTATTGTGCTATTTTTTTCATACTGAAAAATTTATAGATGCAAATATACACAAATATACAGAAAAAAATACATACAGGCGGTATCTTTCTTCTTTTTTGATGCTAAATTTAGCTTTCTATGATATTTACTTTGATTAAAGGTTCAGATTTTTTGATGAGTTTCAGTGAATCGGGACTTAGATTTCTCAGCATAAGCTCTTTATCCTGTGCGGAGTATTTTGCAGTAACTTTGTTAAGAGACTGCAGGGCACTCATATCTTTTACATTGCACTGCGAGAGGTCTAAAATTACTTGTTTTGGGTCATTTTTGATATCCAAAAGCTGTTCAAAAGAACTTACAGACCCAAAGAACAGCGGCCCGTCCAAGAAATAAACCTTTTCGTTTTCGCTAATTTCCGTAGAGGCAGACATTTTATTGGCTTTTTGCCAAGTAAAATTAAGCGCCGAGATGATGATGCCTATCAAAACTGCTACGGCAAGGTTGTGCGAAAAGATGGTAACGAAAGTTACGATAACCATTACCCATACATCGGTTTTTGGCATCTTGTTGATGATTTTAAAACTAGACCATTTGAAGGTTAAAAACGCCACAACCATCATTACCCCTGTAAGGGCAGCCATTGGAATTTTCTCAATAATAGGAGCAGCCACCAAAACGATGAGAATGATAGTCACCGCAGCTACTACTCCTGCGATACGGCTTCTTGCCCCAGCATTTAGATTTACTAAGGTCTGCGCAATCATAGGGCAGCCTCCCATTCCATTGAAAAAGCCGTTCAGGATATTAGATGCTCCTTGTGCTAAAGACTCTCGTGAGCCGTTTCCTTTGGTTTCAGTGATTTCATCCACTAAATTAAGTGTCAGAAGTCCCTCTGTAAGCCCCACCGCAGCCACTACCGCACCATAAGGGAGGATAATCATAAAAGTTTCCCAAGTGAAAGGTATATTTGGGATATGAAAAGGCGGCAGAGTCCCGCTGATAGGGGAAATGTCGCCCACGGTTTTGGTCTCAATTCCGAAGATAAGAACAATTGCAAAGACTACAATAATCGCCATGAGAGAGGAAGGCACCGCTTTGGAAATTTTAGGGAAGAAATAGGTAATGAAAATAGTAAGAGCAACCAATCCTGCCATTATAAACATAGGAGTGCCTGTCATCCACTGCATTTCTCCTCCCACATTTACCTGAAACTGCTGCAGCTGGGCAGAAAAAATGATAAATGCAAGTCCATTTACAAAGCCATACATTACAGATTCTGGCACGAGGCAGATGTATTTAGCCCATTTGAAAATTCCTACCAGAATCTGGATAACTCCCGCTAATGCCACCGCAGCAAAAGCGTATTCTAAGCTGTGGGATTTTATCAAAGCGATGAGCGTAACCACTGTAGCACCAGCCCCGCCGGAGATAAGACCTGGTCTTCCCCCGAACATAGCGGCCACCAGCCCCGCAATGAATGCCGCATAAAGCCCAGAAAGCGGCGGAAAACCAGCCAAAATAGCAAAGGAAAGGGATTCGGGAATCATGGTCATCGCTACTGTGAGGCCAGCTAAGATTTCCACGCGCCAGTTAATCTTCTCATCAAGGTTGAAAAATTGTAATATCTTGTTCATAACATTTAATTTTATAATAAGATGCAAAAATATAGAATCGATGGGAATAAAAAAGACAATAGGAATATGAAAAATCTCATTTACTGATACAAAATTAAATTTATAAGCGCCTCATTGGAAAAATTAAATAAGAAATCTTATCTTTGTCGTTCGTAATAAAATATTATGGCAGAATATAAATTATTATTACCTTCCATGGGAGAAGGTGTGATGGAGGCCACTGTAATAGAATGGCTTTTTAAGGAAGGCGATTTTGTAGCGGAGGACGACAGCGTAGTGGAAATCGCTACAGATAAGGTAGATTCTGATGTGCCTACGCCTGTTTCTGGTAAGATTTTGAAGATTTTAGTACAAAAAGATGGGATTGCCAAAGTAGGCGAACCTATCGCGATATTAGAAATAGAAGGAACTTCCGCAGAGCCGGCATCCCAGCCTGAGCCAACACCGCAGGAAGAAAACAAAATAGAAGAAAATATAATCCAAGAATTAGAAACCCCTGTTACTTCGGCAGTTTCTACTTCTATCAATGTAGATGGGCTTTATCTTTCGCCTTTGGTAAAATCCATTATTCAAGAAGAAAAAATAACTGAAACAGAGCTGAAGCAGATAAAAGGCAGCGGCTTGGAAGGTAGAATTACCAAAGAGGATATTTTAGGTTTCCTTAGCAATAGAGGAAAAACTCAAGAAACAGCGGCTGTAAGACCAGAAGCGCCAGCGCCTATTGCCAGCACTCCTGCCCCTGTAATCCCTGTAACAGATGGAGACGAAATAATAGAAATGGACAGAATGCGGAAGATAATAGCAGAAAATATGCTCCGAAGCAAGCAGGTTTCTCCGCATGTAACTTCTTTCATAGAGAGTGATGTAACGAATATTGTAAACTGGCGTACCAAAAACAAATCTGCCTTTGAGAAAAGGGAGGGAGAGAAACTCACCTATATGCCTATTTTCGTGAGGGCGGTGGTAAAAGCCATCCAAGACTTCCCTATGATAAATGTTTCCATAGATGGAGATAAGATTATCAAGAAAAGAAACATCAATATAGGTATTGCTACGGCTCTTCCTGATGGTAATTTGATAGTTCCTGTTATCAAAAATGCAGACCAGCTCAGCCTGAGCGGACTTGCGAAAGCCATCAATTCATTGGTTCTGAAGGCAAGAGATAAAAAACTATCTCCGCAGGATATCCAAGGAGCTACTTATACTATCTCCAACATAGGAACATTCGGCAATCTGATGGGAACACCTATCATTCTTCAGCCTCAGGTGGCTATTTTGGCTATTGGTGCTATTGTGAAGAAACCTGCCGTGCTGGAAACACCGCAAGGAGATGTGATAGCCATTAGACAGAAGATGTTCATGTCCCATTCCTACGACCACAGAGTGGTGGATGGCTCACTGGGAGGCGGTTTCCTCAAGCGCGTTCATGATTATTTGGAAGAATTTGATATCAATACTGAAATTTAAAATAAAAAAATCCTTGAATTCACTTTCAGGGATTTATTTTCGTTTTTATTCTTAGAAGAAAAAACATGGCAAAAACTACCAAAAAGCGCCTTAAAATAACCCAAAAGAAAGATAAAAGCAGATACTTTTTTGTAAGTGTGCTTTCGCTATTCTTTGTATTGAGTATTTTGCTGATAGTCCTTCTCAAAAAGAACCAGATATTATACTATTATGCCCTGTATTTCAATAAATATGAACACAAAACCCTGAAAAATACAGCTCAAGAGGAGAAACGAATAGACAAAATCATCCATCTGTATTCCAATAAGACTTTTGGGATGGATATTTCTCACTATCAGAGGCGGGAAGATATCCTCTGGGACAGCCTTACGATTGCTAAAGGCGCCATTCCGCTCCGCTTTATTATTCTTCGTGCCACTATGGGAAATAGCGGCAAGGACAATCATTTTGACCATTTCTGGCAGAAAGCCAAGCAGCACGGCCTTACAAGAGGGGCTTACCATTTCTACCGTCCCGATGAAGACCCTGTACTTCAAGCGCGGTCTTATTTAGATAAAGTTAAACTCCAAAGTGGTGATTTTCTGCCTGTTTTAGATATAGAAAAACTGCCTCGCAGGAAGTCTAAGGAGCAGTACCTTGCCGATGTCAAAACTTGGCTCAGCATCGTGGAGCAGGCCTATGGCAGGAAGCCCATTGTCTATACTTATTATCATTTCTACAAGGATTATCTCCGCGGAAGGTTAGACGGATATCCGCTTTGGCTTGCCAATTACAACGATGTCCCAGTCCCTTCCGATGTAGATGAATGGCAGATGTGGCAGTTTACCGAAAACGGCATTTCCCCTGGGGTAAATGTGAAAGTAGACCTGAACATCTACAACGGCACGGAAGCCCAAATGCAAGAACTTCTTTTGGATTAGCAAAAAAATTTGTTTGTAACTAAAAACTTTTTATATATTTGCATCAGTGTTGTCAGCCCTGATAGGGCGCTCATGGTCATAATAATAAGTTTTTTAATTACTAGCTGCTCGAGTTTTCTCGGGCAGTTTTTTTGTTTCCTGAAATTTTCTTGGTCAAAGAAAAATACGCCAAGAGCAGAATAGAGTTTTATTTATTGCATTTTTTCTCAATAAAACAAATGGATCAGTAATTAAGAAAAGATTATCCTCCTATTCTACACCACAAAAAATCCCACCAAAGGGCAGGATTCTTATTTTATTAGTGTTTTTTATGAGGCGGTTCATAAACAAGTCTGATGAAACCACTATACCCCTCGTATTGTCTGTTAGTAGGAACTCCAACCACCAAACCTAGAATAGTGTTATCATTTAGAGCTACTCTAATCTGCGGTCTAAGCACCATATTAAATCTCTCTTTAGTAATGCTCTTATTCACCTCCAAACCAACAAAGTTTCTAGAATTTGGAATTAGATAATGAATACTCGAGTTAATCTGCCAGTCTGTATCCACATGATTACTTCCAAAATGATGCGTGAAAACAGGCCCTGCATACACCATCGTACTGATGCTGTGGGTTTTACCCCATCCCTTTGCTACTACAAAGAACGGATTATAAACATTCCCTGTGAAAAATTTCCCATTTCCATAGTTTCTGAAAGAGTTCAGCTCTATTTCATTGAGGTAACCTATCGCCATGGAAGTGTAGGCTTTTTTGTTCACCAAGAAAGTATACTGGATAGAGGTTTTGATACCTGCAACACCTGTCCCTGGTGATTTATGCGGAAGTTTTTCCGCAGAAGTATATACATTAAAAGGTACTTCTACTTCCAAACTAAGCCTATCAGCCACCGCCCACTCATATTCTACTAATGGATAAAGCTCATAGTAACCATTATTTTCTGTAACACCCATAGCTACATTCCATTCTCTTTCACCTTTTCTAGCCCCGAGATCTCTCATCAAGTCGATATACAAAGGCTCTGCGTGGTGCAGTTTCAGTGGTTTTCCTTCCTCATCGTCATGAGCCGCCACAGCTGCTTCTTCCACTTTTACACTATCTACAGCCTGCTCTTGAGCTGTAGCAAATCCTGAAAAAACTACCAAAGCAGCTAATCCAAAAATTTTCTTAATCATAATCCTATTCAATTTTTAATTAAATCTAGCACAATATTACAAATATTTTTTTAATTCCTAATTTTCAGTAATATTTTCTCGTATCTACCCAAAATTATTTCCTTTGAAAATCGGCTTTTGATGGAATTAATGATAATATTTTTCTCACTTTTCTCAGTGGAAAGGATTTCTTTTATCTTCTCTGCAAACTGCTGATGCTCATTGATATCCGAAATTTCCCCATTGATTCCCTCTTCTACAATCTCCCTGATTCCCCCTGGGCAGTCATTCGCCAGAGCATACACACCACAGGCTCCCGCTTCCAAAAGGACATTTGGGAAACCTTCATAGCGCGAAGAAAGTATAAATAAATCCGAAAATTTCAGGTATTGATAAGGGTTTTTCTGCTGTCCGTGGAAAATTACATTTTCCAGCTGCATATCCTGTTTCATTTGGAGAAGAAGTTCCCTATCCGCCCCATCGCCCAGAATATGGAGTTTTATTTTTTCATTTTTTAAGAAAGAAAAAACTTTCAGTAGATTGTCAAAACCTTTTCGCGAGGAAAGATTTCCTATCGCCAGCACATTTTTAAACTCAGTATCAAACCCTTCTGGCTTTTCCGAAACCAATAGTTTTTCATTGATAAAATCAAAATCAACAGGGTTATTGATTTTAAATATTTTCTCTTTTTTAATCTTGAAATTATCAATTAAATCATTCGTCATATCATCACTTTGGGTAATGATTTGATGAAAATTATTATAAAATCGGTAAAAAAATCGGATTTCCTTTCGTGTAACATGCTTTGAAACCACATTCGTCTCGCGCGAAATAAATTTGGTTTTCCTAAAAAACGGAATAAACGGAGAAACGAACGCCGAAATCTCGCCCCAGCCACAGAAAACAATGTCTGGTTTTCGCTGTCTTATTGTTTTCAAAATAGGCAACAAAGAAGAACGAATACTTTTGGTATTCGCTTCTATAATTTCTACATCTTCCTTCAAGAAATCCAGATACTCACCCACCTTTTCGAATAAAAGAAGACTCGGCTGGAATTTTTCTCTCGGCAGATGATTACATATCGTGGTAATTATCCGCTCTGCCCCGCCCATTTTCAGATTAGGCAGAATGAACATTACCGAAATTTTTTGACTCATAATCTACAATGCCGAGAAATCTGGCGATTGGTTGTTAAGTACATGATTCATAATGACTTTCCCTGCTTCCTGCTTAAAGAAAAAGAACCAAGTTATTTTATCATCTATCATGTATCTTAGGTATTTTTTCTCTGCCACATGCACTTTTTCTGGCGTATCTACGGCTTTATCCAGATTATTTTCTATAAATTCATAGACCTCGCCTACCATTTCTTCGGCTCTGTCTATTCTATTGAGAATACCTTCTCTGAACAAAATATTCAACTGGCTGTCCAAACTATGAACAAACTTTCTGCTGTATGCTATTTCTAATCTCTCCACCATCCTTGTATTTTTTTAATTGACTGCTCCTTTGCTTCTTCCAAAGAAAACGCTTCATCAAACTCTGCTAAAAACCCTTCACTTGCTCCCTCGAATTTTAAATAATCTTCACTCAGAACAATCTCTCCAAAACCTCTGCTTCCTGGCTTTACCACAGTAGAACATACCGTAGGTTCAGCAAAAGGAACTCCGAAAATCTCATTCTTGAAATTGATAAGATTCTTTATCACCTGCTCATCATTAAGGTTGATAATCCACCTTAGCAGCTCCATTTTTTCTTCTAATATTTTTGAATCCATTTATAAATTTTTAAAAATTTCTAATTTAATTTGCTACATCACTGATGAATTTTATTCTAAGCATTCGGATTTCTTCATCAGTCAAATCATCCGAAAACTCGGCACAAAGCACCTTCATGCTGTCACTTTCTGACTCTTTCATGAAATCCATAAACTCCTCCACCAGATCTTCATCTATATTTTCCTCAATATAATAGTCTATATTCAGTTTAGTTCCCTGATAAACAATACTTTCCATTTCTGAAAGAAGTTCATCCATCGTCAAGTTTTTGGCTTGAGCAATATCCTCCAAATCCATCTTTTTATCGGTATTTTGGATGATGAAAACTTTGTGGTTAGACTTATTGACAAGCTGTTTCAGAACCATATCCTGCATACGCTCTATATTGTTCTCTTCCACATACTTAGCAATAAACTCCGCAAATTCCTTTCCGTATTTCTTAGCTTTCCCTTCTCCTACTCCATAGATTTTTGTAATTTCCTCTATAGTAATAGGATACTGCACTGTCATATCCTCTAAACTAGGGTCCATAAAGACCGTATAAGGCGGAATTCCGTGCTTTTTAGCAACAGATTTTCTTAATTCTTTCAGCTGGTTATACAGATTTTCATCCAAACCTCCACCACTCTGCACCTGAACCTGCTCCGAAGCGGCTTGGCTAAGGTCATACTTCCTGTCTTCGGCTATCATGAACGGATTTTTCTCTTTTCCAGCCAAGAAATCAAGTCCTTTTTGAGACAATTTTAAAACACCATAAGTTTCAATATCCTTATTGATGTAGTTCTGCACCAAAGCCTGTCTGATGATGGATTTCCAGAAATTATCCGTCTGCTCTTTTCCTTTACCAAAGAAAGAAGAGTTTTCTAATTTATAAGACTTCGTAACTGGAGTTTCTCGCCCTAAAAGCACTGAAATCAAATCATTTATCTTAAATTTCTCTTCCAGTTCTTTTATCAGTTCCAAAACTACTTTCAGTTCTTTGGAAACATCTTTCAGAGTCGGAGGATTTACAGAATTATCGCACATTTTGGCTCCAGCGCCATTTACAGGGTCAAACTGCTCCCCAAAATAATACAGCAAATACTGTCTTCTATTCATAGAAGTCTCTGCATAGCCCACCACTTCGTTCAAAAGCTGAAGACCAATTTCTCTCTCCGAAACAGGTTTTTGAGCCAAAAACTTCTCTAATTTATCTATATCTTTTGGGTCGTAAAAAGCCAAACAATAGCCCTCACCGCCGTCTCTTCCTGCTCTTCCTGTTTCCTGATAGTAGCTTTCCAAAGATTTTGGAATATCATAATGAATCACAAAACGAACATCCGGCTTGTCTATTCCCATCCCAAAGGCTATGGTAGCAACTATCACATCCACTTCCTCCATCAAGAACTTGTCTTGATTTGCCACTCGGGATTTCGCGTCTAATCCTGCATGATATGGCAGAGCATTGATTCCATTTACCTGCAAAAGCTGGGCAAATTCCTCTACTTTCTTTCTGCTGAGACAATATACTATCCCTGCTTTGCCTTTATTTTGGTTAATGAACTTCACTATTTCCTTATCTACATTCACTTTTGGGCGAACTTCGTAGAATAAATTTGGTCTGTTAAAACTTTCCTTAAAGACCACAGCATCAGTCATTCCCAGTGTTTTTTGAATATCATCCTGAACTTTGGGCGTTGCAGTAGCTGTCAGGGCAATCACAGGAACATTTGCTATTTGGTCTATAATGGTTTTTAGATTACGATATTCAGGGCGGAAATCATGTCCCCATTCTGAGATACAGTGCGCCTCATCTATAGCCACAAAGGAAATTTTCACTTCCTTTAAAAAGTCTAAATATTCTTCTTTTATCAAACTTTCAGGCGCTACATAGAGCAGTTTGGTTTTCCCAGATTTTATATCATCCATTACGGTTTTGGTCTGGGTTTTATTGAGAGAAGAATTCAGTACATGAGCCACTCCTTCTTCGGAAAACAGCCCATTCACGGCATCTACCTGATTTTTCATTAAGGCGATAAGTGGAGAAACCACGATTGCCGTTCCCTCGCTCATCAGAGCGGGAAGCTGGTAGCAAAGAGATTTACCACCACCTGTCGGCATCAAAACGAAAACATCTCTACCCTCCAAGAGCGTAGAAATAATTTCCTCCTGATGTCCTTTAAAATTAGAAAAACCAAAATATTTTTTTAGAGAATCTGATATTTTCCCATTTTTCATACTTACTTATTTGTTTTTAGTTTTTATTCAAAAATCAATTTTGTGAGGTGTCTTTTATCAAAGATACGAAATAAATTTGATTTGCAAAGAATGTTGAACAATTTTTATTCTTAGTTCTTGACCACTAAAAAGTTATCTTTATACCTTAAATCTACTCTTTTCCTTCCTCTTCTTTTCTATAAATTAAACAATCACTCGGGAAACTTTTTATATAATAATCACCATCAAACTTACAATTTTTAAAGTTTATTGAAAATTTTCCTTTCTGAAAATATAGATTTTGAATAAAAATTTGTTTTCTTTCTTCTAAATTTATGTGAATATCCATAGTATCTTTTTTATAAATAAAAACATTTCTGCTCTTATTTGTTATTGCCATAGGTTTCGTTTTTTTCATAGATGAAGACAAAAAATAAATAGTTTCTACATTATTTGTCTTTATCTTTTTCACAAAAAGAGGTTTCTTTGAAATAGAGATACTATCAACAATAATTATTGTAGGCAAGGGCTGTGCATTTAAATGGAAAAATACGAATGACAAGAAAACAATTAAATATCTCATAGTTATTGTATCATATGTTTTATTCCCATGATTATTTTTAGAAAAAAATTATTATTTTTGAACGGAAATGTAAAAGTAATAAAATTTTACCAAATTGAACTCAATAGATTTAATCCAAATAGCAAAAAATACCATCTCTGCAGAAATAGAAGAGCTGGAAGCCTTGAAAAACCGTATCGATGACAACTTTAATAAGGCCGTAAATACCATTCATAAAGCCAAAGGAAAACTGATTGTAGTAGGCATCGGAAAGAGCGCCCACATCGGGAATAAAATAGTAGCAACGCTGAATTCCACAGGGACGCCATCACAATTCCTACACGCCGCCGAGGCTATTCATGGAGATTTAGGAGTTATTCAGAAAGATGATGTAGTGCTGTGCATCTCCAATTCAGGAAATTCACCCGAAATAGTAAATCTTCTGCCGTTTTTAAAGAAATATTCTTCGGCGCTCATTGGGATGACAGGAAATATGAAAAGCAAACTCGCTGAGTTTTCGGAAATTACCTTAAACACGCATGTTTCCAAAGAAGCCTGCCCTAATCAACTGGCTCCCACCACTTCCACTACGGTTCAGCTGGCTCTGGGCGATGCTCTGGCAGTGTGTCTGATGGAACTTAACCAATTCAAAAAAGAGGATTTCGCTAAATTCCATCCTGGTGGAGCTTTGGGCAAACAAACCGCGAAAGTAGAGCAGTTTCTCTCTCAAAACAAACCAAAAGTGGACATCAATGCAACCATAAAAGAAGTCATTATCTCCATCAGCAGCTCTAAACATGGCATCACCGTAATCACCGAAAACGAAGAAATAAAAGGCGTAATCACCGATGGCGACCTACGAAGAATGCTCTCCGAGAGAGACTCTATTTCAGGGATTTTCGCAAGAGATATTATGAGTAAAAACCCTAAAACCATAGAAAAAAATGCCCTCGCAAAGGAAGCCATGCAGATACTGAAACAAAACAACATCGGACAACTGGTCGTGACAGACCACGGGAAATACTTCGGAATCATAGACCTACACCGCCTTTTGGATGAGGGCATAAACTAAAAAAACAGAATGAGCGACCAAAAAGAAATGTCTTTCCTAGACCATTTGGGAGAACTGCGCGGACACCTTATAAGATCTGTGATAGCCATCATCATCGCTGCAGTTTTCATCGGAATCAATACCAATTGGGTAGTGGATAATATCCTTTTCTACCCTACCAAACCTGATTTTCCTACTTTTAGATACATCAATTATTTCACCCAAGAATATTTGGGCGAAGAAAGCATTTCGCTTCCTGAGACATTTCCTATACAAGTGCGAAAACTGTACGAGCAGTTTAATGTAATGATGTCTATTTCTATTTTTGGAGGAATTCTTTTGGCGTTTCCTTATATTATTTGGGAGCTGTGGAGATTTATCAGTCCTGCTCTGCTGCCTAACGAGAGAAAATATTCGCTTATCATCATCCACGGCACTTGGATTTTGTTTTTCTTTGGAGCGCTGTGCGGGTATTTCATCATTTTGCCATTCGCTATCAATTTTGGGTATTTCTTTAGAATTTCAGATGAAATAAGGCTGAGCTATGACCTGTCTGACTATCTTTCCATATTCCTGCAAGTGGTTTTTGGAATGGCGATTATCTTCCTGTTTCCGATGATAGTTTATGTTTTGACTTCATTAGGAATTCTTACTCCTCAGCTGATGAAAACTTACCGAAGACACGCCATTGTCATCATTATGATTATCGCGGCTATCATCACGCCTGCCGATGTAGTCAGTATGTTCATTGCGGCTATTCCGCTATTGTTACTCTATGAAATGAGTGTTGCGATGGCTCAAATCATCCACAAAAGACTATTAAAAGAACAAGATTTAGATTAAATCAAAACTTCATAAAACTCAGAAAATCCGAATTAAACGCCTTTCAGCAATATACCACTCCTAATTCTGTAATTTCTCCCCAAAACTAAGGTCTCCCGCATCGCCCAGCCCAGGCGTAATGTAACCCTTGGAAGTCAGCTCCTCATCTATCGCACCTATCCAAATCTGCGCTTCTGGGTAAGCCGTTCTGATAGCCTCTGCACCTTGTCTGCTGGCAATAGCCGCCACGATGTGTATCTGCGAAGGCTTTCCGTGGGTAAGCAGGTCTTTCAGGGCTTCTATCAGACTGGCACCAGTAGCCAGCATAGGGTCTGCCACGATGAGCGGTCTTCCCTCTATATTAGGACAAGTAAGATAATCTTGTTTGATGGAAAAATAATCGTTCATATCGTGTTTTCTATACGCCGCCACAAAACCGCAGTCTGCCTTGTCAAAATAATTCAAAACTCCTTGAAACAGTGGAACTCCCGCTCTCAAAATCGTGGTAATCACAGGCTGAACAGCGATTTCTTTCACTTTGATTTTATCCAAAGGCGTAGTGATTTCCATCTCTTTGTAATCCAATTTTTTACTAATTTCAAAGGCTGCTATTTCGCCTATTCTTTCCATATTTCTACGGAATTTCATTCTATCGGTCTGAACTTCCACATTTCTCAGTTCATTTATCCAAGAATTAACCAGCGAAAACTCGTTAGAAAGTATATGTATCATAATTGTTTAATTTTTTCTATATTATTAAAAATATCCCCCTCCTTATACAAAAGGAAGAGGACGAAAACTATTTTTGTCTGAAATAAACCTCAATAGGCACTCCAGTAAAATCAAAATTCTTACGCAATTGGTTTTCTATAAACCTTTTATAAGGTTCTTTCACATACTGCGGCAGGTTACAGAAAAACGCAAACTGCGGCGTCACCGTAGGCAACTGTGTGCAGTATTTTATTTTGATGTATTTCCCTTTCAGAGCTGGCGGCGGCGTGTTTTCTATGATAGGAAGCATGATTTCGTTCAGCTTACTTGTCTTAATTCGTTTTTTACGATTTTCATAGACTTCCACAGCCGTTTCCACAGCTTTCAAGATTCTTTGTTTTGTCAATGCCGAAATGAATAAAATAGGTACATCACTGAACAAAGCTATTTTCTCACGAATTTGGTTTTCAAACTGCTTCATGGTATTGGTTTCTTTTTCTACCAAATCCCATTTATTAACCAAAATTACTATTCCTTTTCGGTTTTTCTGTGCTATCCCAAAGATATTCATATCTTGGCTTTCCCAGCCTTTGGTAGCATCTATCATCAGGATAACCACATCAGAATTTTCTATCGCTCTGATGGAACGCATCACAGAATAAAACTCCAAATCCTCACTTACTTTGGATTTTTTACGCATTCCTGCTGTATCCACCAAAATAAACTCGTGCCCGAATTTATTATAAACCGTCTCTATGCTGTCTCGTGTAGTTCCTGCGATATCCGTCACGATGTTTCTTTCATCGCCCAGTAGAGCGTTGGTCAGTGTAGATTTCCCTACATTAGGTCGCCCAGCGATGGTTATTCTCGGAAGCCCTTCAAACACATCTACATATTCCGTAGTAGGAAAATCTTTAACGATATCATCCAGCAGCTCTCCCGTTCCGCTTCCCGTAGCAGAAGAAAGCGTATAATATTTTTCTATTCCAAGTTGATAAAATTCCGTAGCAGGAAGAAGCTCCTTTGATGAATCTACTTTATTTACAACCACATACAGCGGTTTATTCGCTTTTCTAAGAAGTTGGTAGATTTCTTGGTCGGTATCGGTAAGCCCCTCTTCTACATTCACCATGAAAACGATAGAAGTCGCCTCATCCACTGCCAGCTGCACTTGTCTTCTGATTTCTTCCTCGAAGATATCATCACTTCCCACATCATATCCTCCCGTATCTATCACGGTAAATTCCACGCCGTTCCAGTCGCTTTTTCCGTAATGGCGGTCTCTGGTAACCCCCGCAGTGCTGTCTACGATGGCTTCCCTGCGCTCCAAAAGACGATTAAACAAAGTGGATTTCCCTACATTAGGTCGCCCTACTATGGCTAAAATATTTGACATAAATTCTTTTTAATTTTTCTATTCTGCAAAGATACCATATTTATATTAATCCTTAAGACAATCCTCAAAATCATTACACCAAATACAGCCTTCTTTAAATACCTCCAGCAGATTGGCTTCCATGCATTTTTTCTGTTCCTTCTCTTTGTCAGTGAGTTTTTTCTTTCCTCTATAGCTGTCGTAGCGTTTCAGTTCTTCAAATCTTTTCAAAATTGTTAAATGGTTTCTGTCATCTTTGTCCAAATCAATTTTGCTGACAAAGGATTCTAACTCGTTTTTTATAGATTCATTTTTATAGTATGATTTTATAAAAAGCCAATCAAAATTATACGATATATAAACAAACTTCCCGAAATATTCTTCGGATTTTCTTTTTTCCTCTGACGCCCTCTCTTTAGCCAAAGCAATGGCTTTATCATATTCTTTTATGTAGCAATAAGCTCCTATGGCTTCTCCAGAAAAATTCCTATATCCTGCAGGTTTCTTTTCATAGTAGGATATAAACTCTTTGTAATAAGCTTCTTCGTACAAAAAGCGCATTTTGAATATCACAAAAGGTTCTAAATCCCCATATTTGGATATCATTTCATCTATTCTTTTCAGATAATCAGCGTATTCCTCCTTGCTGTGCGTATTGCTATCTCCGTAATCAACATTAAGTTGCTTGAAACTCTCCATCCAAGGCTTGGGCTTACGATTGTTGGCATACTTAGGAGAGTCATACATCAGGTCGATAACCGAGAGGTGTTTATAGGTTTCAGGTGTAACTCCCCAACTCAGATACTTATCAGCTATTTCGCGTAATATGTAGTATTTATTAAACTCTTCCCTGCCGAGACTTTGGTAGTCATAAGAGCGTTTACTCAGTATATAAGGTTTGAACAGTACCAAAGAATCTATTTCTTCTACACGGCCAGCGCCATTCATACCTCTAACTTTTTCAAAATCAATGCGATAAGTTTTATTCTTATAGGTAATAACAAGCCCTTGAGTCTTTGAAAAATAATCGGAAGGAGGTAAAACTATCATTTTTTTCTCATTTCTTCCTACATAAAAATCTTCCTCAGCAACGATATTCGCCACTCTGTCCAGTTTTAAAAGCTTTACTTTTAATTGTTCAACATCAACAGGTCGTTTGTGTTCATCATATACATTCAGCACACGCAATCCGCCTCCTCCCCCAGGCTGAGCTGCGAACTGAGCGGATAAAAACAACAAAATAAAAACAATAATATTTCTCATAATTTTTAATTTTCTATAAACAAAAGTAAACTGCCTTTATCGTATTTTATGGATATTTCATCGGTATCTACCCTGTTTCTAGTGCCTATTCTCTCCATCAGTGAAAGGCTCTCTCCCCTCAGCTCCCAGTGAAGCCCTTGGGTAAAGATATTTTCGGCCACTGGAAAAGGAAGCAGCGAAACCATTTTTCCTTTTACTTTCCGAATGGTAAAATCATTTGGAATAAAAAAATAAGTGGAATAATCATCAAAAAAACTAATTTCCAACTTTTCCCTAAACAAATAAACCGTATGAATATTCCCCAAAAAGTGGTCTTGCTCACGCCCGCTTGCTCCATAAACATCCACTTTTTTTATTCCTTTTTCTACGATGATTTCCAGTGCTTTATGAAAATCTGTTTTATTTTGGTCTGGTGTATGGACAAATTTCCCCTGATAAATAACCTCATCTGCTCCCGTGTGAGAATCAAAATCCCCTGAAATAAAGGTTAGTTTCTCCAATGGGAAATTTTTCTCCTTTAAATAATGAAAAGCCCCATCCGTACACGCTATCAGCTGATAATCAGCCAATGAAGGCAGTGTTTTGGGAGGCTCACCATTGATAAAAAGCAAAGCTCTGGACATTATCTCTCTCTCTTGAAAAAGGAATCCACGAATTCTTCTCCGTTGAACAACTGTAAATCCTCCATTCCTTCGCCTACGCCGATGTATTTCACAGGAATTTGGAACTGGTCTGAAATCCCGATAACCACACCGCCTTTCGCTGTTCCATCAAGTTTAGTCACAGCAAGTGCATTTACTTCTGTCGCTGCTGTAAACTGCTTCGCCTGTTCAAAAGCATTCTGCCCTGTAGAGCCATCCAAAACCAAAAGCACCTCGTGCGGAGCATCTGGAACGATTTTCTGCATCACTCGTTTGATTTTAGAAAGCTCGTTCATCAGATTGATTTTATTATGAAGCCTTCCCGCTGTGTCTATAATGACTACATCTGCATTCTGCGCAACAGCCGACTGCAATGTATCAAACGCCACAGAAGCAGGGTCGCTCCCCATTCCTTGTTTTACAATAGGAACGCCTACTCTATCACTCCAGATCACAAGCTGGTCTACTGCCGCCGCACGGAAAGTATCCGCCGCACCCAGCACCACTTTTTTCCCTTGGGTTTTGAACTGATGGGCTAATTTTCCTATCGTAGTTGTCTTCCCTACACCATTCACACCGACTACCATGATGACATAAGGTTTCTTGGTTTCATCGATATTTCCTGTCTTAGAATGCGGATTTTCCAGCAGAAGAGCAGAGATTTCTTCCCTAAGGATTTTATCAAGTTCAGCCGTATTTACATACTTGTCTCTGGCTGCCCTTTCCTCTATTCTTTGAATAATTTTGATAGTGGTAGCCGCTCCCACATCCGATGCGATGAGGATTTCCTCCAAATCATCCAAAACCTCATCATCCACTTTGGATTTTCCTATGACAGCTTTGGTAATTTTATCAAAAAAACCTTGTCTGGACTTTTCTAAACCTTTATCCAGCGTTTCTTTTTCTTCTTTTTTAAATATATTTTTAAACCAAGACATATTATTAATTATTTTTTTCTTTCTTAAAAGTTTTATTTAAAGGAGATTTTAGAATTTCTTGTATTACAGGCAAATAATAGTCCATAACTTGGTTATTATTCAATAGATAATTATCATTATAAACTTGATTTTCAAATTTATGTGTTTTATAACTTGGAGTGACAATGAAAGATCTAGATTGGTCTTCCTTCATATAGAAAAACATTATAAAATTATAATACAGAATAGCTCTATTTTTATGTATACTAAATGTGGCTATCCCAAAATTATAACCTAAATTATGATATATTTGCAATGGATTAGATAATCTATAATATTCATTTCTAACAATAGCCAATACTCCATCTAAATTATTCTTTTCACAATATTGATTTAAATAGTTTTTAATATCCTTTGTATATCCTAAAACTCCTATTTGATTTACTTCTCTAAAATTAAAATCAAACCTAACCTCACTATAAATATCATCATGTTTTCGTAATTCTTCTTCTAAAAATTTAACCATATTAAAGGTTCCTACCTTCTCTTCAATAATTGGAGTAGCTTTAAAGACTCCTTTAAAAAAAACATATCCCATCTCTGGATTTATGTTATAAACTAACCCTATTTTTTGTTGTGAAAATAGATTTATAGATATTAAAATTTTAAAGAATATTAATTGGTAATATTTCATTAATTATATTTATTAAGGTATATGCAAATATAAAAAAACTACCCAAAAGAATTGGATAGTTTTATGTATTATTTACAGAAAGTAACACTTATTTTTTCAAATAAGCATCTACTTCATCTGCATTCATTACTTTTTCTTCAAAAATGTAAGCTCCAGTTTTAGGAGATTTTACCATTTTTACTACTTTTGTCATCTTTTTAGATGAACCATCTTTTAGGGACGCTACTACTTTTTTTGCCATCGCTAATAATCTTTATAGTTATTTAATCTCCTTATGAACTGTATATTTCTTTAGAACTGGATTGTATTTCTTAAGCTCCAATCTCTCAGTAGTGTTCTTCTTGTTTTTCGTAGTGATATATCTGCTCATTCCAGGCATACCGCTCTCTTTATGTTCTGTGCACTCAAGAATAACTTGAACTCTGTTTCCTTTCTTTGCCATTTTCTTAATTATTTAATAAATCCATTTCTAACAGCTCTTTCCAAAGCTTCTTCGATCCCAATCTTGTTAATAACTCTCAATCCATGAGCAGACACTCTCAATGTGATGTGTCTATCCTGCTCTGGAAGGTAAAACTTCTTCTCAAGAAGGTTGATTTCGAACCTTCTTTTCGTCTTGTTGTTAGCGTGAGACACATGGTTTCCTACCATTGCACGCTTCCCTGTAATTTGACAAATTCTTGACATATCTATATGCTCTAATAATTATTTCTACTTTATAATTTTGCAAAATAACAGCTTTTTTTTCGAACTCGCAAATATTATAACTAAAATTTAAATCTTTTTTAATTTATTATTTCAATTTCAGCTGTCTATCAATTCTCTGTTCCAAAGAGATGAAAGTTTCGGTTCTTGTTACTCCCTTTAAAGTCTGTATCCTGCTGAGCACCTCCATCAGATGGTCATTATCAACACATAACACCTTGATAAACAAAGTATAATTTCCCGTAATATAATGAGCTTCTACCACTTCATTTATCCCTTCCAAAACCTCTATGGTCTCCTTGGAATGGCTCGGCTGGTCAAGATAAATTCCTACAAAAGACACCACCTTATAGCCTACTCGTCTCGGATTGAGCAGGGTTACAGAAGTTTCTATCACACCGGCCTGTTCAAGTTTTTTCACTCTCTGATGCACCGTTGTGGTAGATATTCCCACATTCTGGGAGATAACCGCCTGAGATATTTTGGGATTATCCATCAGCATTTGGATGATGAGCTTGTCTATATCGTCTAATATATAATTTTCTGTTTTCATTTTTTCTATTTAGAAAATTCAACTAAAACTGGGAAATGATCACTATATCCGCCTAAATATCGCGTACCTGCATAAGTCCTGAAAGGCTTCCCCTGATACTTTCCTTCTCGGGTTTTAATGTCTTCATGAGTAAAAACTTCAGCTTTTCTGAAATTCAACACAGAATTATGAAGAAAAAAATCTCTGGAAAGGATGATCTGGTCAAACAAAAGTCCCTGCCGCTGGTAGTAGGTAGAATACTTCCTCTCTGTATATAGGTGCATGAAAGGATTCTCCAATATTTTCTCCGAACCATCTTTGTAGAGCAGATAGTTGATATTCTCTGCATAAGGATTTTCATTGAAATCCCCTAAGATTACCACTGTTTCACCGCTTCCTTTTATAAGTTCCAGCACTCGTTCTTTCACATTTTTCAGGATGTAGTCCCGCTTCGGCTGGTTGATATCCTGTTCCCTTTTGGAAGGAAGATGCAGCACAAATGCATGGATGATTTCATTTTCGTATTCCAGTTTGCATTGCAGAACATCCCGCGTGGTGTCTATACCATCCCTGCCATCTTCCTCAAACTCAAAGATAAAACTCATGGTCTCAGATTCTATGAATTTTATTTTAGTCCTATCGTAGAGCAGTGCCGTATCCACGCCTCTTTCGTCCAAGGAATCATGGTGGATATAAGAATACCGCCCGCCGAAAGGCTCCATATTCACCAAATCTTCTAATACCGAGTTGTCCGCTATCTCGGCTAAACCGATAATCATCGGGAGGGTTTTCTTTTCCTTCTCTATAAGTTCGAATACATGAGACAGGCGGTGCAGTTTGTGATTATACCTCCAAGCATTCCATTTCTTCAATCCAGAAAATTTCCGGCTTTCTCCTTTTTGAAATTTCTCATCGGGTGGAAAAAGATTTTCCACATTGTAGAACATCATCAGCTCGTTTCTATTTTCCACCTTAATAGATATTGGGTTTTATAACTAATTATTGTAACAAATCTGGTCTTTTTCTCTGGGTGATTTCCAGAGCCTTCTCATGGCGCCAGTCTTCTATCGCTGCAAAATTCCCGCTCAGCAGTATTTTCGGAACTTCCATTCCTTTATAAACCTCGGGTCTGGTGTAGATGGGAGGCGAGAGCAGGTTGTCCTGAAAGCTGTCCATCAGGGCAGATTGTTCATCGTTCAGCACACCAGGGAGCAGGCGGATGACCGCATCTGCCAGCACACATGCCGCAAGCTCGCCGCCGGTAAGCACAAAATCGCCGATGGATATTTCCTTCGTTACATGCAGGTCTCTCACCCGCTGGTCTATTCCTTTGTAATGTCCGCAGAGGAATATCAGATTTTTGGTAAGAGAAAGACTATTGGCCGTCTTTTGGTTAAGCGTTTCCCCATCGGGGGTGAGATAGATTACCTCATCATAATCTCTTTCGGATTTCAGCTGAGATATGCATTTGTCCAGCGGTTCTACCATCATCACCATTCCTGCACCACCGCCATACTGCGTGTCATCTATCTGTTTGTAGTTATTGGTCGCAAAATCTCTCACATTATGAAAATGCACCTCCACCAGTCCCTTTTCTATCGCCCGTTTCATCATAGAGGCTTTGAAGGGACTTTCCATCAGCTCTGGTACTACCGTAATAATATCTATCCGCATAAGCGTTTTTTTCTAACTAAGCGACAAAAATACACAATTTTTCTTTAATCCCCGATAGGTTTTTGTAATGTCCATAAGGATAAGACAACTGGAATTTTTCAGAATTGGATATTCAGAGTGGCTGAGATAGGAAGCTACAGGGTGTGGTTTGCACTTTCAGTGTGTCCGAGATAACAAACTACAGGGTGTAGTTGGTATTTTTTGTTAAAAAAATAGAAGATACAGGGTGTGGTTTACACTTTCAGGGTGTCCGAGACACCAATCTGGGAAAATTCCGCCGTTTTTTTTTACCTTGAAAGTCCGATCCTTCGGTGGAAACTCTATTTTAAATTAAACAATATTATGTTTGTGGATTTGGCCTGCGTTTTACCAGCTTTGCGATGAATAGAAAACAGAACGCAGCGATGGAAATTTTAGACAGCAGGTCGCCTATTTTACTATAAATAGTCTCTTTTTCATACAGCTGAACATCGGCTGTCAGCGTATTTTTCTCATTGTAAAGCGTATGCGCGAGGATATCGCCACGGGCATTGATATGCGCAGAAATCCCACCATTAGCCGAACGAGCGACTTCTCTTCGGTTTTCTATGGCACGAAGTCTGGCATACGCCAAAAGCTGCTGATGCCCCTGCGATGCGCCCCACCAAGAGTCATTGGTGATGACACCGAGGAAGTTTGCGCCGTTTTTCACATAGTCGGTCACAAATTCGCCATAAATACTTTCATAGCAGATGATGGGAGCAATTTTCCCTTTGTTGTAAGGATTAGCAAAAACCTTTCGTTCCTTGTCCGTTCCCAGTGAAGCAATCGTCCCACCGAAATTCAGCATAGCATCGCCCAAAATAGGTTTGAGGACATTCATATAAGGGAAAATTTCCACACCTGGCACAAGTTTTCCTTTGTGATAAATCTGAATTTCTTCCTCTGGAACAATCTGTAATGCCGAATTAAAACTATCCGCCCAGAAGCCCTGCCTATCGTAAAAAGTAGCACTTTCTGGCTTTTCTTCATCGTTATTATAAATCTTATGAGTAGAAACTCCGCCCATAAAAACTGACTTCGGATGAGTTTTCAGGAAATTCTCCACCATGTGGATAGACTGACTGTTATGAAGTCCTTTCTCGGAAAGTCCGCCATAACCAGGGAAAGAAGTCTCAGGCGAGAGATAAAAATCTATTTTAGAGGAGTTTTCTGCCAAAGAAAAAAGCTCCTGCACTATCTGAAGGCTGTCTTTTTGGTATTTTTCGTGATAAGGGTCTAAATTCGGCTGAAGCATCATAACACGGACTTTTCCCATTGGTTTTTCATCAAACTGATGATATTTAAATAAGGAAATCATCATCGGCACAGCAATCAGCCCCAAAACCGCGACAGAGGTTTTAACCAAAAACCTTTTCTCTGTCCACCATATTTTAACAATATAAAAAATCAAGACATTGAGCGTTAAAATCCAGAAACTCCCCCCCGTAGCTCCCAAAGTGTCATACCACTGTATCAGCTGAGGATAGTCTGCAAAGGAGTTTCCGAGGTTCAGCCAAGGCCATGTAAATTCCCACGCCATATGGAAATATTCAAAACTCATCCATACAAACACGAAAAAAAACAGTCCCAAAGGAAGTTTTTTGCCTTTTTTATACCAATGAAAAAGCTGAAAAGTTGTGGACATCAGCAGGGAATTGACCAAAACAGGGAAAACCACCGCCATAAGGGCAGGGCTGCCATCTGGATTTTGTGAATTATAAAGCCAACCTGTGGTTATGACATTCCAAATGATAAAAGTAAGGTATGAACAACCAAAAACCGCCCAGCCTTTTCTTTTTATATCCGATTGAGAAATATTTTCCTCCACCAATAACAAAGGGACAAACGCCACAAAAATAAAAAATGGAATGCCATAAGTAGGCCACGAAACCGACAGCAATATGCCCGACAAAACCACACAAAAAAGATTTTTCATACTTTATAATTTCAAGGGCAAAAATACTTATTTTTGCTAAAATCTCAGTTTTTGTATGATTTTTAGGAAAATTTATCGCATTTTTATCTTTCCTTACACTATTTTTCTGCTGTATCTGATGTTCCTCGGATTTGGGAGAGAACAGCACGAAGCGAATATTGTAAGGCTTTTACCATTTGTTTCCACGATTCTTTTTGTTCAAAACACCACTTCCTGGGAAAGTATCATCATCAATCTTTTGGGAAACATCATCATGTTCATTCCTTTTGGATTTTTAGGCTGGCTGAATGCGAAATATTTTAATTTTAAAAAACTTATTGTGGATTTTTTATCGGTTTTAATCATCGTGGAAGCCCTACAATACCTTACGAGGCTCGGTGTTTTTGATATTGATGATTTGGCGCTTAATTCCATCGGCGTATGGATAGGATTTCAGATGAGAAAATTTATTGATAATTTTAATATTAAGTATGGAAAATAAGGAAGTAATAAAAAGAAGTTTAGTAGTTATTTTAGTTTTGTTAGGTAGTATTATGATATTTTTTTTAGGAAATATGATTTTTTGGAGTATTGCCATGGGAAAAGCAGAAGTATATCCTTCATCACCAGAAGAAGATCTATTCATAGAAAATTTAGAAGAAAAAACCAACCTATGGATAATGTACTTTCCTCTTCCTAAAGGAAATACCATCCAAGATATAAATGTACACAAAAAAGGATATATAGAACCTAATATAACTATCAACAAGGATAATATTAAAACTTTCAGTGATTCTGTTTTTACTGAATTTATGAAAGTTTATTCTCTAAAAAAAGAAACTGATAGTTTATTTATAACTTTTAGTCTTGATAGTTTACGGAATGAAAAAACTAAAATATATTATCGTATAGACACATCTTTTCATTATAAAGTAAAATAATTTCTATCAAAATATGCTTTATCTATATTATTTCAAAGATAATTTTAAAGAATTTTCAAGGTTTTATTTCTTACTAAAAAAATGTAAATTTGTGTCCATTAAAATATAATGAAATGAGATTTAGACTACTACATTTTG
>CALHQK010000139.1 GCA_938037185.1 uncultured Riemerella sp.
GCCCATTTTAAAAAATAAAAATGTAAAAATCCTATTGCATTTATACGATGAACCTAATGTTCTGAAAAAAATAAAAATAGTATCAGAAACGGGGGAGTTGTTATACACTAATCACAAAAGTTTAAGGTTTGAGAAAACTGAGTTTGTAGAAATCAGCGTTCCGCACCGCACCAAGTACTTAATTATCCATTATAACAAAGGGAAAAATAAAATTCCAATCCGCCTCGAGTATGAATATCTATACATAGAATTCAGAAACAAAAATCTATTAGAAGTGGTGTATTCCGTTTCTAAACCCGCATATACATAAAAAACACTCTAAATCCCTTTCTGTTTTCCAAAAAATTCTTAGTTTACGCCATGCGAGTTTGTGGGAGTTTTTTATCAAAACTTTAAAAAGTATAAATAATTTTTAAGACAAGCAAAAATCAGCCATGCTCAAAAGGTGAAAAAATACCATTTTTTTAAGTTGAAAAATCTGGAAGTTCGTTTAGAAAAAGCAAAATATTTATCTTTGCTTTCTAAATCTATGTAGTATGTTTTCAAAAATTATCGTACATCGGGTAGGAAATAAGGTTAATCAAGAAGGGCTTTTTCTCTCTTCGCACGAGCTGGAGCTGGATGAAGAGATGAAAGAGCAACTGGCGGACTTTTTCCTTAGTGCTTTTAAGACAGAAGAGCAGTTTCAGTTCTACAGCGAATCTTATCTTGTCAATAATCCCCTATATAGTTCGGTTTTAGAGATTTTTGAGGACAAAGACAAATTCATCTGGGAGAGTGCCAATATTGCCAAACACCTCTACGAAGCAGCAGAAAATCCGCGGATACAGGGAGGCGAACTTTTCGTGGTTTATTTTGACGGCGAAGAAACTCCAGATGGAAAAATAGACTCCATAGGTATTTTTAAAACAGAAAAGAAACAGCCTTTCCTTAAAATAAATCCCAGCGAAGAAGATGACAGTTACGCCATAGAAAAGGACTTTGGTATAGGGCTTTCCAAGCTGGACAAAGGGGCGCTGGTCTATAACAGCGGCAAAGAAACCGGCTATGCCGTCTCGGTGGTAGATAATAACAAAAATGGTGACTTGTATTATTGGTTTGAGGATTTCCTGAAAGTAAAACAGCGCGATGATGACTATTTCCACACCCAAGAGACCCTCGCTGTGTATAAGGATTTCATCACCAAACGCCTTTCAGAGGAATACGAAGATGTTTCTAAAGCAGACCAGGCCGATTTTCTCAATAAATCAATTAATTTCTTTAAAGAAAAAGAAGAGTTTAAGTTTGATGAATTTGCTGGAGCTGTGTTCGGCGGAGACGAGGGACTTACCGAGAGTTTTGTAAATTACAAATCTGATTACGAGCAGGAAACTCAGCTGTCCATTTCAGAAGATTTTGCGATAAATCCTGCCGCTGTAAAAAAACAACAGCGCTATTTCAAATCGGTGATTAAACTGGACAAAAACTTCCACATCTATGTGCATGGGGACAGAAAACTGATAGAAACTGGCAAAGATGAAAAGGGGAAATTCTACCGCCTCTATTTTGAGGAAGAGCAGTAGAGTTTTGCCAATAAATTCATAAATTTGCCAAGATATAAACAGCTGAAAACATGATTTATTATCTCAAAGGTGTTGTGCAGGAGCTTACCCCTACTTATGCCGTGGTAGAAGTGGGAGGCGTGGGGTATTATGTAAGTGTAAGTTTGAATACTTCCCAAAAATTTCAGCAGGGCAGAGAATGTCTCTTATATACACAGCAGATTATCCGCGAAGATGCGCATTTGCTCTTTGGTTTCTACGAAAAAGCGGAAAAGGAGATGTTTAACCTGCTGATAAGCGTAAATGGAGTAGGCGCGGTCTCTGCGATGATACTGCTTTCTTCCTTAGATTTAGCGGAGATTTCTCGGGCTATTTTATCTGGAAACAGCGGAGTTTTGCAGAAGGTAAAGGGCATAGGAGCGAAAACAGCGGAAAGAATTATAATAGATTTGAGGGATAAAGTCCAAAAATTTGAATTCACGGAAGGAGAAACTCCACTGATGGACAATAAAGTAAAGGAAGAAGCGTTATCTGCATTAGAGGTTTTGGGCATTCCGCGGAAAACGAGCGAGAAAATCATGGACAAAGTTCTGAAACAAGCCCCAGAAACCAGCACAGAAGAATTAGTAAAGCAAGTTTTGAAAAATATATAAAAACATTTAGTGAGAAAAGATATTTTATTAAAAACCGCACCATTATTTTTTTTATCGCTTTTCAGTAATCAGGCTTTTGCCCAGAATGCTGAAAATCAAAAAGAAACTATAGAGAATAAAGAATTTACTCTGCCGGATCCTACGCGTTACGAAGCCTTTTATGACATCAAGACAGGGCTTTATTACCTCTATCCTAAAATAGGAAATTTGGTGGTAGGAGAGCCATTGGTGATGACTCCGCTGCAATATTCGCAGTACATTCAGGTTAAGCAGGCTCGGGAATATTATAGCGAAAAGTCTGATAGCAGAAAAGCCTTAGCCGATAAGAAGAAAAAAGAAGAAAAAAAGAAGAGCATTCTGCCCAGCATTACCATCAATAACAAACTTTTTGAGAAGATTTTCGGTGGGAATAAAGTAGAGCTTATTCCGCAGGGATTTGCAACTTTTGATTTCGGAGTTTTATATCAAAAGATAGACAATCCTATGATTCTCCCGCAAAACAGAACCAATACATCGATAAACATTCAGCAGAGAATAAATGTAGGGATTTTAGGGAAAGTAGGAGAAAATCTGCAGTTAAAGGTAAACTATGACACCCAGAGTGGTTTTGCCTTTGAAAATAAAATGAATATCGCCTGGATACCCAAAGGAGGAACCACATGGAAAGATATTCAGGGGAAAGTTACAGACAGACTTCAAAATAAATTAAACGATAAACTCACCAAAAATGCTGATGATGCGGAGGACAGAATCATCAAAAAGGTGGAATTCGGGAATGTTAATATGCCTCTTTCTACCAGTCTTATCCGCGGTTCGGAATCTCTTTTCGGATTAAAAACAGAATTTCAGCTTGGGAAAACCACAGGAACCATAGTGCTTTCCCAGCAGCAGGGAGAGGCAAGAAGCGTGGTGGCGCAGAATGGCGGCGTTTCGCAGACTTTTAAAATCAATGCGGTTGATTATGAGGACAACCAGCACTATTTTATTGGGCAGTATTTTTACAATGGATATGACAATGCCCTTGCGCAGTATCCTGTAATCAATTCAAACATCAACATTACCCGAATGGAAGTTTGGGTATTAGACCAAGGTTCAGGAAATCTCCAAAGTCAGAAAAGTATTGTGGGAATCAGGGATTTAGGAGAAGGAACGGGTGTTTATCCAGATAACGAAAGGAATAATCTTTATCAAAATATTACTGCAGCGGCGGGAATCAGAGATGTGAATACCGCTTATAATGCTCTGAAAGACCAGCCATTCTACGACATAACCACAGGAAGCAACCAGCCGTACAAAGATGGAGAAAACTTCATTTTCAATAGAAGAGCAAGAAAGCTGAATGATAATGAGTTCAGGTATCATCCGCAGTTGGGGTATATTTCATTGAACCAAAGACTGAATGACAACCAGCTCTTGGCGGTATCGTTTTCTTACACAGTAAATGGGGATAATTCTAAAGTCTATAAAGTTGGGGAGTTTTCCGAAGATAATTCTTCTGTGCTGATTACCAAATTGTTGAAACCAAATCAAGTAGTCAAAACAAGTTCGCCAATGTGGAACTTGATGATGAAAAATATCTACGCACTGGAAGCCAACCAAATAAGCTCTTCAGACTTTCTGATGAATGTCTATTACAGAGACCCATCTAACGGCAAAGTAAATTATCTACCAGGAACCAGCGTTCAGGATATTAGTCTGCTCAGGTTGTTTAACTGGGACAGGCTCAATGCCAATGGCGATTTGCAGCAGAACAGTAACGGCACCTATGGAGACGGGCTTTTTGACTTTATACAAGATATAACGATAGATTCTAATAATGGTAAATTAATCTTTACTAAAACTCAACCATTTGGTAATCATTTAGTTAGTGTGCTTGGAAGCAGCGACCCTAAGTTTGTTTTTTCAGACTTGTATACTGAGCAGAAGCGAGTGGCTACACAGAGTAACTTAGCTCAGCGATATACCATAGAAGGGCGGTATAAAGGCTCTGGGACTCAAGGGATTTCTTTAGGGGCAATCAATGTTCCGCGAGGCTCTGTAAAAGTTACGGCAAATGGCGTTCAGCTAGTGGAAGGCGTAGATTATACGGTGGATTATATGCTGGGAGTGGTTACAATCATCAATGAAACCATAAAAAGTTCGGGGCAGGCAATCAATGTAAGCCTTGAAAACCAGATGACTTTCAATACTCAGCGTAAAAGATTTATAGGTTTAAATCTTGAAAGAAAAATTAACGAAAATTTTTTAATTGGAGCTACGGCGGTTAATTATTCGGAAACGCCCCTCACGCAGAAAGTGCAGTATGGGCAGGAATCGGTGAATAATACCATGCTGGGATTCAATGTTTTATATAATAACGAAGCCCCTTTCTTAACCAGATTGATTAATAAAGTTCCTTTAATTAAAACAGAGGCGACTTCTAATATCAGTTTCAGAGCAGAGGCGGCTTATTTGTTCCCAGGACAAAATAAAAATGCTAATGACCAGTCTTATATAGATGATTTTGAGCAGACTTCTTCTAAAATTTCGCTGAAAGACCCGGCAATGTGGAGTTTGGCATCCAAGCCGGAACAAAATACCAGTGACCCGATATTCAGCACTGCTGGTCTGACTAATAATATAGCGCATGGCAACGGAAGAGGGCTTATTTCTTGGTATAATATAGACCCGAGATTTTATGGTATCGGCGGGAATACGCCTAATGGAATAAATGCGAGTGCGGTTTCTAACCATGCTTCTCGTAGGGTTCATTCAGGGGAAATTTATACCTCGCGGGATTATATCGCAGGAGAAGAGGCTTACCTCAATACTTTTGATGTTTCTTACTATCCAACCGAGCGTGGGCCTTATAACTTGAACACAGCAGCAGAATCTACCCAAGACAGATGGGCAGGGCTTATGAGACCGATTTCTGTGTCCAATTTTACAAATTCTAATATAGAGTATGTAGAATTCTGGATGATGGACCCTTACGCAGATGGGAATAATTTAGGGGCAAATCCAAAATTATTGCTTCATCTGGGGAATGTTTCTGAGGATGTCCTAAAAGATGGAAAACTGCAGTATGAAAATGGTCTTCCGACAGATTCTGCACCATCCAATGTTTCTTCTACGAACTGGGGAGACCAGCCAGACCAAGTGCCGATATTGTATGCTTTCTCTTCCGAAGGAGCAGAGAGAAAAGCCCAAGATGTGGGATACGATGGACTGAATAATGCTCAGGAAGCGGCTAAATTCGGGACAACTTTTGTTAATCCTGTCACTAATCTACAAGACCCTGCTTCTGATGATTTTGTATATCATCTTTCAAACAAATTCCAAGGGGCTATGGCGTCTTCTTTGGTGGAGCGTTATCGGTATTTCAGAAACCCTGATGGAAACTCGGAAGCTAATTCTTTAGATGTTTCTTCGCAGGTTCCTGATGCAGAGGATGTTAATAGAGATTATAATTTAGACCAATACGAAAGCTACAACCAATATACAGTGCGGTTAGACCAGTCAAGTCTTGTTTTAGGTCAAAATAATATAGTGGATGTTAAGGAAGTAGAAACCAAGTTCCAAGATGGGCGAACGGGGAGAAATAAATGGTTCTTGTTCCGTATTCCTGTCCGCCAGTTTGACACTACAGCTGGAGAAAGAAGTGAAGAAGTGCTTTCAAATGTGCGTTTTGCGAGAATGCTTTTGACAGGCTTTGACCAAACTTCAACCCTCAGATTTGCAAGTTTTGATTTGGTTCGTTCTGATTGGAGAAAATATACAAAAACCGTTGCAGTGGATAATTCCACTATTGAAGGCTTCGGAATAGTGAATACTTCTAATGTAGAAGTAGGAAGCGTGAATTTGGAAGAAAATTCATTGGCTTCGCCGCCTTATGTCCTTCCACCGGGGATTAATAGAGAGATATTGAGCGGAACGACAGGAACTCAGCGGCAGAATGAAGGCTCTCTTTATATGAAGGTAATAGGCTTGAGCAATGATGCCCGAGCGGTATTTAAAAATATTTCTTTGGACCTTCGTAGGTACGAGAAATTGGAAATGTTTGTCCATGCGCAGGATTTGAGGAATGTAACTTCTACAGCGCTTGATGACAAAACCAAATTCTTCATCCGTTTGGGAAGTGATGCTACGGATAACTACTATGAATACGAAGCTTCATTGAAATATACTTCCGCTAATGCCAGAACTCCTTATGAGATATGGCCTACAGAAAATACCATTAATATTGATTTAGCAGAATTTACCGATATTAAAGGAAGAAGAGACCGAAATTCGGTGTCAATGGATACCCGTTATACAGATGGAAACTATGGGGATGCCAATAAAAAGATTTATGTAAAAGGTAGGCCGAGTTTAGGAAGCATCAGCACGATTATGTTGGGGGTCAGAAACCAAGATGCATTATCTGTTTCCAAGGATATTATCCTTTGGGCTAATGAAATCCGTGTTTCAGGCATTGAAAACAAGGGAGGATATGCGGCTAATGCAAGTTTAAATTTCAATTTGGGTGATTTTGCTTTGGTCAATGCTACGGGGTCTATGTCTACCGTTGGTTTTGGGGCTATTACGGAGAAACCTTCCGAAAGGTCGCAGACCAATAACACGGCATTCCACATTGACACGACAATAAATGTGGATAAGCTCCTTCCTGAGAAATTCGGAATGAAAATACCGCTCAACTATTCCTATACACAGAGCATAGAAGACCCTATGTATAACCCGCTGGACAACGATGTGGAACTGAAAAAAAGCCCTCTAAAATCCCAGTTGAAAAGAACGGTAAGAACCTACAACCAGCAGAGGAGTATTGGGATTGTAAATATGCAGAAGCAGAGAACCAATCCAGATAAAAAGGAGAAATTCTACGATGTGGAAAACCTCACGCTTACAGCTGTTTATAATGATGATTATTACCGAGATATTCACACCAAGAAAAACTACCACCAGTATTTCAAAGGATATATAGATTATAATTTTAATTTTAAACCTTGGGAAATCAAGCCGTTTGATAAGCTTATCCCTGATACTCTGAAGGCTGCAAAATACCTGAATTGGGTTAAAGAAATCAATTTTAATCCTGTCCCGTCAAGGTTCTCTTTCCGTGCAGAAATGGACAGAACCTACTCCGAATTGCAGTACAGAAATGTAAATGCTTTATTGGCAGGTATAAACGGTGATGATTTTGAAGTCAGCAGGTCTGGAGTTTTCTATTTTGGGTGGCAGTATAATTTAGGGTTTAATTTAACCAAGTCGCTTAAAATAGACATCAATTCCAATACTCGGACTTTGAATGACCATATCGCAGCGGATCGTTTGAATACAGGTTCTATTTTCAGAAACCCATTCCGTGCGGGGAGACCAGTTTTGTATAATCACAAATTACAGCTGAATTACAAATTCCCATTTGAGTATTTCCCTTATTTGGACTTTATGAATGCGGAATTCGGCTATGGTTTCCAGTATAACTGGTCTGCCCGTTCTACAGCGCTGTCCCGCCAGAGTATAGGGCATTTAGCTCAAAACAGCACCAATACTGTATTTACTGCTTCTGCGGATTTACCGAATTTATTTGGAAAATTCAAGTATTTCCAAAATATAGAAAAAGTGATGCAGGCAAGAAAAGAGGAAATAGATGCTATGGAAAAGGCTTATGCAGAGTCTGCAACAAAGAAAGGCAGAAAGGTTACCAAAAACTATAAATTTAAAAACAGGCTGAAGCTCCACCAAGCGCTTTCTTATGCTCTGACATCTATAAAACAAGTTAATTTTAACTATAATGAAACCAGCGGAATCTCGCTTCCAGGGCTTTTATCAGCGCCTAATTTCTATGGTTACGGGCAGACGCTGGGCGGTCCTACATACGGCTTTTTATTGGGTTCGCAGGCGGACATCCGAAGGCTGGTGATTGAAAGAGGCTGGGTAAGC
>CALHQK010000140.1 GCA_938037185.1 uncultured Riemerella sp.
TCTTCTATCCAGTAGTACCGAAAGAAAAAGCAAGAATACGAGTTCAGCTCTCTGCAGCCCACACCAAAGAACATTTGGATAAAGCCATCGCAGCTTTTGAGAAAGTAGGAAAAGAATTAGGAGTTATTTAATTCATTAACAAAAAAAAGACTTATCACTATGATAAGTCTTTTTTGTATTTAGTTAGAATTTTAATTGCGCTTGTAATCTTATCAAACCTCCTTTTTCGTGGTAGTTAGGATTTGCGAAATCCTTGTGGGCTCTATCAGAGTAAGTGTAAACAGCTGTTATTTCAAGAGCTTTGAATGGAGCCCACTCAACTCCTAACTCAAATTGTTTCATATTATAACTCCTAGCATCCAACTCATGTTTTTTAGCTCCATTGTAATGCTGAAGCCTCATAAAAGGAATAAAAAGCTGGTTCCATTTCTTTATATAATAAGAAAACATTGCATATCCTCCATATAGATTTTTAGCTTCTATAGAATTTGTATCATGATTATATTGAGGACCTTTACCTATATTGTACTCTATTTGAATACCGAAAGGCTGAGGATAAAGAACAAATGATGCTGCTATTCTCTGATCTATATACTCCCCATTATTATTCACCTTTACTCCCGTACTTACTTGAGGGATGACATACTTTCCTGTATAAGCCTGTATACTAGGCTCTAAAATCTGCTGTCCTAATCTGAAAGGATAAGAAATTCTTGTAAGCCAGTGAAACTTTTTATTTTTATCAGTATTATTGGCTGCCTGCCCATTATAAAACCCAAAAGCAAAAACTCCAAAATCCCCTGAATGTTTTAATCCCTTATCTTTAATCTCGCTCATTATATCTTTCCTCTTTTGACCAGTCCACATGAAATACATTCCAAAATCCCTTTCTCCTTTCACAGAACTATTGATAGCATCACTCCTATCTAGAGGAATTCTCTCACTACTGGACTGCATTATTTCATATCCAAAAGGTAATTTACTTTGTCCTAAACGAATTTTATATTCATTTTTTGAGTTTAATCCAACATCAAGGTAAGCATCCTGTAATGTTGCAATATATCTTGACGAGCCAACAACTTTAGTAAAGTCAGGTTGTAAATAAAAATAAACTCTTGGTAAAATCTGACCTTCAAATTTAAATCTCACTCTTCTAAAAGAAATCCCATCAGCACCCTTTCCCCAATAAGGATCACATTGCTCACAATCTAACTCTGGATTTGTTTCTAAAAATTCATTATATCTCACTTGAATATATCCCCCAAAAGAAATTTTATCATACCATTTGGAAGCCTTTTTTTCCTCTTCCTTTTTATCGGCTGAATTGGCAGCCACTATTTCCTTTAAAGACTGGATTTCCAGCTTTAAAGAATCTAATTCCTTCTTATTAGAAATAACCAGAGAATCCTTAGCCGACTGATTTTCTTGAGCGAAAACCGTAGATGATACTAAGGCAAGAGATGTGAATGCTATTTTTCTCATTTTTAAATTTTTAAATTCAGCAAATATAACCATTATTTATTTCATAAACCTTTATATTTTTATAAATCCATATTTTATTTGTTAAAAACTTATTATGATTGTTAAATTTTGGTTAAAATTTTATTATTTTAATTAAAATAACGAGCATATTTAAAAGAAAAAATATATTTTTGTCATTGAACAAATATTAAATAATTTTATTTTATGAAAAAAGTAATTTTAAAATCAGCTCTAGTATTAGGAGTAATTTTGAGTGTGGCATCTTGTAAAAAAGAAGACAAAAAAGAAGCACATGATGACCACAAAAAAGAAAGAAAACACAAATCTGAGTATGAAAAGACAAAAGAAGTAAATGGTATTGAAATTACAGAATACCATGTTTTATCTGAAGAAGAACAGAAAAAACTAACTCCTGATATGGTGCTTCAGCAATTAGCAGCTGGTAATGAGCGTTTTAGAACAGGAGCAATCACAGCCAGAGACCACTCTACTGCAGTATTACAAGCAGTTGATGGACAATATCCAAAAGCATATGTTCTAAGCTGTATAGATAGTAGAGTTCCTGTAGAGGATGTTTTAGACCAAGGTATCGGTGACCTATTCGTAGGAAGAGTAGCCGGTAACTTCGTAGATGTAGACCAATTAGGAAGTATGGAGTATGCAGTAAAATCTGGTTCTAAAGTGATTATGGTACTAGGACACGAGAGCTGTGGTGCTGTAAAAAGTACAATCGATGATGTGAAATTGGGTAACATCACTGAAATGCTTACTAAAATAAAACCAGCTGTGGCTATGACGAATAAAACTTTCACAGGTGAAAAATCTACTAAAAACAAGCAATATGTGCATGATGTAGCCGTAAACAATGTGAAAAATACAATCGATGAAATCCGTAAGAGAAGTCCATATATCAAAGAAAAAGAGGACAAAGGAGAAATCAAAATCGTTGGTGCTTACTACTCTCTTAAAGATGCTAAAATCGAGCGTATAAACTACCAAGTAGATGGATTAAGCGAAAACTAATATTTTAAAGAGTATTTCTAAATGAAATACTCTTTTTTGTTCCTGAAAATAAGCCTTATTTCCCTGTTCTATTCAGTAAATCATCTATGCTGGTGTCTCTTATGTCATTATCAAATTTCTTCCCTGTTTGGAACTGGTAAGAGAATTTTATAGAAATTCCGCGAGAATTGTTTTTGGTGTAATTATAAGTATAAATTCCGTTAATATCCGAATATCCTTTCACTCTGTTGGTATTGAAAACATCGGAAATATTCAGTGTTAAATTCGCTTTATTTTCAAATAATGGAATTCTCAGATTCAGGTCTGTATAAAAATTGGAATAATTATAATTAAACTGCTGTCTGCTGGGCGTGGAGTAATTCACTGAAACATCTAATTTCACTTTTTTGAACAAATCAAAACTATGAATGCTCTCCAAAGTAGCATAATAAGAGTGGGTTGAAAGGTTATACTGCCCAGCTTTGAAACAGCTGTGAGAAAGGTTTATTTTATTGGTTGTATTCCAAAAATCAGCAATTTTTACAGGAATATTAATATTAAAAAGAAAAGTATTCTGATATCCAGCATTTTCAAGTTTTGAAAATAAAACTCCGTTGTTCAAGAGATTAGAAACATTGATAATGTTGTTTTCTGAATAAAGATAACGAAACACAAAAGAATATTTTTTCATCAAAACATATCCTGCCTGTGAGATAAAATAATCCACTGGCTTCAGATACTGATTTCCAGAACTCCACACATCGGTCTGCTCCACCATGATGGTAGGGTCATAGCTGAAAAAAGAAGGTCTAGTAAATCGTTTGGAAGCGTGAAGATAAAAAGTATGGTTTTTATTGTGAGTGTATGTAACCGTTGCCGAAGGCAGAAATTTATTATAATTCGCCCTGCCGTCTAATCCTTTATTCGTTTGAAAATCAGCAGCAGTATATTCATTTCTTAATCCCAAATTATACTTTAATTTTCCTTTGGACAAAGAATAATTGAGATAAGCGGAATATATATTTTCATTGAAATAAAAATTCTGTGAACGACTGTCTATAAAAGTATCAAAACTATAATAATCAGCTGTATTTCTATTGTCACTATTGGAAAATTTTACTCCAAATGAGAGCTTGTTCTGCTCGTTGATTTTTTTAGTGTAATCTGCTGAAGCTGTAAAGATTTTATAATCTAATCTGCCGTTTTGGGTGTAATTTTCTGAATTTAAAAATATACCATTTGTATAAAAATCATTATAACTCCTAAACGGATTATAAAACTTCTCCAAAGCATAGTCGGCATTGATAGTCAGCTCATCATCTTTGTCTGATGAAAAGTCATACTGCAAAGAAAATGTATGCGTTTTATCCTTGGTTTCAGAAAAATTATTAATAAAAGAAGTCCCTGAACTGGATAAAGTCTGAGTTTTGTAGTGATAAACATAGTTTTTATCCAAATCCATATCGGCTGTATAGTTGTAAAGGAAACTCAGCTTATGTTTATCATTAAAATCATAATCCAAATTAAAGGTTGCATTATTCCCAAAACGCTTGGTTTTGCCTCCATATTCGCCCTCTCTAGTCAGTTGGTCAGTCCATTTTTGAAGGGAATTTCCTTTCGCATCAGAATATTTTATGAAATAATCTCCTGATGCATAAACTCTGAGCTTCCCGAAGGTTGCCATATAGTTGGTATTGCTGTTATGCCCAAATTTATCGTTATAATAAACACCTGTTCCCAGCCCAAGAACCTGCCCTTCCACTTTTTTAGTTGTAATGATAATCTGCGCTGTGTAGCGGCTGTCCATAGAAGCATCTGGAGTATCGTTTATCTCTATACTCTTTATGGTTTTGGCGTCGAGAGAAGACAGAAAAGTATCAAACTGGTCAGGGCTTATTTTGACTTCTTTTTTGTTAAGAATGATTTGTATTTTGTCACTTCCCAAAATTTTCAGTCCGTTGGAATAGCTGACATTTGGAGAAAATTTTATAATTTCAGAAACATTCTCTTTCTGCTCCAGTGTTGTCCCTGAAACATTCAGTTGGTATCCTTTTAAAGTCTGTGCTACAGGCTGTTTCTTTATTATAGAAACTTCTTTTATCTCTGTAACTTTCACAGAATCTTTCTTCTCCTGTGCTAAAAACACAGCAGGAATCAACCCAATGAAATAAAATGTTTTCTTCATTCTTTTTTGTCCAAATTTAAATAAAAAAATCAGGAATCTCATTCTGAAATTCCTGACTTTATTCTTTTGTAATCTTAAAAATTAAGATTATCTGCAGAAAGGAAGGAACCAGAACCTAATATACTTACCTTTCTTTTATTTTTCCTTAAAACACCTTATATAAAGGTTTTTATTCTGTTTTACAGAAAATTAAAAGTAAATAAAAACAATATAAAACAAAATATTCCGTCCCCTTATATGTCCCCTAATAATTTTAATATTATATTTGCTAAAAAATAACTTGATTATGCCTAATGCAAAATTTGTATTAAAAGAACCATCCGCTAAAGAGGAAACTTTAATTTATCTTTTCTATAATTATGCTAACCAACGCTTGAAATACTCAACAGGAGAAAAAATCAACCCTAAATTTTGGAATTCAACAAAACAGAGAGTAAAAGAAACCTCACAATTTCCAGAATATCCAGAATTTAACCAGAGACTAAACAACATAGAAACAGCAATTAACAATAGTTATAGGAGATTATTAAATAATAAAGAAATTATTACCATAGATGCTTTAAAAAAAGAATTAAAAAAAGAATTAGGAGAAGAAAAATTAACTTCAAAACCTAACGACCTTATTAAGTTCATTGAAGAGGAGATAAAACTAATGGAGTTGGATAAAAAAGACGCATCATTACAAGTATATAGAGCCTTATTAAATCATCTTAAAAACTTTTCGGAATTAAAGAGATATAAACTAACTTTTGACACTATCAATTTAGACTTTTACGACCTATTCAAAAACTACTTGTTTAATAAAAAACTCCTTAATAATACTGTAGGGAAACACATTAAAAACCTAAAAACTTTTCTCAATATAGCAACAGAAAAAGGCATTAATGAAAATTTAGTGTATAAAAGCAAACATTTTAAAGCAATAGAGGAAGATGTTGAACATATCTATCTTACGGATGAAGAATTAGAATTATTAAGGGTTTGTGATTTACAACACAAACCATATTTAGACAGAGTGCGAGATTTATTTTTAATCGGTTGTCATACAGGATTAAGATTTTCGGATTTCACTCAGCTTAAAGAAGAAAATTTATTTCAAAAAGGAAATCGATTTGAATTCAAGGTAATCACTCAAAAGACCAATGAGAAGGTAGTAATTCCTGTAAAATTGGTAGTGAAAAACATTTTAGACAAATATAATGGTATTATTCCAAGAGCCATTTCTAATCAAAAAATGAATACATATTTGAAAGAACTCGGAGAAATTGCTGGGATTGATAAAAAGACTATTATTAAGAGAACTAGTGGAAAAAAAATTATAGAAACTATTCTCCCCAAATATAAACTTATTTCTACCCACACAGCAAGAAGAAGTTTTGCAACTAATGCTTTTCTAAATAATGTTCCTACTATTAGTATAATGAAAATTACGGGACACAGAACCGAAAAAGCCTTTATGAAATATATCAAAGTTTCACAAGAAAGAAACGCAGAACAATTAAGTAATCATCCATTTTTTCAATAAAATTATTATGAAACAGAACATAGATATTGAAGATTTAATTTTATCTCAAAGTAATATTCCAGAAACATTAGAAAGTTTTAAAGAACAAAATACCAACAAACAAATTATAGATATTGAGGTTTTTCAGACTATACCTCATATAGAAAAATTGTATCTTTTTAATCCTCAATACAGTGAGGAAATCTATAATTGGTTTGAACATCAAATTAAAGATATAAAAATCTATATAAGCAAAAGTGAATTGGACAATCAGCAAGAAAGATTAGAGGCTTTGAAAATATTTGATAATATTATTAAAGGAATTTTTCAAAAACCTATTTTAATACAATCTCCTACAAAGTTAAAAATAAATACCAATAAAAATGTATTTTATGATTTGATTAGACAACTTAAAAAAGAAGTTTCCATTGAAAAAGGAAAATGTATTTTAACACAAACTGATGAGGAAATTGCTAAATTCATTAAAGATAACATAGAGGGCTTTGAAAATCTTAGTCTGAATACAATAATAAAAGAAATTTCCAGAGACCAAATTATCAAAGGAAAAAGAATAGAAGTTAAAGTCATAGATTTTTAATTTCAATCATCGTAATTTTTCTTCTTTTTCTTACACTAAATCTTACACCCGTAAAAATACAAGAAAAAACCACAATATTTTTGCTCCAATATTTAAAAAATGAAATAATGGAGCAATTATTTTTATGCCCTATTTCCAAAGAGGAGTTTTATAAAGAAATTGGAAATATTGTAGATGAAAAATTTAGAAATTTAATTGGGAAAGCCTATAACCAAAATCCTACTTCTGAAGACAAATATTTGACGAGACAAGAAGCTTGCCAAATATTAAGAATTTCTCTACCTACATTAAGTAGTTATACCAAGAAAGGGATTATTAAAAAATACCGCATAGGTCGTAGAGTTCTATTTAAGAAAACGGAAATTAACAGCCTGTTTGAGGAGGTAAATTCAAGCAAATACAAGAAGAAAAACACTTCTATATAGTAAGTCTAACTTATATACAATTTTTGATATGTTAGGATTTACTATTGATAGTATTACACTATTTGTCAGTCATAATGATTTTGGAGTATCAGAGTTGGAGTATTTAAGTAAAAAATTAAAGGATTTAAGGTCTCTTAAAAGAAATAAAGAGAAAGGCTGGAAAGTAGGATATTACAAAAACTTTCAAGTAAAATATCATTTAGATTATGGTATTTATATCAGTGGGAGTATATCCAATTATGCTGCCTCTTATAATAATATACTTTCTTATTCTCAATTTCCTCACGCCATAGAAAAATTGGGCAAAGAATTGGGGTTATCTCTTCATACAGCGAGGCTTTATAGAGTGGATTTAGCTCTCAATATAGAGGTAGATAATCCAATACAACAATATTCGCACTATTTATTCTCGGATTTGCCCCACTTTGAAAGATTAGAGCAGAGTGATGGCGTGAGATTCGAGACTGATAAAATCAGAATAGCAATTTACAATAAATCCAAAGAGGTATGGAAAAAAAGAAATATCAAGATAGCAAAAGATATTTTGAGAATAGAATTTAGAGTAATGAAAGGTCTTCCAGAGGTTTTAGGTATAAAAAATTTAAGAATAGAACATTTATTTCAACCAGAAGTTTATGGTATTTTGTTAGATAAATTTTCAGAATATTATTATAAAATCAAGAAATCCAATGTTGTAAAATCTTTGGAGGAATTGAACAATATCACACCTAAACAATTTGGTGAATATAGCTGGGTGTTAAATATGACCGAAGCACAAGCTTATCGTATGATTGAACAACTGGGTAAAGAAGGAAAATTCAAATCTTCACAAGACAAAAGCAGATGTAGAAAGATGGTGAGAGAGATTTTTTCTAATCTTAGTTTAGTAAAACCTCATCATTTAGTTGAAGAGTTGGATAGAAAAGTAGAGAATTATCTCCTAACAGAAAAAAAACTTAAAAAGTATAGAATAAATTTTGTTATACCCTAAAATTTTAGTATCTTTAAGGTATGAAAGGTATTGATTTAGAGATAATTACTGCAAATTTTGAACAGTTTAGAAATGGAAATTATATAGGTTATACACCTATCAGCTGTGTAGGAAAATTCTACTCCAAAGACAAAAGTATTTCGGTAGAAACTGAGCAGTTAAGAGGTTTAAGTATTTTCAGAATGTTTGAAAATCAGAGAGCAAAAGATTTTAAAGCTTGTTATATGCTTTACCAAAAAAGATTAGAGAAAAAAGGAGTAGAAAAAATCTTACAGGAAATTACAGAGCTTTGTCAAAAGAATAATACTCAAAAAGCCGTTATTTTAGGCTATGGAAAGGAGGAAGAGTTTTGTTATCGGCATATTTTACTGAGTTTTCTGCTTGAAAATTTGCCTCAAAATTTTTCCATTAAAAAGGAAAAAGGAATTGATTATCAGAAACAGAAAGAATATTGGGAAAAGGATATTTATCAATCCAGAGGACATTTTGGATTGAGTAATGAGGAAGTAGGTGACACACTGGAAAAAATGCAGTGGCGATTTGCGAAAACAATGCAGGAAAATCCACATTTTTATACACTACGCCGTGATTTTTCAGAGGAAAACGAGGGTGAAAATATGTTTTTGAAGTTAGTTCATCATATCAGATATTTTGGAGAGTTGGAGGAATTTGAAGGGGTCATCTATAGAGTTTGGACTTATAAATCGTTGTCTTACTGGACAATGCCCTGCGATTTCCTAAATGAAGATTGCGACCTCATCAACAAAAGATACAATGATAAATCAGAGGAAGTTATACAAATTAGACACTTTTTGGAAAAAAACTAAAGTTTGACAAAAAATGAAAAGAATGGCTGAAACACAAATTTTTGATTTAGAGCAATTACACCGAGATTTTTTAACAGAAGAAATATTACACCAATCCTCGCTAAGTTTTAAGCAAATCCGTATGCTTATAGCTCTAAAACATAGCTTTGGTATTGTGAGACCAGCCTCTAAAATGGCAAAAATTGGGAGAGCAACACATTATCATTGGCTCAAAACCTGCGAAAAATATAAAGAAAGTTATGGGATTATTTTGGAGTTTCTGAGTGATTTGTCAGAGGCAAGTCTGCTCAATCTGATTGCAATGGGAAATGCTTCCTCTACAATTTTCTACCTTTCTACAAAAGGAAGACACAGAGGCTATGCAATTCCTAAAAAACATTACAAGGCATAAACGAGCGTTTAAGAAACATTACAAATCAATATTTGAAGTTTAAACTTCTCATTAAATTTAATAAAAATGAACAGATACATTGCTTATTACCGAGTTTCTACCCAAAAGCAGGGAAATTCTGGATTAGGATTGGAAGCTCAAAAAACAATGGTAAAGCACCACCTAAAAACCGATGATATTTTACTGGAAGAATATGAGGAGGTAGAAAGTGGCAAAAACAACAACCGCCCACAACTCCAAAAAGCTATAGAACATTGCAAAAATATGGGTGCGATATTACTTATCGCTAAACTGGATAGACTCAGCCGTAATGCTGGGTTTATCTTTTTATTGAAGGATAGCCAAGTGAATTTCAAGTGTTGTGATATGCCAGAGGCGAACTCCTTAACCATCGGAATAATGGCGGTTTTAGCACAAGAAGAAAGAGAATTAATAAGCAAAAGAACGATAGCTGCATTGGAGGAATTGAGAAATAAAGGCAAAAAGTTAGGCAATCCGAAAAACCTCACCTATAAAGCTCAAAGCTAACGCTTAATATTTACGATAAAATTAAGCTCAAAAACAAGGAGCTGAAGCAATGAAAAACAAGGCTCTTAACAACGAAAATAACCGCAAGGCTACAGCTCTGATTGTTTCCCTCCGAGAGACGGGAAAATCTTATGCTAAAATCGCACAACAACTCAATGATAATGGTTTCAAAACCAGCAGAGGTTATAATTTTTCTGCCTCTCAAGTGCTGATACTTTATGATAGATATGTTAATTCTTTGGCAAAGTGAATTTTATCTCTTATTTTTGTGCTTAATTTTATCGTAAATATTAAGCGTTAGCTTTTGAAGGTCATCAGAAATCGCCAATTTCAATAATAGCACCTATTCAAGAGTTAAGACGCTCACGCCATACGGCGTGGGCTGTCTTATTCTTGGTGCGTGGCTTTGGCGAGCCTCTGATGAAAGAGTAAGTTCAGTCCCACGCTTTCTATTTTGAATCAAATTCTAATTAAAATCAAGTTAAACCTCTCTTGGGACTGGGGAAATAAAATAGATATTATGGCATTTAATTTTAGAAAAAGTAAGTCATTTGGTCCTATTAGGATTAATATGAGCCAATCTGGATTTGGAGCAAGTGTAGGATTTGGAGGATTAAGAGCAGGAGTTGACAGTAAAGGTAGGAGTTATTCCAGTGTAAATATTCCTGGAACAGGATTTACTAATCGTTCTTATACTTCTTCCAGTATTTATAATGATATTAAAGTATCAGAAGACCCAGAAGGTAGAATGTTAGGGTTTATTTATAATACTGAAAAATATAGAGAAAAGGATAGTAAGGGATGTGCTAAAATTCTTGTTTGGATGCTTTCCATTTGCTTAATTCCTGTTGGTATAGGTGTTTTTACAACGGCTTTTTTATATGTGAGGTATCGTATAAAATCTGCAAAGCCAGAAAATAAATTCAGAAATAATTTTGTAGATGGCTATATCCTAATGTCATCTAAAAAGTATGAACAAGCCCTTGAAAAACTTAATATAGCAGAGACTGCAAAACCAAATGAATTGGATTTAATAGATTTGAAAGGAGTTTGCCTATATAATTTAGACAGAATTAAAGAGGCTTATCAATATTTCAAAAGGGCTTGGGAAATGGATAGCCTATCAGAAAGGCGTAGATTTTTGTATGTAGAAACATTGATAGCATTAGGAGATGAAAAGGATTGCCCAGAAATCATTAGAATACTTGAAAATGATTTAAGAATTCAATTTGATGAGCGTAGAGCCCTTATTTTAGCGAATTGTTTCTCTATTGTAGGAGAATATGATAAGGCTATTTCTTATTTCCAAAAACTACCAAAAGATAGTGAATATTACTTAAAATCTCTTTATGGTATTGCAACTTGTTTCTATAAGAAAAATGAGATTAATTTAGCCATAGATGTATTGAATAAAGCCCCATTGAGAACCAAAAATTTTGATGATGATTTGGTAAGGATTGTTTATGTTTTGGGTGAATTATACGAGGAAACAGGAGATATAGAAAATGCAAAAGCAATGTATCAAAGAGTGTATGCCCACGATATTAATTACCAAGAGGTTAAACAGAGATTGGATAATCTAAATTAAGAAATTCATAGAAGATTAAATTTTATAAAGTGAGCTATACAGCTCACTTTTTCGTATTAATTTTTTCTTAAATTTGCAGATAGTATTATCACATAAAAAGGTTAATTATGCAAATAGATATTGCAGGAAAAGTAAGAGAGAAAAAAATAGCAAATAATAATGTGCTTTTGCCATTATATGAAGCAGTTGTTAATTCAATTCACGCAATAGAAGATGCAAAAGTAGAAAAAGGGATAATAGAGATAGAGTTAATAAGACTAAATCAAGAAGAATTTGCGTATGAGAACCTACAAAAATTGCCTCCTATTATAGATTTCCACATAAAAGATAATGGTATTGGTTTTGATGAAAAAAACTTTGAATCATTTAATTTTGCACACTCTTCATACAAAATGGATAGAGGAGGGAAAGGTATCGGAAGAATTACTTGGTTAAGAGCTTTTGATAAAGCAATTATTGAAAGCCAATTTAAAGAGGGAGGTTTATACAAAAAAAGGACTTTTACTTTTGAACCCACTAAACAAGGAATTGAAAACCTCAAAGTAAGTAATATTGATAAAAAAGAAGGATTTTGGTCTACAATAGTTATTTTAAAGAATTTAAAAGAAGAATATAGAAAGTGGTGTAATAACAATGTAGAAGATATTGCATTTAAAATAATAGAACATTGTTTTTTATTTTTCTTAAATCCTAAATGCCCAAGAATTGTATTAAAAGATAATAAG
>CALHQK010000141.1 GCA_938037185.1 uncultured Riemerella sp.
ACAAAAAGAATATGCCAATACAAAAAACAATATAATATATAAAATCAAAATCAAAGGCGATAATTTTTCCACATGAAAGCCCAAACCCCTATGAATAAAGGAGCGGAATTTTACCCCAGACAGAAACTCGCGGTTTTTTGCTAAACAAAAATCAGCGGAGATAGCAGTCATGCTGTTTTGCGATTTTTTTATGTGTCGGGAGATTTCCCTATGATATGTTAAGATTTCATAAGAAGTTGGGAGATTTCCTTCTGGCAGGTTAAGCTTTCCCAAGAAGTTGGGAGGTTTCCTTCTGGCAAGTTAAACTTTCTCAAGAAGTTGGGAGATTTCCCTTTGATAGGTTAAGCTTTCCCAAGATGTTGAGAGCTTTCCCTTTGATAGGTTAAACTTTCTCAAGATGTTGAGAGATTTCTCCAAGAAAAAAAGCCTGAAAATAATGAGTAGAATTTGGTTTAAACAAAAAAAACAATAGACTCCGCACCATTTGTACAGAGCCTACTGCCTTGGTTTAATTTTAAAAAAAAATGAAAAAATTTCTATGTTAAAACTTTATTATAAAGTTTAGGATAAAGTCGGCAGGGGAGAGTTTCCCTACTATGCCCGACCTCTCTCGGCGCGTTTTCTATCTTCCTCGGAGAGTAGTTTTTTACGCATTCGGATGAAGTTAGGCGTTACCTCTATCGCTTCATCTGCTTGGATGTATTCCATGCATTCTTCTAGTGTCATCAGGACTTTCGGCGCGATGTTTCCATCTTTATCCTTTCCTGCGGCACGCATATTATTGAGCTGTTTTCCTTCTACAATATTTACGACAAGGTCTCCAGGTTTGTTTTGTTCTCCCACAATCATTCCCATATATACTTCTTCCCCTGGGTCTACAAAGAAACGCCCTCGGTCTTGAAGTTTTTCTATGGAATAGGCTGTTGCCTGTCCTTGGTTTTTAGAAATTAAAACTCCGTTAATACGGCTTGGGATAGCACCTTTGAACGGCTTGTATTCGCTAAAACGATGCGCCATAATGGCCTCTCCAGCAGTAGCGGTAAGCATTTGGGAACGAAGTCCGATGAGCCCGCGCGAAGGAATATCAAATTCCAAATGCTGCATTTCGCCTTTGGTTTCCATGATGAGCAAATCACCTTTTCTTTGGGTAGCAAGGTCTATCACTCGGGAAGAATATTCTTCGGGAACATCTACTACCATGGTTTCGTAAGGCTCGCATTTTTCGCCGTCTATTTCTCGTAAAATTACCTGCGGCTGCCCGATGGTCATCTCGTAGCCTTCTCTTCTCATGGTTTCTATCAAAACCGAAAGGTGGAGAATCCCCCGTCCGAAGACCAAGAAAGTGTTGGCATCATCAGTAGGCTGTACCCTGAGGGCAAGGTTCTTTTCTAATTCTTTTTCTAAACGGTCTTTCAGGTGATTGGAAGTCACATATTTTCCATCTTTACCAAAGAAAGGAGAATTGTTGATACTGAAAGTCATGTTCAGCGTTGGTTCATCAATAGCGATTCTCTCCAAAGGCTCAGGATTTTCCAAATCTACAAAAGTATCTCCGATTTGGAATTTATCAAATCCTACAATCGCACAGATATCTCCCGCGAAAACCTCGGATACTTTCTTTTTGCCCAGTCCTTCGAAGACATAAAGTTCCTTTACTTTGCCTTTTACAATCTGGTTTCCTTCCTGAGCCAGACCAATCCACTGGCCTTCTTTTACGGAACCTCTTGCCACTTTCCCGATGGCAATTCTTCCTAAAAACGAAGAATAATCCAGAGAAGTAATTTGCATTTGGAGGTTTCCTTCCTCTACTTTCGGTGCGGGAACATGTTTCAGAACGCCATCAAGGATAGGCAGGATGCTGTCGGTAGGTTCCAGACTTGTATTGAACCAGCCTTGTTTGGAAGACCCATAGTAGGTAGGGAAATCCAGCTGTTCTTCGGTGGCATCCAGAGAGAAAAACAGGTCAAACACTTTGTCATGCACTTCCTCTGGACGGCAGTTGTCTTTATCCACTTTATTGATAACTACAATAGGTTTCAGCCCGAGCTGTAATGCCTTGTGCAGTACGAAACGCGTCTGCGGCATAGGTCCCTCAAAGGCATCTACAAGGAGAATTACTCCATCGGCCATTTTAAGTACTCTTTCCACTTCACCTCCGAAATCGGCGTGTCCAGGGGTGTCTATTACATTTATTTTAGTGTCTTTGTAATTAACCGAAATGTTTTTGGACAAGATAGTAATCCCTCTTTCTCTTTCGAGGTCGTTATTGTCCATGATGAGTTCCCCGTTTTCTTGATTTTCTCTGAAAATACTTGTAGCGTGAATGATTTTGTCTACCAAAGTAGTTTTACCGTGGTCTACATGCGCAATAATTGCGATATTTCTAATGTTTTGCATCTTAATTTTTTACGGGTGCAAAAATAGTATTTTTATAATAAAAACCAATAGATAATGTTTTATAAATGTGATAAAAATATTACCTTTGGGCATTATTTTAGAAATTAAATTGTAGAAAAATGACAAATTTAAGAGTAAAACTTTCTTTGCTTCTCAGTATTTTGGTATCAGGATATATCTTTGCTTGGGGAGTTACAGGACATAGAGTAATTGCAGAAATTGCAGAAAACCATCTCTCCCGAAAATCAAAACGCGAAATAAAAAAACTTCTCGGAAAAGAAAAAATGGTCTACTGGGCAAACTGGGCAGATGCTATAAAATCTGACTCTACGGATACTTGGAAAGGGACTTCGCAGTGGCATTATATCAATGTAGAACCTCAGCCGGATTTTAAGGCTTTTGAAGAAAAAGTGAAAGAGCAGACCCATCCTAATGTGTATAACCAAATTTTGGCTTTATCCAAAACATTGAAAAATAGAAATTTACCAAAGGAGGAAAGAAAAACAGCTCTGAAATTCCTAATCCACCTGATGGGAGACATGGCACAGCCACTGCATACAGGAAGGGCAGAAGATTTGGGAGGAAACAAGATAGAAATTACCTATTTCGGAAGTAAAACCAATCTGCACTCTCTCTGGGACAGCAAACTTATAGATTCCCAGAAATACAGCTATACGGAATACGCTGAAATATTGGATACAAAAAGCAAAGAAGAAATAAAAAGAATACAGTCAGGAACGCTTATGGACTGGCTGTACGACTCTCATAAAGCAGCAAACAAAATCTATGCAGCCACTTCGCATGGAGAGAGGGTAAGCTATGTGTATCAATATAAATTTAATGATATTTTGGAACGCCAGCTCCTTAATGGAGGCCTCCGCTTGGCAAAGCTGCTCAATGATATTTTTGGATAAACTATTTTTTGTTTTCTAAATACCTGAAATAGTTCCAAAGCAGTCTGATGTCATGAAAATCAAAATCCTTGGGAAGGATTCTTTTCCATTCGGTAAGGTTTTCCTGAGGATTTTCTTCAAAAGTTTTTTTGAAAATCTCTATATTTTCTTCAGATATAATTCTTGAAATATCCAAAACACCCTGTTCGGCAAATTTAGCTAAATGCCCGATAATAGTTCCATAGGTGAGCCCTCTTTCCTTGGCAATTTCTTCTGCGCTTTTTCCCTTTTCAAATAATTGGAAAGTGATGATATGCGTGGGAACTTTGGCTATTTTAGTGCTTACTGGTTCATCTTTTTCTGCATTGAAAAGCATAATATCCAAAAGGCTGACGAGCTTTATATTCTTGAGATATTCTTCCAAATCATCCAGCCATGTTTTTAGCTCTTCGTTGTATTGTTTCAGTCCTTTTATACCTTTTGTTTCGGCGTAAAATTGTTTTAAAGGCTCAAAAACCTGCTCTTTCACCTTTTGAAAGAAGAAATTCACGCCGCCTTTGGCTTTATTTTCTATTTCTTGCCAAGATTCTTTATTTTGAACAAATTTAGCGGTTTTCTGGAGTAAAACTTTTTCAAATTTATTGAAAACATCCGTTAGGTTTTTAATGTTATTTTTTAGAAAAATGTAGAGTTCTCGGGCTTTTTCTTTGTCTAATACTTTGGATTCCTGCCCTGCTTTGTTCCAGTTTTCCAGAGCTTGGCTGAACCAAAGGCAATCAGTGTATTTCAGGACTTTTTTTATGCTGTAATCGTATTTTTCTGCTTCTAAAATTTGTTCTATTTGGTCATTGGAATTTGTAAAATCCTGAAATTCAGAAATTCTACGGTCATTAAAAATAACCGAAGAAGTAATTCTGGATTTTAGATAAATTCCCTCCAAAGTGCGGCACCGCGAAAGCGCCACATAGACCTGTCCCATGGTAAAACTCTGTCCCGCATCGATGATGAGGCGGTCAAAAGTGAGCCCTTGACTTTTATGAATGGTAATAGCCCAAGCCAGACGGATAGGGAACTGCTCAAAACTGCCGATGACTTCTTCCTTTATCTGTCGGTCTGAGCCGAGGGTGTAGTTTTTTTGTTCCCAGACTTCCTTATTTACGGATATTTCCTCTTCGCTTCCTTCTAAAATCACCCATATTTTGTCTTCTTCCAATCGGGAAACTGTGGCAAGTTTTCCATTGTAATATTTTTTGTCTGATGAGGTGTCATTTCGTATGAACATCACTTGGGCGCCTACTTTCAGTTCCAGAGTTTCATCATTAGGGATTAGATTTTCCTTGAAATCTCCATAAATGGAAGCCTTGTAGAAATAGGAGGGAGTCCGTAGTTCTTTCAGTTTTTTTTGGTTAATGTCGTTAGCAGATTTGTTATGTGAGCAGAGATGAACAAAAGTTTCGTTTTTCGGCTCAAAATCAGGGTAATATCTTTGGTTAAGTTTTTCAAGGTGTGCAGGCGAGGGATTTCCATCTCGGACAGCATTCAGCAATTCCAAAAACTCTTCATCTTTTTGGCGGAAAACTTTTGTGAGTTCTATGGTCAGCAGGTTTGTTTCCTCTAAAACTTTGGCATCAAAAAAGAATGCAGATTTGTAATATTTTTTCAGAATGTATTCGTTTCCCTCCTTCAAAACGGGAGGCAGCTGGAACAAATCGCCAATGAAAAGCATCTGCACTCCGCCGAATTTCTGCTGGTTTCTTCTGGCTGTTCTCAGTGAAAAATCCATCATATCCAGCACATCTGCTCTCAGCATAGACACTTCATCTATGATGATGATTTCCACTTCTCTAAGGAGCTTCAGCTTGTCTTTTCGGTATTTGAAATGAGGCAGCAAATCAGAAATATTATTGGCAAGATTGGTATCTATCCGCTCCAAAGTAGGCACGAAAGGGCGCAGCGGCAGCCCGAACATAGAATGTATAGTAACCCCACCAGCATTGATAGCCGCAATTCCCGTAGGAGCCACGATGATGTGCTTCTTTCGGGTGTTTTTCACAAAATGGTTCAGGAAAGTAGTTTTCCCTGTTCCGGCTTTTCCCGTAAGGAAAACATTTCTGCTGGTGTGTTCTATTAAATCAAAAATATTCTGATTCATTATCTCTGAACTTTTGATGCCCATTTTTCAATGCTATAGATGAGCAGAAACCCAGCAACACCTAAAACCAAAGCCTGAATAATCTGCGGTTCTCCCTGAAAGGCTGTAGGCAGAATACTTTTTTCTAAAAGGATAATTTCTTTGCCGTTAGAATCTATTTCCTTGTCCAAAACTTCTTTCCAAGGCCATACTTTGTTCAGCGAACCAATGATAAACCCCGTAAGCCCCGCCATAGTGAGATTTCGGTGGTGGGAGAAAAGCCATTTCAAAGCCTTGGAAAAAGATAAAATTCCGGTAACAGCGCCCAGTCCTAAGACAACCAGTATTTTAATATCTAATGTGTCAATAGCGTGTAAAACAGTATGATATGCTCCCAAAAGAACCAAAATAAAAGCCCCTGAAATCCCTGGGAGAATCATCGCACAGATAGCCAGCGCCCCAGAAAAAAACAAGAAAATCAGTCCGCTGTTACTCGCCAACGGAGGAATGGTAGTGATATAATAAGCTGTAAAAGTAGCGATGATTAAAGTGCTTATGGATGCAGCATTCCACTCTTTGATGTCTTTCCAAAGGAATAATATACTGCCCACCATCAGCCCGAAAAAGAATGACCAGACACTTATAGGCTGGTTTTCTAAAAGAAATTTTACGCCCTTTGCTAAGGACAAAACACTGATGCCTATGCCCAATAAAAGAGCTGCGAAGAAATTACCATTGATGTATTCCCATGCAGGTTTTATTCCTTTGTTTTTGAGTGTTTTCAGGGCTTCTAAATTGATTTTACTGATGGAATCAATAAGTTCTTGATAAATTCCCGAAATAAAAGCAATTGTCCCGCCTGACACACCTGGAACAACATCAGCGGCGCCCATAGCAACGCCTCGGAGGGTTATAAAAAAATAGTCTTTTATCGTTCTTTTCATAGATTTTACCATTTAAAGCCTACAAAAATAATAAGTTTAAGAAGACTTAAACTTATTGTTTTTTATCAATTTATATGTTACATGGACAAAGATACAGATTTATCACGATTATTACCAGATTTTTATAAAAAAGCAGTTGATTTCCTGTTCAGAACAAATAATGGAAAACTTTTAACTTTCATCAGATAATAACTCCCATATAAGGGATGAAACTCTATTTTTTGTATTCAGAAACAGGAATAATTTCTCCAGAAACAGGCTCTAAAAT
>CALHQK010000142.1 GCA_938037185.1 uncultured Riemerella sp.
ATTTTCTTTTTTAAATATTCTATATCTGAAAGGTGTGGGTCTATGGTTCTGCCCTTTGGGAAGCCGTCATAAGGAATGGAAGTTTCCTGTCCCCAGAGGAAAATGGAATTTGTAGCAAAACTTGAAAACAACTTGTTGAAGCCGTTTTCCATTCCCTTGGCTGCCCCTAAAAGCGTGACATACAGGAACATTCCCCAACCCACGCCAATCATAGTGAGGAAAGTCCGAAGTTTATTATTCCTCAGTGAATAATAAATTTCCTGCCAAGTATCTTTTTTGAAAATAATATTCATTCTGCTTCTTTTTTAATGAATTAACATCAGCCTCTCAGCGCTTCTATTGGTTTTATTTTCGAAGCTCGGTATGCTGGGACAAAGCCTGCCACCGCTCCTGAAATGACTAAACAAACAAATGCTGAAAATATCGCTCCCCAGCCTACATTTGGGTCTAAAATGAAATACTCTTGTAAATTGTTGCCAATCAGCCTCAGAGAAAGAACCCCTAAAATAACTCCAATAATCCCCGATAAAACCGTAATTACGATGCTTTCCTGTAAGATAAGAATCACGATGCTTATAGGTCTTGCTCCTATGGCTTTTCGTATTCCTATTTCCAATGTTCGCTCTTTTACGATGTAAACCATGATGTTACTAATGCCGATAATCCCTGCAACAAGCGTCCCGATTCCTATAAAACCTACAATGATGATGATTACGCTTAGGAACATGGTTCCATTTTTGGTATTTTCAGCATTATTGAAAACCCAAATTGCCTGTTCGTCTTCTGGCGAAACTTTTTTTCGTTCCTGAAGTTGGTTTTTTAGTTCTTCTCCGAATTGTATCGCCTCATCAGGAGAGAGTTCCATGTTATAGGTTAGAGAAATTTCAGAAATGGTATCAGAACTTTTTTTAAGTTGCTGCATGGTGGTTATGGGAATACTGATGCTTCGCTCCGCCCAGTCGCCTTGGTTATCAGAAAAAATGCCGATGACTTTGAAAATAGTTCCGTTGATATCCAGCTCTTTACCGATGGGATTTCCGTTTTTGATGAGGTCGCGATGCACCATTTTACCGATGACCGCTACATTTCTATTTTCTTTGATATCCGCAGGCGAAAGATATCGCCCATCCAAAACCGTTCTGTTTTTGATATAGACTTCCTCTTCACCAGCTCCGTTTATGCCGTAGCTGCCGCTTTCTTTGCCGTATTTTACTGTCCAAAAGGTGGAATATATCGGTGAGGAATATTCTATATTTTTTTTGTTTTCAGTGGTAACTGCCTCTAAATCATCATTATTAAAACTAATGAGCCTATCTGCCTGAAGCCCTGCATAGGCAAGGGAAGTCCGCCCAGAAGAAATGGAAATTAGGTTTTGTGCACTTCTAAAACCATCGTTAAAGGCGTTTTTCAGACCAGTTCCGATTCCAAAAAGAACAATGAAAATGTAAAGTCCCAACGCTACCGTAAAACCAGAAAGCACTGTCCGAAGCATATTGCTCCGAATAGAACTAAAAATCTCCTGCCAGCGGTCTAAATCAAACATTTTTTGGTTGGTTTTTATTTAAAAATATGTTTATAAAACAAATTGTTCTATGACTTCATCGCTCTCTATGATGCCGTCTTTTAGGAAGACATTTCTCTTTGTCTGCGCTGCTACATCGGGCTCGTGGGTTACAATGATGATGGTTTTTCCTTGGTTGTTGATTTCCTGCAGGAGTTTCATAATGTCGTGGGTGGTTTTGCTGTCCAAAGCTCCTGTCGGTTCATCGGCGAGGATGATTCTCGGGTCAGTGATTAAGGCTCTGGCGATGGCTACTCTTTGTTTCTGTCCTCCCGAAAGCTCGTTTGGCAGGCGGTTTGCCCAGTCTGCAAGTCCTACTTTTTCTAGATAATCTAGGGCTCTTTGGTTTCGTTCTTTTCTGCTTACATTTTGATAATAGAGCGGAAG
>CALHQK010000143.1 GCA_938037185.1 uncultured Riemerella sp.
GTTTCAAGAGTTTCATTATCCCTCACTGCTTTTGCGATAAATGGATAAATTCCCTTATCAATAAGCTCCTGTGGTGTTCCCGTAGCCTCTGATTTGATTGCGCCATCCCATCCAGAAACGAAATCCACTCCTGAAAGCAAAAACTCTTCCTTGGAATAAATAGCGTGATGTCCTTTAAGTCTTACAGGAATCTTATCATATGCCTCTTTAAACTCTGGTAAAATAGGCCCTTCCTCTGTCGCCACTACTATTTTGTCTCCTAAACCTAAAGCCAAAAACATCTCCGTCATAAAATGCGAAAACAAAACTGCCTTCTCTGGCGTTTTATTCACATTCACGACCAAAGTATCCGCGCCGTCATTAAATTCATATGAAAAATACGCCTCTTTTTTTTCTTCTTTTGTTTCTTTTGAAGAAGCCTCTCCTGCACCTTTGGAGCAAGATAACTGGGCTAATAAAATCATCGATGATAAAACTACCTTCAATACTTTCATTTCAATTCTTGTTAAAAATTCCCGCAAAAGTAACATTTAAAATTTATCATTACAAATAAAATATCATCTTTTTTCAAAAACATGACACTAGTCAGTATTTATCGTTTTTCTCATCGAAAGCATTTTGCATCATTTGGTAAAACAAAAATTCCGCTTCATAGAGCGGAATCTTCGTTATATCATTTTTGATTTTATTAGAACCAAGCAGCCAACATCGTGGTAATGAAGAAGTTATTCTTAACATTTGGATGAGACTGGTCTATCTTTTGGAAAATAGGGTCTTTGGACTGTAAGTTTCTGAATTCCAAACGCCACATCAAGTTTTTGTTGATTAAATAATCAAAGTTTAATGATGCTCCCCAGATTTGGAATCCTTGCCCTCCTCCGAAGGTCATAATATCTTTAGAATCATCAAAATACTCCACTCTTCCCGCTGTAGAGAATTTAGGCGTGAAATGATATTTCGCTAAAATATTAGGAGACCACCAGAAATAGTGCTTGTTAGAACCTTCTGCAGACTGCTCTGCACCAACATCAAACACGAACTGGAATTCTAACTTGTCACTCGCCTTGTAGTTAGTGTAGAAATTATTGAAATATCTCATTTTAGTTTCGGTAGCTGGGTCTTTTCCTATATAAGCAGAAGAATTAAAGAACCAATTTTCATTCGGTTGGTAAGCTACTCTTGCCCCAAATGCTGGTAGTTTAGTATTGCTGTTTTGTCTTTTGATTATCTGCCATCCGTTATAGACTCCTCCCATGAAAGTCCATTTATTATTATCTGTAATGTAGGTAATCTGCGCCCCTGTCATGAAGAAAGGCTCTTGTGCTACAGCGATAGTTCTTGTCAAAGCGAGATTGTCTTTGCTGATTTCCCCTTCTGAACCGATGTAAGACGGCATCACCCCAGCATCTATCCAGAGATTTTTAGTTTTAGAAATTCTAAACCCGATGTTCGCCTCCTGAACCAGTTTCAGCATTCCTTGCTCTGCTGACAAGTTGTCCTCTGGGTAAGTTCCTGCCATTAGGGCTATATTAGCACGCATATTGTCTGTTGCATATTCTGCTTTTAGCCTTGCTATGTTTACATTCACCTCATTGTGTCGGTTAAATGTATAAAAAAACGGCTGTCTGATATGGTCTGCTCTTTGATTAAAATCATACGAGTAGAAAACCTCCGTATATCCAGAAATTTTTATTTTAGATTCTTGTTTCAGTTCTTCTTCCTGAACAGAAGCCTCCTGCTCTTGAGCAAAAGCACTCTGCCCCATCAAAACTACTCCTAAAAGCACTGCTATTCGTTTCATAATTACGATTATTAAATTTTTTAGTTATTCAAATCTTTTACAAAAATAATATTATTTTAAAAATAAACTACAACTCCCCTGAAATTCCCAGACCAAACAGCGCAAAATCATACTTTGCCGGGTCTTTTTCATCCATTTTTCTCAGCTGAAAGTCAAGCTCTTCCACCGTTTTCCAGTCGTTCTGAGTTCTCTGTATCAGCCCCAGTTTCCGCGAAATATTCCCCACATGGACATCCAACGGAACAGACAAATATTCCTGACCGATATTTTCCCAAATTCCCAAATCCACGCCCTTATTATCCTTCCGCACCATCCAGCGAAGATACATCATCAGCCTTTTCGCAGCGGAATTTTTATAAGTGGAACTAATGTGTTTCTGGCTTCGGTGCTGAAAATCATTCTCAAAAAAGGTATTTCTAAAACGCTCCAAAGCATGATAAAAATTGGTCTCGCCTTCTTTTAATAAAAACAAATTTTCTAAACTTTCGTTCTTGGTATAAATCTTTCGCAGAGCAGACAGAAAAAACTGAAAATCCTCCAAAGAAAATGTCCTGTGAATGGCTTTATTCTCCATTTTTTCAAAATCTTTTTCATTGAAATTCATCACTAAATCATACGGCGAATTGCCCATCATCATGAGCATTTTTTCTGCACTTTTGATGATGGATTTTCGGTTTCCCCAAGCGATAGTTGCCGTTAAAAACCCTATAATCTCTATATCCTGTTTCAGCTTAAAACGATGCAGTATCTGAATAGGGTCTCCCAGCACAAAATCAGGATGATTGTACTGCTCGGCTTTTTCGTCCAAAAAAGATTTTAAATCATTCATTATATACAAGTTACATCGGAAAAAAAACAGCTCCTAAACCGATTATGGTCTGTTTGTGATTATAATCAATCAGAGAATCTCCATAACCGTGAGATGCCTGAAACATCATCTTGAGAGTTCCTTTGATAGGATAAATCCAAGAAAACTCCGCAAAACCTCTATTATGCTTGAAATTCAGATTATTACGAAAAACCAAAGAAAAAATATGCCTTTTTCTGGAATAGCCGATGGTAAATTCGGTTCTTCCCACATATTCCTCTATGCTGGGATTATCATCATCGGTTTTATTTTCGGTAAATCTCTGCCATAATTTATTCGTAATGATAAAATCTCCCCACTCAAAAGCGGTGATGAGAATAAATCTGTTCCAGCTTCGCGAGAGCAGTTCCTCCTTTCCGTTGGACTGGTGATTTACGGATATTCC
>CALHQK010000144.1 GCA_938037185.1 uncultured Riemerella sp.
TGGCGCTTCCTATCTGGGGTTATTTTATGAAGAAAATATATGCTGATAAATCGTTGAAAATCACGCAAGAAGATAAGTTTGAAAAACCATCTGACTGGAAAGGAGATTGTTCTGATTTGCAGGGACTTGGAGGCTATGGAGATGAAGGAGGACTGCAGACAATAGATGAAATACAAAATCCTGATAGAGGAAAAGATAAATCAAAATCAAACCAAAATAGGGAAGAAGATATTGACAGCAGGATAAACCAAGGGGATGATATAGATTTTAATCAATAAAAAATTAAAATAGAAATGACAGATTTCTCAGATATAGAAGATGATTTTTTTACAGGTAAGGAACATACGCCTCTTCGTAAAGATGCTTTTCTGCTTTCTCCTGATGAAAAGATAGAAAAGATAGAAAAACTTTTTGGAGAAATTATGTACACTCTGGGGCTGGATATGACAGATGACAGCCTAAAAGATTCTCCAAAGAGAGTCGCTAAGATGTATGTGAATGAGATTTTCGGTGGGCTTCTTCCTGAAAAAAAACCAGGGATTTCTACATTTAAAAATCAATACAGATACCGCCAGATGCTTGTAGAAAAAGATATCACGGTGTATTCTTTCTGCGAACATCATTTTTTACCCATCATTGGAAGGGCTCATGTGGCCTACATTTCCAATGGAGAGGTTATAGGATTGTCTAAAATCAATAGGATTGTGAATTACTACGCTAGTCGTCCGCAGGTTCAGGAGCGATTGACAATGCAAATTGTCCAAGCGATGAAAGAGGCTCTCGGAACAGAAGATGTGGCGTGTATCATAGACGCTAAACATCTTTGTGTAAACTGTAGAGGGATAAAAGATACTGCCAGCAGCACCATCACAGCTGAGCTTAGCGGACTATTTAGAAAAAATCCTACAACACGAAAAGAATTCCTGCACTATGTGGGAAGTCATACGAAACTTGACTAAAATTAAAATACGAAAATGAATATAGAACTTCAACAAAAACTAAATCTTGCTGTTCAAGCACAAAAAGAATGGCGAGAGGTAAGTTTTGAGAAAAGACAAGAATTATTAAGGAATTTATCTAAAAATATTCT
>CALHQK010000145.1 GCA_938037185.1 uncultured Riemerella sp.
GAAGATTTAAAAAATATTCTTAGAGAATATTTCCTAATCTATGAAGATTTGAAAACAGAAGTCTTAAAAGTAGATTGGAATGAAGAAGATATGAAAGATTCTGAGTAAATAACAAAAACAGCCGCTCACATCGGAACGGCTGTTTTTATTTGTAATTATTGTTTGTTTTGATATAAAATTTTATTCAATCGGATGATGAAATCCACATTCCTTACTCCTGGAGTCACATCTTCCAGATCTATTTTATATACCTGATTATTCCTCACTGCATTGGTATTTTTCAAGACAGGATTGGTTTTGAAGAAGTTGATTTTCTCCTCTATCGGCTCTGGGCGAGACTGAATATCTATGATGAAAATAGCATCTGGATTTCGCTCTAAAACACTCTCAGGCGTCACGAACTCAAATCTTTTATCCAAATCTGCATAGATATTTATCCCATGAGCTTTATTGACAAGGTCTGTCGCCAAAGCACTAAAAGCCGCCACTCCTCCTTTATACGAAAGTATCAGAACCTTCTTCTTTTCGCCATCTTTTGGAACTACTAAATCCTTTTGGGCTTCATTATATCTGTTTTTCAGCTTAGTGACAAGCGCTTCGGCTCTGTCTGGAACATTAAAAATTTTACCCAATAGAATAATATCATCATAGACATCATCCAGCGTAGGATTTTGGATATCATCCAAACTTCTAAGGTTATAAGGTGCTATTCCCAATTTCATCATATGTTGAAAAATATCCGGATACATTTAAGTTATTTAATAAGGAAATCTTCTGGTGAGCCCGCCGTTTCTTCATTAATATTTCCTGCCGCAAAGTCTGGCTTTGCAAGTAAGAAAGCCTCTTTATTCATTCTGAAACCGTGACCTTTCAGTTTCTGAGGCACCTTTTCATAGGCTTCTCTATACTCAGGAAGAAGCTCTCCCTCCGTACTTCCTATGATGATTCTGTCCTCCAATCCCAATGCGAGAAGAATCTCGGTAGTATATGGATTAAACAGCGCTGCTCTCTGAGGCGGTGTCGTGATGACCACGGGAACATCCCTGTCAGCATCTTTATAAATATATTCTACTCTATTTTCTTGTTTGGTATCAGCCTTTGCTGCGGCGTCTTTTTTCTCTGAACAAGACAGCACTGCTACGGCAGTCAAAGCCAAAAACAATTGTTTTTTCATGAAACTATATTTTAAATTTATTAGAAACTATATTTTACATTAAACATCACATTTCTAGGCGTTCCAGGGAATAGCCTTGTGTAGTCAAACGCTCCGCCCCAGTATGTTTTGTTAAATAAATTTCCTACATTCACAGCCAGCTGCATTTTATTTAATTTATAATAAACTGCTGCATCTACCACTACATAAGAAGGAATGGTTAAAGTTCTGTCTGCCCATGCTATTCTATCTCCTACATAATTTCCTCCTAATCCTATTCCGAAATTTTTCAGCGCTCCTTGCTCGAAATTATATCTTGTCCATAAGTTGAAACTGTGTTTAGGCGTGTTTCCACTTCTGTATCTTTCGCCGTTTTCTGTTGTCTTAGCATCGATGAAAGAATATCCAGCATTAACCTGCCAGTTTGGTAAAATTCTACCGATAACCTCCATCTCTATCCCCTGAGAACGCTGGTCACCTCCTTCTATTTTCAGCGCATCATTATCATTAGGATCATCCATTAGTACATTTTGCTGATGAATATTAAAATAAGCAATGTTTGCATTCAGTTTGCCATCCAGCCATTCTGTTTTCAGTCCTCCTTCCAGCATTTTAGATGTCATCGGCGAGAATGGCCCACCATAAGCTGTAGTTCCTAAATAAGCATTGGTCTGCACCTCAAATCCTTCTATATATGATGCATATACATTCATGTTTTTAGTCGCCTCATAGATAACGCCTAATCTCTTCAGCAGTTTGTGCTGTTTTGTGGCAACTTCATTTTTAAGTTTATAATTCGTTTTATCTAAATACCATTCTTGTCTGATACCGAAATTAACGATGAATTTCCCATAACTCATTTGATTCATTAAATAAGCTCCATTGGTCATAAAATGCAAAGGAGTTATTTCTAATCTTTGGAAAACATAATCATTCAGATTCGCTACATAGTATTTAGGATTTTGTAAATCAAAATGAGGGACATTCGGCACTGGGTTCCCATTAGCATCAGTCAGATAATTCGCTGCATTCGCTGGGTTAAACTTATTGGCAACTTTTCCGTTTGTCAATCTGTATCCTCTCGCTCTATTCCATCCTCCATTTCTACTCACTTCAAAAGCGCTCAGGTCATACCCTGCAACCATTTTGTTTTTCAGGTTTCCGATATTAAAATCAAAATTAAAATACGCACTGAAGTTATCTGAGTATGTCTTTTGTCTTCTTTGAGAAACCTGCATTTCTACCAAAGTAGGTATAGCCTTCCCTGTAATATCTTGCGCAAATTTATTAGCCGTTCTATGCTCTAGTAAATCTTCATCCCAGATATGCTTCATATAGGACATATTAAGACCTATTTTATCTGTAAACTTATGAGAAAGGCTACTCATCACCGTGAAATTCAGGTTTTTATTATAGTCATTAGAAGCTCCTATGGCAAAGCTTATAGGTGTGGTGTGCAGATTAGCGCTTTGTCCTTTCTTTACCCCAAAAATAGGCTGTCCTCGGTCTAGTTTAGTATCAGTATTAGTCAATACCAATTCTAAATTTACTCTTGTTTTTTCATTTGGAATATAACTGATAGTAGGCGCTATCATATAGGACTTACTTCCTTGTAAATCCCTGAAACTTCGTGAGTTTTCATACCCTAAATTCAAACGATATAGTAAAGTTTTTGATTTTTCTAACGGCCCCGTAAAATCCAAAGTACTTCTTACCGTTCCGTAGCTTCCTATCGTAAGGTCTACTTCTTTTCTAGCAACACTCAAAGGTTTTTTAGTCACCATGTTGATAGTTCCCCCTGCATTGGCACTCGCAAAAGTGATACTCGCAGGACCTTTGATAACTTCTATCCTTTCCAAGTTAATCGTCATCGGTGGCGAAATGTAGCTCACAAAAGCCGTCATCCCGTTGATTAGACTGTTATTATCTCTGTTTCCCCATCCTTGGGTAACCCCTCTTATCGCATAGTGGCTGTAATAACTGGTGGCATTCACCCCTGTCACATTCTTCAGCGCATCTCCTATCATAAATACCTGTCTATCAGACAAAAGCTCCTTGGTAACGGTAGAGATAGACTGCGCCACTTCCATATTTTTAAGGGCAATTTTAGAAGAAGAGAAAGAGTAATCACTATTATAGTCTTTTCTTGCTCTACCCACTATCTCTACTGTTTGTAGCACATGTTCTTTGCCATCTTCTTTATTATTTTTTGACTTAGGATTAGTAGGATCTTCCTGCTCTGGATTATTTTCAGGATTATTTTCTGCTAATTGTTCATCTTTTATTTCTTGTTTAGGCTCTTCTATAGGTGTGCTATCTACTTTATTTTCATTTATAATGATATCTCCTAGGTCTAATGTTTCACTATCCGTTATCATTATATTTCTATCCGATAGAACATTAGTATTTTCTACCACTTGTAGCGTATAAATTCCTCCTTCTGGAAGAAGTATACTAAACGCTCCTTTTTCATCAACTGGATAAACCAATTCCTTTCCTTCCTTTTTCACCAATACTTTCAATGATGAAGCAGAAGGCGTTTCCTGCACTATTCTTCCTTTAATAGTCTGGCTATAAGCCATTGCGGAAAACAATAAACTTGAAATCAATAATACTTTTTTATTCATAAAATGATATTTTTGCTACTTTTTATAAAAAATTTCGCACAAAAGTAACATATTTTTTCTAATTAGTATTATTTAAAATCATGAAAAATATCATTATTTTATAAAAAAATAACACTCCTAAAAATTTTTAGAAGTGTTATTTGGTATGGTTTTATATTTTCCTACGCATCTATATTAGCATAGACTGCGTTCTTTTCTATAAATTCTCTTCTTGGCGGAACTTCATCTCCCATCAGCATAGAGAAAATTCTATCTGCTTCTCCTGCGTTTTCTATAGTCACCTGTTTTAGGATTCTATTTTCTGGGTTAAGTGTAGTTTCCCAAAGCTGCTCTGCATTCATCTCCCCAAGACCTTTGTATCGCTGGATTTCCACGCCTCTGCCATCTGCAGAAAGTTCTTTGGTAAGCTCCTCTCTTTCCTTGTCATTCCATGCGTAGAGTTTTTTATTTCCTCTCTTCAAAAGATATAGCGGCGGTGATGCGATGTATACATACCCATTCTCTATAAGCTCTTTCATGTAACGGAAGAAGAATGTAAGAATAAGCGTAGAAATATGCGAACCATCTATATCGGCATCGGTCATAATCACTATTTTATGGTATCTCAGTTTAGACAAGTTCAGTGCTTTGCTGTCTTCCTCTGTCCCTACAGAAACCCCAAGTGCCGTATAAATATTTTTAATCTCATCATTATCATAAACCTTGTGAAGCATAGATTTTTCCACATTTAGAATCTTACCTCTCAGCGGTAAAATCGCTTGGAAATTTCTATCTCTTCCTCCTTTGGCTGTTCCTCCCGCAGAGTCTCCCTCTACTAGGAAAATTTCGCTTATAGATGGGTCTTTAGATGAACAATCGGCTAATTTCCCTGGCAAACCAGAGCCTCCCAATGGCGATTTTCTCTGCACCATTTCACGGGCTTTTTTCGCTGCCTGACGAGCTTTCGCTGCTAAAACTACTTTTTGTACAATCTGTTTGGCTTCGTTTGGATTTTCTTCAAGGAAATTAGAAAGCATCTCTCCCACTATCTTATCCACTGCACCAGAAACTTCGGAATTCCCAAGTTTAGTCTTAGTCTGTCCCTCAAACTGAGGTTCCATTACTTTCACGGAAATCACCGCTGTAAGCCCCTCACGGAAGTCATCTCCTGTCACTTCCACTTTTTCTTTCTGTGGAATACCTAGTTCATCAGCATATTTTTTGAGCGTTCTAGTCAAAGCTCTTCTAAAACCAGCCAAATGAGTTCCTCCCTCATGCGTATTGATATTATTTACATAAGAATGCAGGTTCTCGTTAAACGAAGTGTTATATCTCATCGCTACTTCCACAGGAATATCATCTCGCTCTCCTTCCATAAAGATCACATCCATTATCCCCTCTCTGTTCCCATCGATGAACTCTACAAACTCCTTCAGCCCTCCTTCAGAATAAAAAGTCTCGCTTTTAAATTCTCCGTTTTCCTCTTTTACTCTTTCATCTGTAAGAGTGATGGTAATTCCTTTATTAAGAAAAGCCAACTCGCGAAGACGAGCCGCCAAAGTATCATAATTATATACTAATTCATTAAAAATAGATCCATCTGGCTGGAAAAACACCTCTGTCCCAGTAATCTCTGAAGCACCGATTTCCTGAACATTCCCAAGCGCTTTACCTTGTGAATATTTCTGCTGGTAGATTTTACCATCTCTCTGAACAGTAGCTATCAACGATGTAGAAAGCGCATTCACACACGACACCCCTACACCATGAAGCCCCCCAGAAACCTTGTAAGAATCTTTATCAAACTTACCTCCTGCCCCTATTTTGGTCATGACCACCTCTAGAGCAGATTTTTGTTCTTTTTCGTGGAAATCCACTGGAATACCACGCCCATTATCTTTTACAGAAATACCATTTCCTTCATGAATAGTCACCGAAATAGTATCACAATATCCTGCTAAAGCCTCATCTATAGAGTTATCCACCACCTCATAAACCAAATGATGAAGCCCTCTAACCCCCACATCTCCAATGTACATTGACGGTCTGAGACGCACATGCTCTATACCCTCCAATGCCTGAATACTACTCGCTGTATACTGTTTTTCGCTCATAATTTTAATCTTTTTGCTATTTTTAGTTAAAACAAAAATGCTTACAAATATCGTGATTTTTTTTTGATTAAAAAAATTATAAAACAGAATTGATAAATTTTAACAAATTTTGATTTTCTTAATCAATTTTTATTGTATCTTGCAGGGAATTTTGTTAAATTATCAAATAAAATGAAAAAAGGCAACTATCTTTTAGTTAAAATAATTATTGCCATTATTTTAGGTGTTTTAATCGGGCAAATTATCAATAGAGATTTTCTGCGTATTTTTATAACGATTAATGAGTTATTCAGTAAGTTTTTAGGGTTCTGCATTCCTTTGATTATCATTGGGTTAGTTGTTCCTTCTATTGGGAAACTTGGCAGCAAAGCGAGTAATATGGTGCTAATAACTACTGTTTTGGCCTATATTTCTACTCTTTTGGCTGGTTTCACATCTTATGGAGTGAGTATGAGTGCTTTCCCTAAACTTCTGGAAGGGCAGTCGCTCAGTGATGTTTCAAAGGTTACTGAAATCAAGCCTTTTTTTTCTTTAGATATCCCTCCGATAATGGATGTGATGACGGCCTTGGTTCTCGCATTCACTTTGGGAATTGGAGTTTCTAAAATCCAAAATTCATCTCTGCTGAAAGCAAGCGAAGAGTTTGAGATAATTATTTCTAATGTTATCAAATATATTTTGATTCCGCTTCTTCCGCTTTATATTTTTGGAATCTTTTTAGGAATGTCTTATTCCGGCGAAGTTTTCACGATTATCAATATTTTTATTAAAATCATTGCGGTTATTTTTGGGCTGCACATCTTGTTTTTAATCTTTCTTTTCGTTATTGCTGGAATTGTAGGAAGAAAAAATCCTTTTAAACTATTGATTAACATGGTTCCCGCTTATTTTACCGCTCTGGGAACACAGTCTTCCGCTGCTACCATTCCTATTTCCTTGGAGCAGACTATCAAAAATGGTGTTTCGGAAAAGGTAGCTAAATTGGTCATTCCGCTTTGTGCTACCATTCATCTTTCCGGCAGTACGCTCAAAATCGTTGCCTGCACCATCGCTCTCATGCTCGTTCAACACTTACCTATAGACTTCTGGGATTATACAGGATTTATTTTCATGCTCGGTATTGCTATGGTGGCTGCACCTGGAGTTCCTGGTGGCGCTATTATGGCGGCTATCGGGATTATCGGTTCTATGCTGGGATTCGATGAAAAAAGCCAAGCACTGATGATTTCTCTCTACATCGCTATGGACAGCTTCGGAACAGCGGGAAATGTCACAGGCGATTGTGCTATAGCCGTGATTGTAGATAATATTTTCAAGAAGAACGAAGACAGCCTTCCATAAAAACACACGATGAAACAGCCCGATTCCCAGCCATTCCGGATAAAAGAAAAATTTTTACAGGCTCTCTGGCAGAAGAAAGCCTTTAACCCTCTTTTGTTCAAAGATACGGAAGGAAACGCTGTGGAGATTTTAGACTTCGGGCAGCTCAACACCAATTCTGGACCGGACTTCCATTCCGCGAGAATCATGACCCAAGGTTTGACTTTCTTTGGAAACATTGAATTTCATGTGAAAGCCTCCGACTGGTATCTGCACCAGCATCACAAACAGAAGGAATATCAGTCCATCATCCTGCATGTAGTCTTTGAAAACGACCGAGAAATCACGGAATTAAAAAACAGAAACATTCCCACGATAGAACTTAAAAACTACATGGATGCCCAGTTTATAGAACAGCACAAAGACATCAAACTCCAAGATTTTACCGATTATGAAGAGCTTTTTGGGATAAAGAAACTGGATGAAAATTTCGCCAAAGAAACAGTCCTTGAAAAATTGCAGGAAAAAGATGAGGAAATCCGCCTGTTCCAAGAGGCTACCAAGAACGACCACGAAGCTGTCCTGTTTCACAAAACAGCCTACGCTTTCGGATTAAAGGTAAATGCAGAGGTTTTCCTGCAAATCGCCCAGAGCATAGATTTTAAAATCATCAAAAAACTCTCCTGTCAGCCGTTCCAGATGGAGGCTCTCCTGATGGGCAAAGCGGGACTGCTGGAAGAAAATAATCCCGATGCAGAACCTTGGTTCAGGGAGTTTTCCTTCGTCAAAAATAAGTTTCAACTGGGAGAAGAATGCTTCAGCGCTAAACTAGCTAAGGTGATGCCTGCCTCCTTCCCTACCATCAGGCTTTCGCAGCTGGCTGACCTTTATTCTGTGCATCAGAATTTGTTTTCAAAAATCATCAACACCAAAAAAGTAGATGAGCTGAAAGCTATTTTCAAGGACATCAAAGCCTCTGCCTATTGGGACAGCCATTATTTCTTCGGGAAAAAAGCGGAGGAAAAGCAAAGAAAACTCTCTGCCGACTTTACCGAAATCATCCTGCTCAACGCCGTGTTTCCGGTCATGTATTCCTACCACAGGGACAATCCGGAAATGGTAGAAACCATTCTTTCTTTTTATAAGGAAATGAAGCCGGAGAAAAATTCTATCATCAAACAATGGAAAAATACCGGAGCCGAAATAAATTCCGCCTTGGATTCTCAGGCTTTTTTATATCTTTACAAAAAAATTTCCCCAAGGAAAGGAAAAACCACATCGCCGAAAGCTCCGCAGAGATAGGCGGAACTCTGGGAAAGATAGGAAACGAAATATCTTGTATGAACCATTAAATTTTCCATATGAATTTTAATATTATCAACGCTGGCGACAGCCTCGCCCACGAAATCTATCACTCCTACTGCGCCTCCTTTCCCGAAGATGAACGGCGCGGAGAAGCCCAGTTTTGGGATTTATTTGATAATGAGTATGCCCAGATTGTTTCCATCGTAAAGGAAGAAAAAAACATCGGCTACCTTATTCTTTGGGAGCTTTCCGAGTTTATTTTTGTGGAGCATTTTGAGATTTTTAGTCAGTTCCGCGGACAGAATTTCGGCTCCGAAGTCTTGGCGTACCTTATCCAGAAACATGGCGAACTCATCTTAGAAACCGAGCCCGTGGAACTAAACACCATCGCGGAAAGGCGAGTGAAATTCTATGAAAGAAACGGCTTTTCCATCCTGAAAAAAGACTACATACAGCCCAGCTACGGAGATGGAAAAAATGCACTGAACCTTTTCCTGATGGGCACTTTCAGTCCAGAGGATTTGGAGAAAAGCATCGCGGAAATCTACGAGATTATTTATTAATTTTTTTCATTTAATGAGTTATGAAAGAAATTATTTTCTCTTTTTAACTTGCTTTTTCTTGATATATTTCTTTGTCTGAGCTGCTGCTATGGCTGCATTGCTCTCACAAAATACAGATAAAGCCTTCTTTTTTACTAAAGTGTATTTAAACTCGCCTTTTCTAAGTGCTTGTTTGAAATTTTGTATATCATTGGCTTTTACGGGTTTTCCATCAAGTATAAATAATATTCTGCATTTTGGAGGAGTAAGACAAACTACAATGTCTTTTTCTAGGTGAGACAGCGTTACATTAACTTCTTGTTTAGGTGTTTTTTCTACAACTGGATAGCAGTGATGACCTTCCTCAAAGAAGACAACATCCAACTGCCCTACTACCAGTTTATAAAAACCGTTTTCATCTGTCAAGGTTTGAGACTGGCTGTCAGAAGACACCTTCACATTAGGAAACGGCATGCCGTTCTCATCCGTAACTCTTCCCGTGATGGTAATTTGTCCAAACAAAGGAAAACAAATCATAAAACTAATAAATAAAAGTATTTTCTTCATGATAATATGGGTTTTAATGTTTTTATAGTTTAAATTTCAGCAGATATTCTTTGGTTTCGGTGGAAATTCTCCTACTTTCTCTTGCTTTTTGAATGGTTTTGTTCTGTACAAAAGGCGGCAAGGTCTTGGCTTCTATCAGCGGCATAGCGGCTTCATACTGCTTCGCAAGAGCCGTTGCGAAATACCAAGCAAGCATCATATTCACATAGTATTCCTCGGATTTCACCTCGGAAACCAGCTGAAGCATCTCTTTTTGGAAATACTCATCCAGATAATTGGAAAGCAGCAGCCCTACGGCATATCTTATCGTATAGGTTTTATCACTTTTTATCCATTTTAGGATGTATTCATAGACTTCTTTAGGATGTTTTTGGAAGATTTTGGGAGAAAATGTGTCGCAGACCGCCCAATTATCCACGAATGGAAGAAAAGCCTCTGTATGCTCCACAGCACTTTGGAAATCTTTTATTTGCTCAATAAGAAAGCCATGCAGGAGATTTTCTTCATAATAATAGTGCGGCAGGGCGCTGAGAAACTCCTCCACCGCGAGTTTATCTTTATAAAATTCTTTGGCAAATTTCCGTAAAATAGGAACACGAATGCCGATGATTTTTTCTTTGTCTACATTGGGAATGAGTTTCGCAGTGAAATCTCTGTATTCCTTGTCCTGTAAGGCGAAAAGTTCCTTGTATAAAGCGTTTCCGGCAGTCATGGCGGTGGTTTTTATGAGGTGTTATGATGCTCTGGGCATCTGTTTTTTCATGTAAAAAAGGCGGTGTATGCTACCGCCTTGTAGGTTTTGGAGTTATTTACTCGCATCGATGCCGAATTCCTTCCAGCCTGCCTGTGGGATATCCACTTTCACGCGTTTTTTAGCGAAGATATACTTTTCGTTCAGCTCTTTCAGCCTATCGTCCAGTTCTTGTGTTTTGGTTTTCAGGTCAGCTTTCAGTTTTTCCTGTTCGCTGTTGAGCCTTTCTACTTCTTCGCGGATGCGGTCTAAGTCGGAGATAAACCCAGCATCTATTTTCGTTACATTGCCCGAATTGTTTCTCAGGGCATCGGTCATTACCTTTGCATCGGTAATCTGTTGTGCATAAGATTTTGGCATAGTAATAAAATTTATTTGCTAATATACTACTTTTTTCTTTAAAACCAAGACTTTGAGTATTTTATCTATGTTAAAGTCAAGCAGGGCGCTTTTCTTTTCCATCAATTCCGAAACGAGGGAAATGAAGAAAATTCAATAAATCATGTGTGCCGTTAAATAGTTTTCAAAGACTTAGCAAAGTTGATATAAACTATTCAACCGCATACCTTTCCCAAAGCTTCGCGCATGTCTCCCGAAACTTCGCACACCTTTCCCAAGCCTCCGCTCATGTCTCCCAAACTTCCGCATACCTTTCCCAAGCCTCCGCGCATGTTTCCCATAAAGCGGGAAAGATAAGCGGAGAGATTTTCCATGTGAAAAACCTCTCCGCCTGTTTCTGCTGTTTTTTATTTTACATTCACTTCGCCAGAGCCGTTGATTTTCTGCTTTACTTTCTTCGGATTTCCTTTAACGGTAACATCACCAGCACCTGCTATGGAAACATCCACATCTTCGGTCACATAGGCGGAAACATCGCCCGCACCACTTATACTGATGGCGGCTTTTTCGGCAGTTAGTTTTGAAGTATCTACATCACCGCTGCCACTGATATCGATGGATAAGTCCTTAGCCCTGCCGCTTACTCGGATATCGCCCGCACCAACTACCTCCAAAGCGAGAGAGGAAACATCCACCGCCAAACGCGCATCACCGCTGCCGTATATGCCAACATTCAGAGCCTTTGTTTCCAGATTTTTTTCGGAGTAAATATCCGCGGAACCTTTGATGTCCACTTGTTTCAAACGAGAATCCACAGGAACATAAATGATGATAGGCTCTTTTACTTTGTATCTGTTCTTTTCTGCGCCTATTTTCAGCAGTCCATCAGACACCTCTGTCTGTATGAGCGGAAGGATGTTGTCAGGAGCTTTTATTTTAATCTTGCCGACCTCTCCATCCGTAAAAATAACATCATAGCTACCCAAAACCTCTATTCTGTCATACGCAGAAAGCTGTTTTTCTTGGGTAATGATGTTGTTGCTCCCCACAACTACTTGATCTTTACTGCAATTTATCAACAGTAAAGCCAAAAATACTAAAGCGATTACTCTTTTCATAATATTATTATTTAAAATTATTGATTAAAACTAATAAACCAAGAGGTTTTCCATCTTTCCGAAGAGGGTTTCAGTCTCGTTTATTTTTTAGACAAATGGTAGTAAGCAAGCATCTTGTAGTATAATTTCGCTGCCAAAAATGCCGTAGGTTTTGGATTAGCAGAATCCATAAGTTCCACGATATCAAACGCCACTACATTACATTTCTCAAAAACTTTCTTTAATAATCTCAAAGTAGGATACCAAGCCAATCCCCCTGGTTCTGGCGTTCCCGTAGATGGCGCAATAGACGGGTCAAAAGCATCCAAATCTATCGTAATATACACATTCCCCGAAACTTTGCTAAGGACATCTTCTATCCAGTTTGGATTTTCAGCAATCTCGTGCGCCCAGAAACACTGCCCTTTTGGGACATACTGCATTTCTTCCACATCACACGAACGGATTCCTACCTGAACCAAATTATGCTTTTGATTAGCCTCAAAAACAGCGCAAGCGTGATTAGAAGTAGAACCATGAAACTCTGGTCTTAGGTCTGTATGGGCATCCAGCTGAAGCACCGTAAGGTTTTCGTACTTCTCTCCTACGGCACGGATAGAACCGATGGACACAGAATGTTCCCCACCAAAAAGCGTGAAAAGCTTGTCTTCATACTGGAGCATTTCTTTTGTTTTTTGATAAACAGCCTCTGTCATAGCTTCTGGCGAAGAGTCCTCTGTAACTTCCCCAGCCAAATAAACTCCCTCCAAATACGGCTCTGTAGCAGTCTCTATATCATAGAGTTCCATATTTTCTGATGCATCTAAGAAAAGTTCAGGGCCTTTATCCGCTCCTTTTCCCCAAGTAGAAGTTCCATCATAGGGAACTGTCACCAGCATTACTTTTGAGTTTTCTAATGTTGCATTTTCTTCTGGTATTCCTGCGTATGTTTTCATTTTTTATGTATTTGATTATTAAATTTTTATTCGCTCTATATCTGCGCCTATGGCTTTTAGTCGGCCTTCTATGTCTTCGTAGCCTCGGTCTATCTGCTCTATATTGTGGATTATACTTTTCCCTTCAGCCGAAAGAGCCGCTATCAGAAGGGCATTTCCTGCTC
>CALHQK010000146.1 GCA_938037185.1 uncultured Riemerella sp.
GCTCTGGCTTTTTTCTTCATTTTTTCAAATTCTGTGCGGTCTGCAAATTTGAAATCGTATGAAAAATCATTATTTTCCACTAGTTCAAAAGTTTCTATTTCTGGAAATGCGTAAGGAAGCATCTGCGCTCTGAAATTCCCTTCCAAATCATATACAATGCGCAGTTTGTAGAGTCCATCTTCATCATGCTCTAAGTCCTTGAAAATCTTTTCTAAATCTATACAGCATTCCTTCCCGAAATGTGCCAAAGTCTCGCGAACCCTCTGCTGATGAAGGTCTAGTAAAAATGCTTTTTGGTCTTCTACTTTTATGCTTTCAATAAATTGGGACATATATTTTATTTTTCATTTCTTGATATTCATCTTCCAGCTGGCTCATATGGGTGATTCCGCCGCCACTTTTGAAGTAGAATTTTTCGTTTTCTTTTTCTATAAATCGAATCATCACACAGCTGTCCAGATTTCTGCCGTCAAACCAGCCACAAACGCCTGTGTAAAAGCCTCTTTGGTAATTTTCCGCTTCTAAAACAATTTCCAAAGTCTTCATTTTCGGTGCGCCCAAAATAGATCCTGCGGGAAGCAGTTTTTGGAGAATGTCGCCGATATTTCCCTGAAATTCAGGTTTTAGCTCTCCTGAAATTTTGGAACTCATGGCGTATAAATCCCTTTGGCGGGTTTTGATGAAATCTATCCTTTGGAACTCTTCCAGCTGGACATTATCCGCCACCATGCTGAGGTCGTTTCGCAGTAAATCCACCACAGTATAATGCTCGGCAAGTTCCTTTTTGTCTTCTTTCAGGACATTGACAGCGTTCTCCACCGAGGCATCGATGGTGCCTTTCATTGGATAGGTGAAAATCTTATTTTCCTTGATTTCCACGAAAGTCTCTGGCGAAAAAAATACAAATTGGTCATCGAAATAGACTTTGTATTTCGCATCAGAAATTTTGTAAATTTCCTTTAAAGAAAGATTGGTTTTTATCTCCGTCTGGCAGGTGTAGTTGGCAAGGTAGGAATTTCCGCCTTTCAGGTTTTTTTGAACAATTTCAAAGCCTTTTTGGTAATCTTCCCTGCTCTGTGGGAAATTTTCCCAGAAAATATTTTTTTCTGAATCTTGAATTGATTTTTCGAATTTGAAATCAGGAAATTTGATGAAAATATCTGCCTTTTCCAAATCTTTTTCTTCGAGAATGATGATATTTTGAGCCAAAAAATCGATCATAAAAAAGAAAGGAATTTCATTCGCAGAGAGGAAGTTCATTTTCTCAAAAGAGCCTTGAAAATTTTTCATAGTGCAAAAATAAAACTAAAACTTTATTTTTGCATAAATAAAAGCGTTAAAGTGATTTTTTAAACAAAATTCAGTGTTTTAATGCAAAAAAATTTTTACAGGAGAAATAAACAATAATTTATAAATATGAAAAAAGTAATTTTACTAATCGGCTTTTGCTTTTCATTCATGCTGTCTGCTCAGAAAGGAGCTTATTATCAGCAAAATGTGAAGTACAAAATGAACATCGATGTAGATGCGTCTAACTATTCTTACCACGGAAAACAGAGCATAGAATACACGAACAACTCGCCTGATGAGCTGAAAGTAGTGTATTTTCACTTGTACTGGAATGCCTTTAAGCCTAATTCTATGATGGACCAAAGGGTGACCAACCAAGGACTGAATGCAGACGGGCGTTTGATGACCAAAGTAAATGGGAAAGCAGTCTCTCGTTTGGCTTCTATTCCTGCTAATGAAGAGGGAAGCCAGAAAATAAACTGGATAAAACAAAAAGATAAAGAACTAAAATTCGAAGTTCAGGAAACGATAATGAAAGTTTATCTGAATGAACCACTAAAACCAAATTCCACTACGACTTTCACGATGGACTGGGATGCAGTGATTCCACACCAAATCCGAAGAGCAGGGCGAAACAACCGAGAAGGCGTGGAAATGTCCATGTCCCAGTGGTATCCTAAAATCGCAGAATACGACTATGACGGCTGGGCGACTTTTGACTATGTAGGAAGGGAGTTTCATGCGCCGTTTGGAGATTTTGATGTGACAATCAATATTGATAAAGACTATGTCATCGGAGCAGGAGGAACACTCCAAAACCCTAACGAAGTGAAGGGATATGTCCAAAATCCTACAATCAAAGAAGATAGAAACGGAAAGGCAACTTGGAGATGGAGAGCCAAAAATATTTTGGATTTCGCTTGGGCGGCAGACCCAGATTTTTTGGTGGAAGAAATGACCGTAATCGATGGGCCTAAACTATATTTCGTTTATCAAAAATCAGAAAAAACAAAATATTGGGAAGAAGCGAAACCACTTGCTGTGAAATTTTTCCAAATCATGAATGCTACTTTTGGAAGGTATGCTTATCCAAGCTACAGCTTTATCCAAGGGGGAGACGGCGGTATGGAATACGGAATGTGTACACTGATGCTGGGCGAAGCGAAAGACTTGGAAGGCCTTGTGAGTTTGATGGTGCATGAGGGGGCGCATTCTTGGTATCAGCAGATGCTGGCGACGAATGAGAGCATGGCTCCTTGGCTGGATGAAGGTTTTACGACTTATGCACAGGATTATGTTCTTTACCGATTGTTCCCGCCAGTTCAGCCGCAGCCTAATCCTTTCACGGATGCTATCCAGAGCTATGTGGCATTCACGAAAAGAAAGATAGAAGAACCTGCAGTTTGGCTTGCTGACCACCACGACCATGGTTCGGCTTACAGCGTGGCATCTTACACCAAAGGGCAGTTGTTTTTAGTAGAGCTAGGCTATATTGTAGGGGAAGAGAATTTGTCTAAAATCATGAGAAAATACTATGATGAATGGTCTATGAAACACCCTACGGGGCGTGATTTTATGCATATAGCGCAGAAAGTTTCGGGAATGGATCTGAAATGGTTTTATCATTACTGGATAAATACTACTAAAACCATAGACTATGCTATAAAAGATGTAAAATACGGCGATGGATTTACGACCATTACCCTTGTCAATAAAGGAACAATCCCAATGCCGATAGACTTCTCTGTATTGACAAAAGATAACAAAATAGTGAACTATCACATTCCGCTCAATATGATGAGAGAACCGAAAAAATCTGATTTCTTTGGGAATTTTACTACCCTTGGTTATTGGAATTGGACAGCCAACCATTACACCTTTACGATACCTTTAGGTAAGGAAAAACTTCAGGCTATGGGAATAGATTTTACCCAAAGATTAGCCGATGTGCATCCAGAGGATAACTTCTTGGAAGTGAAATAAGTAATTTTTCAAAAATACACGAAAATGAGCAAAACTTTAGTAGTCAATATAGGAAACACAAATATCCGTTTTGGGATATTTAGTGGTGATGAATGCCAGACCTCATGGGTTATCAATACCAAGCCTTACCGCACGAAAGATGAATTTTATTCGCAGTTTCTTTTGTTTTATCAGACTTATCAGGTCAAAGCAGATGAGTTTCAGAAAATCATCATCGGTTCTGTGGTGCCGCAGCTTACAACGGTGATTAGCAGCGCTTTGAAGAAAATACATGGTCTGGAACCTGTTTTGGTAAATAGAAGCACGCCCTCTGGAGTCAGCCATAAATCCAGCCAAATGGGAACTGATATTTATGCCAATTTGGTGGCGGCGCATTATCTTTATCCCAAAGACAAAAAGAAAATTATCATAGATTTTGGAACAGCCCTTACGGTGAGCTGTGTAGATGAAAAGGGTGAAACTCAGGGTGTTATCATCGCGCCTGGGATTGTCACTTCGCTGAATAGTCTAGTTCAGCAGACTGCCCAGCTCCCAGAGATAGAATTGGCTCCTCCGAAAACTGTCTTGGGGCAGGATACAGTTTCCTGTATGGTCAGCGGTATGGTCTACGGCTATCTGGGAATGGTGGAAGGCTTCATAGAAAGGGTGAATAACGAGGTGAAGGATAAATGTTTCGTAATCGCGACAGGCGGAGTTTCCCACATCTATAAACCACTGACAGACAAAATAGATGTCGGCGACCATCTGCACACGCTGAAAGGTCTTTATTTCTTGGGAAAAGATTTATAATTTCAAAAAAGGTTTAAAATTATTTTTACTTTTCATTTTGTTGTTTTATAAAAATATTTTATCTTTGCAAACCTATTATGGATAAATATAGAAACTATAACATCAGTTTTTCTGGTCTAAAGCAAGGAAAACATGAGTTTGAGTTCTGTGTTGATCAGCAGTTCTTTGATTTATTTGAGGCTGAAGAAGAATTTGAAAATGCCAAAATAGTTAGTAAAGTTTTACTTGAAAAACATTCTACTTTTTTGGATTTTGTAATTTCTGTTTCAGGAACAGTGGATTTGACTTGTGATATCAGCAATGAAAAATTCCAGTATCCAATAAACAATGAAATAAAATTCTTAGTAAAGTTTGGAGAAGAATATGATGATAGTAATGAAGAGATAATTACAATTCCTCATCACTATAGTGAGTTTAATATTGCTCAGTTTATCTATGAAGCAGTGGTTCTTGCTATTCCTATGAAGAAAGTATCTCCTGCGGCACTAGAAAACAAAGAATTCCAAGACTTGCTGGATAAATTCAGTCCTAAAATAAATGAAGAAAAGGCCGATAATGAAGACATAGATCCAAGATGGGAAGCATTGAATAAGTTGAGAAAATAAAAGTTAATATAAAAAGCTAAAAATTATTAGAAATGGCACATCCTAAAAGAAGACAGTCATCTACAAGAAGAGATAAAAGAAGAACTCACTACAAAGCAGTAGTTCCTCAATTGGCAAAAGATGCTACAACAGGTGAATTACACCTATATCACAGAGCTCACTGGCATGAAGGAAAACTTTACTACAGAGGTAAAGTAGTTCTTGAAAAAGAAGTAGAATCTGCAGAATAACGATAGATTTTTGGTAAAATCTCCAAAAATCATGGTAGAAATATAGAACCATTCTTTTTTACAAAAGTGAATGGTTTTTTGTGTTTATTTACTATATTTGAACAATAAAATTATTTTTTATGGATATTAAAGACTTACAAAACCTTATTAAATTTGTTTCAAAGGCTGATGTAGCTGGAGTAAAATACAAAACTAAGGATTTTGAAATCAATATTACCAATCATACATTTGGTACGGTGGTTACAACTCCACAGATGACACAGGTTCAGCCAGTGGTAAATACAGCTCCTGTTGCACAGCCAGAGCAGGAAGTTTCTGCAAATTCTGCAGAATCAGCAGATAATGGTAAATACATCACGATAAAATCTCCTATCATTGGTACTTTCTACAGAAAACCAGCTCCAGACAAAGAGCCTTTCGTAAGTGTAGGAAGCGAAATCACAGAAGGAACAGTTATTTGTGTGGTGGAAGCCATGAAATTATTCAATCAGATAGAGTCTGAAGTGAGTGGAAAAATCGTGAAAATATTGGTGGATGATGCTACTCCTGTAGAGTACGACCAGCCATTATTCTTAGTAGATCCATCATAGATTACTCTATTTATTGTAATTGATAAACAGAAAAATAATGTTTAAAAAGATATTAATTGCCAATCGTGGAGAGATTGCGATGAGAATTCTCAGAACTTGTAAAGAGATGGGAATCAAAACAGTAGCAGTCTACTCAAGCGCGGATAAAGACAGTCTGCATGTAAGATTTGCGGATGAAGCGGTATGTATAGGTCCTGCGGCGAGTAAGGATTCTTATCTGAAAATTCCTAACATCATTGCAGCTGCGGAAATCACGAATGCAGATGCCATTCACCCAGGTTATGGATTTTTGGCTGAAAATGCTAATTTTTCTAGAATTTGTCAGAAAAATGGAATAAAATTCATAGGAGCGACGCCAGAGCAAATAGAAAAAATGGGAGACAAAGCCACTGCAAAAGCAACAATGAAAGCGGCTGGAATTCCTTGTGTTCCTGGGTCTGATGGACTTGTAGAATCTTTGGAAGAAGCTGAAAAAATTGCTGAAAAAATTGGCTATCCTGTAATGATAAAAGCTACCGCAGGTGGTGGTGGTAAGGGAATGCGTGCTATCTGGAGCAAAGAAGAGCTTAGAGAAAGCTGGGATTCTACTATTCAAGAGGCTTTAGCGGCTTTCGGGAATGGTGGAATGTACATGGAAAAACTGATAGAAGAGCCTAGACACATAGAATTCCAAATTGCTGGAGATAGATATGGAAGGGCTTGCCATTTATCAGAAAGAGACTGCTCTATCCAGAGAAGAAATCAAAAATTGATAGAAGAAACGCCGTCTCCTTTTATGACGGAAGAACTTCGTGAAAAAATGGGAAATGCCGCTGTGAAAGCTGCTGAATATATAGGATATGAGGGAGTTGGGACAATAGAATTTTTAGTTGATAAACACAGAAACTTCTATTTCATGGAGATGAATACTCGTATTCAGGTGGAACACCCTATCACAGAACAGGTTATAGATTATGACCTTATCCGTGAGCAGATTTTATTAGCTGCAGGAGAAAAAATTCTTGGGAAGAACTATTATCCAAAGTTACACTCTATAGAATGTAGAATCAATGCGGAAGACCCATATTCTGATTTTAGACCTGCACCTGGGAAAATCACTCAGCTTAATATCCCTGGCGGACATGGTGTGAGAGTGGATACGCATGTGTATGCTGGCTATACGATTCCACCAAACTATGACTCTATGATAGCTAAGCTCATCATCACAGCACAGACTAGAGAGGAGGCTATTGCTAAAATGAAAAGGTCTTTGGAGGAGTTTTATATAGAAGGAGTGAAAACTACTATTCCTTTCCACAGACAGCTGATGGATAATCCTGATTTCCTTGCTGGAAATTACACAACAAAGTTCATGGAGACTTTTGTGATGGATAAAGATTATGAATTTCACTAATGAATAAAAAGAAACACTACTAAAATTAGTAGTGTTTTTATTTTTTGCATTACTTACTTTACGCCTAATTTTCCAAGTAAGATAAGGAGCACGGCGATTACTAAATAGGACAATCCATTAGAAGATGAAAGTGTCCCTGCTAAAACCACACAGGTTCCTATCAAAGCAAAAAGCAGCATGGTGTATTTCAGCGGTTTATTTTTTAGTAAATGCTCTCTAAACAATTTAAAAAGTCCTAAATACAAACAAAAATTAACCACATAAATGAACAGAATAGGAATGGCTGATATGTCGTAATTCAGTTCTTTTAGGAATGGAGTGGTATTAGATAAATAAAAAATAAAAAGATAAATGCTCATCAGTCCGAAGCCAACCAAAGCGCTATTTACGGGCATTCCAGTTCTTCCACTGATACTTCCTAGATTCAGGAATTTTTTAGAATATTCCAAATTGTAGAATTGGTAAGGAGCACGGGTATTCGCAAGAACAAGTCCATTGCAAGTTCCTAATACAGAGATAATTATGAATAGCTGTATGATTATCGCTCCTGCTTCGGTGGAAATTTTTCTAGAAAATTCTATGATATAGGTGTCGCCCAGCTGCTGTATTTCATCACTGCTCATATTGGAAACAATTCCCAAATAATAAAAAACATAAACCACCAAGACTATTAAAGTCCCTGAAATTAAAGCTTTTGGGAGGTTTTTCTGTGAGTCTTTGATTTCTCCAGAAATTTGCATCGCGATATACCACCCATCCATAGAAAAGGCGATAGGAATGAAACTTGCGCCCACTAAAAGCCAAAAATTAGTTTCGTTGGAAGAGATTATGGCTTGATTTTCAATTTGATTTAGCGGTTCGGTGTCATTTCCTAAAAGGCTGATAATTCCAAAAGCTGCAATGAAAATGAGCGGGAACAGCTTTAAAACCGCGGTTAATTGTAAAAAAACACCGCTGGATTTTGGTCTGAAAATATTAAGGAATAAAAATATGACTCCATTGCACCAGCCTATCAGTGAATAGTGCAGGAAATTAGGTTCAAAATGGATAAACTCCGCAAGGAAGTGAGAGATGTAAATCCCTGATACTGTGAGCAAAACTCCCGCTAGCAAAGGCAGAAACATAATGAAATAAACCCAGCCCACATAAGCCGCGGCTCTTTTCCCGTAGCGAAATTCCACATAATGCAGGATACCGCCTTCCTTTGGAGAGAAAATGGCGTAATTGGCCATAGATACCGCTGAAAAAACTACACTGATTCCCACGATGATAAAGCCCATCACACCTGCATAAACATTGCCATTGGTGGAGGCTAAAACATCATCTACTTTGAAGAAAATACCAGAACCTACCATCTGTCCGACCACCATGGACACCGCCATGAACAGTCCGTATCTTACCTCTAATTTCTGTCCCATTGTTTGATTTTAGTCGTTTAGGGCAACAAATATAA
>CALHQK010000147.1 GCA_938037185.1 uncultured Riemerella sp.
AACTGCTTACAGAAGGAAGAACCTCGCATCCGCTCTCTTCTACAAATGGATTTTTAGGAAATACTGAAGATTTGTTCATAGAGGAAGGTGCAGTGGTGGAATATTCTACACTCAACACCAGAACGGGAAAAATATACATCGGGAAGAATGCAGAAATCATGGAGGGCTGCCATCTTCGTGGTCCGATTGCTCTTTGTGAAGGTTCTAAATTTAATCTCGGAGCCAAGGTTTATGGTGCGACGACCATTGGTCCTCATTCAAAAGTAGGTGGCGAGGTGAATAATATCGTTATTTTTGGTTATTCTAATAAAGGTCATGATGGTTTTGTGGGAAATTCGGTTATCGGTGAGTGGTGTAATCTTGGAGCGGATACCAATTCTTCCAATTTGAAAAATAATTACGCCAATGTGAAGCTTTGGAATTATAAATGGAAAAAATTCGTAGATACAGGGCTTCAGTTTTGTGGATTGATAATGGGTGACCACTCTAAAACAGCGATAAACACCCAGCTGAATACAGGAACGGTAGTGGGCGTGGCTGCTAATATTTTCAAGAGTGGATTTCCGCCGAATTTAGTGAATAGTTTTAGTTGGGGCGGTATGAAAGATGATGAAAAGTATAATCTGAATAAGGCATTTGAAACCATAGAAAAAGTAATGGCTCGTAGAAAGGTTGATTTTACGGATGAAGACAAGGGTGTTTTGTCATATTTGTACAATGACAAATAAATTTTTATCAATTTAAACACTAAAAGGTATTGTTTTTGCTATATAATCAATCATAAAAAATAAAAAAATATGAAAAAGAGAATTTTGGGTGTGATGTTCGCACTATTTGCAACAGGATTGTTTTTTGCACAGGATGATATGCCAATTTCAAAAAAAGATATGCCGTCCGCTGTGCAGAGAAATGTAACAAAGTATTTTGGTAAGAAAGCGATTTCCTCTGTGACCAAAGATAGAGAAGATGGTAAAATCGTTTATGATGTTTATTTTGAAGATGGTACAAAAGCAGAATTTAGTAGTAATGGAAATATCATAGAAGTGAAAAGCTATAGCGGTGTTCCTTCTTCTGTAGTTCCTTCTAAGGTTCAGGCTTATGTGAGAAAATATTATCCAAAGAATAAAATAGTACACTGGGAAAAAGAGTGGAATAAACAAAAAGTAGAACTTGATAACGATTTAGACCTTGAGTTTACACTAAAAGGAGATTACCTTAGAATAGACGATTAGAGTTAGATTTTGAATTCGTTACTCATAGCACTTTCTTTTTTAAATTAATTTTTTTAATTTTGCAAAGAAAGTGCTATGTCTATTTATGATAAAATTGTAGAGACAGCCATCACTTTCGATGATGTGCTTCTAGTTCCTTCTTATTCAGAAGTTTTACCTAATCAGGTTTCTTTAAAATCCAGACTTTCGGATAAAATAACCCTAAATGTTCCTATCGTTTCTGCGGCAATGGATACCGTGACAGAGGCTGATATGGCGATTGCACTTGCAAGAGTCGGCGGACTGGGGTTCATTCACAAAAACATGTCCATAGAGGAGCAGGCTTCCCAAGTTAATCAAGTAAAGCGCTCCGAAAACGGGATGATAGCTAATCCTGTTACTCTTTCTAAAGACCATACTCTTGCAGAGGCTAAGGCTCTTATGGCTCAATTCAAAATTTCTGGGCTTCCGGTGGTGGATGAAGAACATAAGCTCGTAGGGATAATTACCAACCGAGATGTGAAATACCAAGAGAACCTCTCTGTGAAAGTAGAGGAGCTTATGACCAAAGAAAATCTCATCGTTTCTAATGAAGAAGTTAATTTAGAAAAAGCTAAAGAAATTCTACTGAAAAACAGAGTAGAAAAACTTCCTATTGTAGATAAAAACAATAAGCTGATAGGTCTAATTACCATTAAAGATATAGATAATCAGCTAGAGTACCCGAATGCAAATAAAGATAAATCAGGAAGGCTGATAGTGGGTGCGGGTGTAGGAATCGGAGTGGATACCATTGAGCGTGTTTCTGCATTGGTGAAAGCAGGTGTGGATATTATCGCGGTGGATTCTGCACACGGACATTCCAAAGGAGTTTTGGATAAAATAAAAGAAATCAGACAAAATTTCCCTGAATTGGATATTGTTGGAGGAAATATCGTAACTGCTGAGGCAGCAGAAGATTTGATAAAAGCAGGAGCAAATGTGCTAAAAGTAGGTGTAGGGCCTGGTTCTATCTGTACTACGAGAGTGGTAGCAGGAGTAGGAGTTCCGCAGCTGTCTGCTATATATAATGTATATGAAGTTGCTAAAAAATACAATGTGGCGATCATTGCCGATGGAGGTATCAAACTTTCAGGAGATATAGTGAAGGCTATTGCGAGCGGTGCAGGTGCTGTGATGCTTGGTTCTCTACTGGCGGGAACGGATGAATCACCAGGGGAAGAAATCATTTTCCAAGGAAGAAAATTTAAATCTTACCAAGGAATGGGGTCGCTTTCTGCAATGAAGAGAGGTGGAAAAGAAAGATATTTCCAGTCTGAAGCAAAAAAATTCGTTCCAGAAGGAATAGAAGGGCGAGTTCCGTACAAAGGAAAGTTGGAGGATGTTATCTTCCAGCTTACAGGAGGGTTGAGAGCAGGAATGGGCTATTGTGGTGCAAAAGATATTGTAACACTACAGCAAGAATCTAAAATGGTAAGAATTACGGGTTCTGGACTTAAAGAATCTCATCCTCACGATGTGATTATTACACAAGAAGCACCAAATTATTCCTTATAAATAGCCAAAAATCTCAAATTTCGTTAAAAAATGGTCAAAAAAGAAGGTTGAAAAAGCATTATTCTGTAACACTAAATTTTAAAATAACACAAAATGTGTTATTTTTTTTATTTTAATGATATTGTTTTGCGAAAAAACGGCTTTTTATAAAGAATCAAGAAATATGTTAAATATCATGAATTAAAAAACGAGAAAAATATTGTATTCTCATAAATAATCTCTACATTTGTTACATCAAAAAAGGATAAGAAATAAAGTCCAAATGAAAAGAACAAAAATTCATAAAGTAGTATTTCAAATGTTAGTTGTAATGATCGTGACTAGTTCATTACAGTTGCTTTTGAAAAATGGTTCTGCCATAAAAGGTGGAAACACTATGGGGACTAAAAAAATATCCTTAGCTGATATTACAGAAGGAGATGACTCTACAGAAGGAGTGCTAAAAGTTAAATACTTTGATGATGATGGAGCAGATAAAATATTTGAAAATAATAATAACAAAATTCTAAACACTATAAATAGTCAGCATATATCCTATAATTCTCAATCTGCTGAATATTCAAAACCTCAATTATTCTTACTTTACCGATCTTTGAAAGTAGACAGCTAGATTCTTTTTAGGATATATCTTGAAAAGGGTTTAGAGAAGTAAAGATTTGTAAAATGCATGAGATTTATTTAGTCAAAAATATTTTTGACAGAATACAGGAGGAATTTCCAGAAAAATATGAAGATGTTTCAAGTGTTCATTTAAAGGTGGGATTGCTGAGTAATGTACAGCCTATTCTTATTCAGAATGCTTATAAAGCCTATGTGATGGAGTGTCCAGAGTTTTATCATACAGAGTTGGTAGTAGATGTACTCCCTGTACTGATAAAATGTGAAGAATGTGGAGAAGTCACGGAAGTAAAACAGAATAAATTTGTATGTGGTAATTGTGGGCATCCCACAAGAAACATAATACAAGGAGAGGAATTATATATTAATGAAATAAATTTTAGGAAAAATGAGTGAAGTTAAACCAAAATCATCAAGACTTACAGCAGGAAGCATAGATACAGAGCATGTATCACTTAACTTGCTGAAAGCAAACGATTTTGTTGCGGGAACAATTCGTGAAAAATTAAAAGATATATTAGTAATTAATGTTTGTTCGTCGCCAGGGAGTGGAAAAACTACTCTAATGCAGAAGACAGGAGAGTTACTAAAAGGGAAAGCAAAAATGTCTGTGTTAGTGGGAGACCCAGAAACAGATAGAGATGCACAAAGAATGAAGGATGTAGGAATAGATGCTCTTCAGATAGTGACAGGAGGAATGTGTCACATAGAAGCACAGATGATCTTACAGGCGATAGACCATATGGACCTTAGCAACACAGATGTATTGTTCATTGAAAATGTAGGAAACCTAATGTGTCCATCTTCTTTTGACTTAGGTGAGGATTACAGAGTAACATTGATAGCTGTAACAGAAGGAGATGATAAACCAAGCAAATATCCTAAAATGTTCTTAACAAGTGAGTTGATGCTTGTTTCCAAAACAGATTTACTTCCATATCTTCCGTTCTCAGTGGATGCAGTAACAAAAGATGCAAGAAGCGTGAACCCTGATATTGAGGTAATGGAAATCTCAACTCTTACAGATGTTGGCATGGAGAATTGGGTAAATTGGATTCTAGCAAAAATCAAAGAAAAGAAAGAAGCTAAGAAATAACAGAAACGAAAATAAATAACAGATTCTAAATTATAACAATTAAAACAGAAAATTATGAAATTGATTAAAACAACGCTTGTTGGGATAGGACAAATCTTCCTGCAAGATAATGGTTGGTCTGGATTGCTAATTACAATCGGTATGTTTTTTAGCCACTGGACATTAGGTGTGACTTGCTTCCTAGGAGCATTGATAGGAACGCTTACAGCAAAAGCATTAAAAGCTAAAGATGCAGACATAGAGTTTGGTCTTTATGGATTCAATGCAAGTTTGGCTTATATGTGTGTAATGTTCACATTTGCAACTAACGACGCTCATGCAACATTAAATGGTGCAAATCCAATCCTTTGGGTTCTTGGAGCAGTAGCAGCAGTGATAGCAACAGTAATTATGCATGTTTTTGTAACTAAAGGATGGACTGCATTTACATTCCCATTCGTAGTAACATGTTGGGTTCTTTGCTGGGCATTCGCTAAATACAACATTTTAGGATTAGAACAAACTACACCAGCATTACCTGATTACACAGGAACAGTAAATGCTATTACAACTCCATTCTACGGTTGGGCAGAAGTAAACTTCGGTGCTAATTTCCTTACAGGGGTGTTTATCTTCTTAGGATTGGCAATCAGCTCACCTTCTGTAGCAATGTGGGGAACAGCAGCTGCGACATTGGGAGCTTTATTTGCTCACTATGTTCTTAAAATAGATGCTAATTTTTTAGCAAACGGACTTTATTCATTCTCTCCAATCTTGGTAGCGTGTGCGTTTGTAACAAAATCAGGAGTATCAAGAGCAGACTTTGTTTACATCGTTGTGGGAGTTCTTTTAGCAGTATTGATTCACAATGGGGTAGGTTCTATTGTTATTAATGAAAAACCTATGGCAACTTACACTATTGGTTTCATCGTAGCAACTTGGATTATGGAAGCTGTTCAAAAAGCAGTGAACAAATCAAACCCAAATACTGAGGAATTAGTAAAATCATTAAATCCTTAATAAAAAAAGAAAATATTCAAAACCTGTGTTTTGATATTGTATAATAACTTAATATTAACATTTTAAATTTTTAATTATGCATTTAGTACCTAGAGAAACTGAGAAGCTAATGCTTTATCTAGCTGGTAAAGTGGCTGAAGACAGAAAAAACAGAGGGTTGAAACTTAACCACCCTGAAACAGTAGCGTATATCGCTCACAAATTAATTGAAGGTGCAAGAGAAGGAAAATCTGTAGCTCAATTAATGCAAGAAGGAACTACATACTTGAGTCGTCAAGATGTAATGGATGGAGTTGCTGAAATGATCCACGATGTACAAATCGAAGCAACTTTCCCTGATGGAACAAAATTGGTAACAGTACACCACCCAATCCACTAATTTAAACTTCTAAAAAAATTAAAGTTATGAGTAATAATAAATATGTAGTTCCAGGAGAATACATCTTAGCTTCTGGTGACATCGAATACAACGCTGGTAAAAAAGTTCTTAAACTTAAAGTTACTAACACAGGAGACAGACCAATCCAAGTTGGTTCTCACTTCCACTTCGCTGAAACTAACTCTGCACTTCAGTTTGATAGAAAAGCAGCTGAAGGTCACAGATTGAATGTTCCTGCAGGTCTTGCACAAAGATTTGAACCAGGTGAATCTAAAGAAGTAGAATTGATTCCTTACGGTGGAGCTAAATCAGTAAGAGGATTTAGCCTTAGACACTTAGAAAGAAACAGAGAGGCTCTTAATTCACTAAAAAAATAATTATTAACAATTAAAATTTAAAATCATGGCTAAATTAGATAGACAAAAATATGCCTCAATGTATGGACCAACAGTTGGGGACAAAATTAGACTAGCAGATACAGAATTGTTTGCAGAAATCGAAAGAGACTTCACAGTATATGGAGAAGAAAATAAATTCGGTGGAGGAAAAACTTTGAGAGATGGTATGGCGCAGTCAGCTACTCACCTTAGAGATGAGGGAGTACTAGACTTAGTAATTACCAACGCAACAATTATCGATTACTGGGGAATTGTGAAAGCAGATATCGGTATCAAAGATGGAAAAATCGCTGGTATTGGTAAAGCAGGTAACCCAAATACAATGGATGGTGTAACATCAGGAATGGTTATCGGAGCATCAACAGAAGCGTTAGGAGGTGAAGGACACATCTTTACAGCTGGAGGTATCGATACACACATCCACTTCATCTGTCCACAACAAGTAGAAACTGCATTAGCAGGAGGTATTACTACATTCATCGGAGGTGGTACAGGACCAAACCACGGAACATTGGCTACAACTATTGCTCCAGGTGCTTGGAACCTAAGAAAAATGTTTGAAGGTTTAGACAGCCTACCAATGAACTTTGGATTGTTCGGTAAAGGTAACTCTTCTTCTGAAGAAGCTCTTGTAGAACAAATTGAAGCTGGTGCTCTAGGTCTTAAATTACACGAAGACTGGGGATCTACACCATCTGCTATTGACTCTTGTTTGACAGTTTGTGATCAGTTAGATGTACAAGCTACAATCCACACAGATACATTGAACGAAGGAGGATTCGTAGAAGATACAATGAGAGCGATCAATGGTAGAACTATCCACACCTTCCACACAGAGGGAGCAGGAGGTGGACACGCGCCAGACATCATCACAGTGGCATCATATCCGAATGTATTGCCAGCATCAACAAACCCAACTAAGCCGTTCACAGTAAACACAATTGATGAGCACTTAGACATGTTGATGGTGTGCCACCACTTGGATAAAAATGTAAAAGAGGATGTATCTTTCGCGGACTCTAGAATTAGAAGAGAAACTATCGCTGCAGAAGATATCCTTCATGATATGGGAGTATTCTCAATCATGTCATCTGACTCTCAAGCGATGGGTAGACCAGGAGAGGTAATCACAAGAACATTCCAAACAGCTGACAAGATGAAGAAGCAATTCGGACCATTGCCAGAGGATGAAGGAACAGGAAATGATAACTTCAGAATTAAGAGATATATTTCTAAAGTAACTATCAACCCAGCGATTGCACACGGTATCCAAAGATACATTGGATCAATCGAAGTTGGAAAGATGGCGGACTTAGTAATGTGGAGACCAGACATGTTTGCTACTAAGCCAGAATTGATCATCAAAGGAGGATTTGTATCTTACTCTAAAATGGGAGATCCAAACGCATCAATCCCAACACCACAGCCAGTATTCTGGAGACCAATGTTTGGTAACTACGGTAAAGCAAACACTGAAACTACTGCATTCTTCGTATCTAAAGTATCTTTAGAGAAAGGAATCGTACAGTCTTATGGATTAGGTAAAAAATTATTACCAGTAATCGGATGTAGATTTATCGGAAAATCAGATATGATCCACAATGATGCAATGCCTAAGATTGAGGTAAATCCACAAACACACGAAGTGAAAGTAGATGGTAAACCATGTGTATGTGAGCCAGCTAGCAAACTTCCAATGGGACAATTATACTTCATGTTCTAATAGAATTGAAATTTAGAAATAAAACCACCTTTTTAATAAAGGTGGTTTTTTGTTGTTTTTTGTAAAAAAGTAGCAAAAATATTTTTTTATTCGGAATGAGTTCTATAAATTTGTGTTATCAAAACGATAAAGATAACACTTTTCGAATTGTTTTTTTAGTAATCTATTATAATTTAGTCGTTGAAGTCAGAGAGAGGCCCAATAAACTTATAATATCATTTTTTAGCTTTGTAATATTTTGGTTTTTAGATGGTTATTGGGCTGTTTCTGATTTATTTTATTGGAAAAATAAAAAGGCTGTTATATATCATATAATTATGATGCCTTTATCTACTTTTTTTATTGTATTTTTGAACTCGTTTAAATCCTGAATGGATGGAAACGGGATTTTTTTTATTTTTAAGATATTGATAATTTAAAAATGAGCCTATGTTAGTGGTTTCTGAGGTAATTCGAAATGCAAAAGGAGAGGATTTATCCTCAAAAGAAGTAGATTTTTTTGATATAGAATGGTTTGAATCTACAAGAAAACTTTTGCGTAAAGTCAGTCATAAAGGTGAGGAAGTAGGTTTAAGAATATTGAAAGAAAATCTTAGACTAAAACATCACGATGTGCTATGGGAAGATGGAAATAAAATATTGTTAGTCAATGTATTGCCGTCTGATGCAGTGGTGGTTCAGCCGAAGACAATGAGAGAAATGGGAACTATTTGTTTTGAGATTGGTAATCAGCACATTCCTATTTTTATTGAGAATGATGAGATTATCATCCCTTATGAAGATCCTATTTTTAATTTGCTGAAAAAAGGTGGATATGAGCCATTCAAGGCACAAAGAATTTTTGAAGATATGCTGAAAGCATCATCTGACCACGAAGCTCCTGCAAAGGATCACAAGATAGACACAGACCAACTTTTTTCAAAAGTTTTTCCAAGTAAATAAAAAGACTAAATTATAATAGATAGAAAACAGAAATAAAATGAAGGTAAATTCACTAATAAGTCTATTACACATTGCGGATCCAACTTTGCCGATTGGGGGATACTCTCACTCAAATGGTTTGGAAACCTATGTGCAGAAAGGACTTGTAAACAGTACGGAGACGGCGGCTTTATTTCTTAATAATATGCTGTCCAGCAGTATATTACATAATGATGCGGCTTATGTGAGATTAGCTTATGAAGCTATGAAAGAAAAAGACAGCTACGAAAGAATAGTTGTTTTGGATGAGGAATGTAGTGCAATGAAGAGTCCAAGAGAAATTCGTGAGGCGAGCCACAAATTGGGAACGAGATTGCTGAAAATCTTCATTGAAGAAGGACAAAAGTGCGATTTCTTGACAAAATTTGGGGACTATGTAACTAAAAATATCAGCGTGGGGAACTATCCTGTGGTATATGGTGCATTGTGCTATTTGATGGAAATTCCTTTGGAAGAGGCGATTACAGCGTTTTATTTCTCTACAGCTACGGGTATGGTGACTAACGCGGTTAAGTTGGTTCCACTTGGTCAGCTTGAAGGGCAGAAAATTCTTTTTGAAGTGAAAAGAAATATTCCTTCTTGGGTAGAAAAAACCATGAATTTGGAAGAAGAAAAAATCGGTCTTTCTAATGTAGGATTTGATTTGAGATCTATGCAGCACGAGAGATTGTATTCAAGATTGTATATGAGTTAAGGATTAAAAATATTGAAGTATAACAAAAAATTATAACAAAATGGCAAATAGAAAATATATTAAAATTGGTGTAGCAGGTCCTGTAGGTGCTGGAAAAACTGCTTTGATAGAGGTTTTATCAAGAAAAATGATGGATGATTATTATGTTTGTGTAATCACCAATGATGTTTATACTAACGAGGATGAAAAATTCCTTCAAAAAAACAGTAAATTACCAAAAGATAGAATTGCAGGGGTAGAAACAGGAGGATGTCCTCATACAGCGATTAGAGAAGATGCGAGTATGAACTTGGAGGCAGTGGATGAAATGGCTGCTAAACACCCGGACATGGAAATTCTTTTCGTGGAGAGTGGTGGAGATAACCTTTCTGCTACATTTAGCCCAGAATTGGCTGATTTGACAATATTTGTAATCGATGTGGCTGCGGGTGAAAAAATCCCAAGAAAAGGAGGGCCTGGTATTACAAGATCTGACTTGTTGATGATTAATAAATTTGACTTAGCTCCATTAGTAGGTGCAGATTTAGCAGTAATGGAAAGTGATGCGAAGAGAATGAGACAAGGGCGTCCATTTGTATTCACAAACTTGAAAACAGAAGAGGGAGTAGATGCTGTTATCGGATGGATTAAGAAGTATGCTCTTTTAGAAGATATTGAAGAACCAGCAATTATCAGATAATTATGAACGGAATAATAGGGGAATACACCAGTAAGATGAGCCTAAGGACTGAGATCCGAGATGGGTTTCATCACTTGGCGGAAATGTTTTATACCAATCCGTTTGGATTGATGAGATTTGATAAGAGAAGTGCTCATGACCCTTGGTTGAGATACATGATAAGAAGCTCCACTCCAGGGATTATGGCGGGGGATTTCTACGAAATGTCTTTTAGAGTAGCAAAAGGAACTAATTTAGGTCTTGAAACTCAGGCTTATTCTAGAATTCACTCTATGAAACCTGGCGGGTTTGCTAAGCAGACAACTACCATAGATGTAGAGGAAGATGCTATGTTTCAGTATATTCCGCACCCTACTTCACCACACAAGGACTCTGTTTATGAAGCGATAAATACCATCAATATTGCTAAAACATCCAGAGTAATCTGGGGAGAGGTAATTACTTGTGGAAGAAAACTTTACGGAGAAGGAGAAATTTTTGAATTTAAAGAGTTTAAAAACTACACGAGAATATTCCTTGATGGTCATCTTATCTTCAAAGATAGATTGTACATGAAACCAAGCGAAATGGATCTGACTACAATGGGGCAGTGGGAGGATTTCACTCACCAAGCTACTATCTTTATCTATGACCAGCAGCTGGAAGAAGACCATCTCTTAGAACTTTTAGAAAAAGCATTAAAAGATGATGAAGGCGTAGAGTACGGTATCACAACTACTGTAGGAGGTGGTATTGTGATAAGAATCGTAGGGCATGGCGGAGAGCAGCTCTATAACATCGCTAAGCGATTCGAATACAGTATTTTAGATGAAATCATAGAACCGATATAAATAATAAAAACTCCCAAATTTTGGGAGTTTTTTGTTTTGAAACTTATTATCTTTGCTGTGTAACAATTAATCATCATTAAAAAATGGATAAAATATTAGACAATGTCTTTTTTAATTCGTATCATCGGGAAATAGTGGCAACTGCTGTGGTGCTGCTTTTTTCTTTATTTATTAGGTTTGTGATTTCTACTTTGGTGGGTAGATTTGGGAAGAAATCAGGATTTTCGAAGCCGAGAATCAGACTGGTTCTCAAATACATAGATTTTCTGATAAGTATTTTTATAATCCTGACCTTGGTTCCTGTCTGGGGAGTGGAGCGGAAACAAGCGTTTCTGGTGATTTCTTCTATTTTTACCGTGATAGGCGTGGCGATGTTTGCCCAGTGGTCTATTTTGAGTAATATCACAGCAGGGATTATTATTTTCTTTTCGTTTCCGTTTAGAATAGGAGATAAAATAAAAATTCTGGACAAAGATGTCCCGATAGAAGCCGAAATAATAGACATAAGGCTGCTGTATACCCTTCTGAAAACTGATAATGGAGAGCGAATTTCCTACCCAAATAATCTATTTTTGCAAAAAGGAACGGCTATCGTTAGTAAAAGTTAATATCGGGCAATGTTCCAGATTTTTTGCTATAAAAACGTTTTTTGGATTTAATAAAATTCCTAAACTAAATGTATTTATTCAAAAGAAAAAAATAATCATGATAAAAAAAGGAATACTTTTGTTTATGTTATTAGCTACTAATATTCTTTTCTCTCAAGAAAAAAAGCTCAATGAATATAAAAAGTTAGTAGATTCTGCAATTTCAATTGCTGCTAATAATTATATGCTGCACAATTAAGTGAAAATTCTTCTAAAGAAAATAATATTATCTATGTGGTAGATGAAAACTCTAAACCAATAGATTTAGATGGTATAAAATCAGAATTGTCATTAAAAACAATTGATATCAATAGTAAAAATAACAGAAAAACACTAAAGAAAGGTTTAAAAATATTAAAAGTTCACTCTCTTTTACAAGGAAATAAAATCACCATAACAATTATTGATTTCCTCGTAAAATACAAAGGTAAAGAATATCACTATTTTAATGGTGGAGGTTCTTCTGTATTTTTTGAATATTCCTGCCAAGAAGAAAAATGGGTTTTAACTAAAGTTGAATATATAGGTATTTGAGAAAAGCATAAAATATCTTATTTCACACACTTTACCAATACTAAATTACCTAAAGAGACCATCTAAAAATAATCAGATGAAAAATAAATTTTTATTATCAATGTTATTAATGGGTATATTAGGAGGGATTATTTATTATCATGAAAAAACATATAGCCCATTAAACGCAACTGATTTTCAGAAATTATTTCCTAACTATAGAGGAAATGTTGATAAAATATATGGTAAGGATTTTATTGGGTTTAATTTTCATAATGAATTATTTGAGTTGTATTTATATAAAATGATGGAAAAATGTTTCCATAAATGAAAATTATCCAAAATTTGAAGAATGGGAGAAAAATGAAATTACAAATAAAAAAGAAAATAGTTCTACTTGGAAAAAATGTCCTATGGATATTAAAGAAAAAGAAAAATTTAAAGATGTAATTGATTCAGATGTATTTAAAGAAGATATGCATAGTAAAAATTTTAATACCATATTAAATGATTCTAATAATTATTATACATATGTATATATCAATGAATTAGAGTACTATTTCTTCCTTTTCAATAAAGATAAAGAGGAATTATATTATATAAGAAAGAAAGGCTGGTAAGGTTAATAATTTCAAAAACTTTGTTGTTGATAAATAAAATTCTTAATAGTAAATAGCACATGATATTTTTAGTGATTTTTGTAGTTTTAATCGTTTTATTATCTATTATATTCAGGTGGGATATTATAGACAAATTAAAAATAGATGGGAATTTAGCTTATGTTATTTTCGTTTTAGTTTTATTGTGTTTACTTTTCTTGTGTTTACTTTTCTTTTTTATAGGTAACATAAACAATATAATATTTTTTGTAGCAATTCTTTATGCATATCCTGAGATGTTAGTAGTGTTTATACTAAATATTACATGGTTAGGCTTGTTAAGTTTCATTATCTTTTCAAAAAAAGCTAATCAAAAGAAAATAGCAGTAATTCTTTTATTAGTGGTATCTATCGCTATTGGAGTAATGTACTATTTTGAAGAAAATGGTGAAAAAATTGAGCTAAACGAAAAAATTATTAATAAAAAATAAAACCACCTTTTTAGGTGGTTTTGCGTTTTTACACCCTCCAAAAATCTCTATCCAAACTTCGGTATTGTATGGCTTCGGAGATATGGGCAGGACTGATGTTTTCAGAATCATCTAAGTCTGCTATGGTTCGGGCTACTTTTAGAATTCTGTCGTAGGCACGAGCGGAGAGATTTAGTTTTTCCATGGCGTTTTTTATCAGCTGCT
>CALHQK010000148.1 GCA_938037185.1 uncultured Riemerella sp.
TTCAGCTCTTACATCCAATGTAGTCTGTGGAGTATCTGTCTTTATCCCAACCCCTTTTTTGGCTGTCTGTGCATTTAGGCTTACAGAAAAACCTAAAAGTGCAATTGCTAAGTAAAAGTTTTTTTTCATAGCATTTAATTGTTTAAATTTTAATTATTTTAATATTCACTCTCAAAAGTAAAAACACTTTCTTTGGGTGCAAAGTTATATAATAAAAATGAATGTTGCAATTTTATTTTTATTTTTTTCTTTTTCCAGTTAAAAATGTGGCATTTATGGCTCTTCGGCTTATTTAAAATTAATGGTATAAACTCCGGTAGAGTTGGTTTGTGCTTTTTCTGCTTTCACATATTTTTTCACCAAAGTAACAGCGTTATTTATGGTGTTTCTGCTTCTAAGCCCCCCTACCCTCATGGCAGAAATCACATTGCCATTCTTATCCACCGTGTAAGCAATCTCTATTGTGCCTTTTTCCCTTACATTATTAGTTGGGAGTTTTCCTTTATAGTTCATAGTGCCTGGTATGCCGGAAATGAGCTTTCTATCCACTCCTATTTTACTCTCTTTTGGAACTGTTTTTTTAGAAATGTCTTCTTTTTTCTTCTCTGCTGGAGTTTCTGTTTTCATTGCTATTTCCTGCTTTTTCTGAGGTTTGGTTCCTACGGGAACAGCTTTGTTTTCAGCAGCTTGTGTTTCTTTAGTTTCTTTTATTTCTTCTTTTTTAGGCTGTTCTTCTTGAATTGCAACCTGTTCATTTTTAACAGGTTCTACAACTTGCGGAACAGAAACTGGGATTTCTTCCGGCTCCTCTATTCTGGACTGAAGAGTATCTCTCTCCAAAATATCTTCATCAGCCAAAATTTCTTTTTTATCTTGGTCTATCTTTGTGCCTTCCCTTTTTTCTATCGGAACAAAATATAATATTCCAAAAAACACGCATGACACCAATGCCGTAAATCCTATACTTTTTACCCTGCTCATATTCTTTTATTTAATTTCAGCAACGATTTCTAAAAATTTATTGCCTTTTAATTTGAGTTCTGTTTCTATTTTATAAATCAAGGAAACCAAAATCATGTCCAGCCCATAAACTATCATTCCTATGAAAACCGCAACAACAAAAGGCAGGAACGATGTATAAAAAAACTCCGAACCAAAATCTAATTTCCCGCTCAAAAAGAAAGTAGTAAAAGACAATCCCGCTCCCAAAAAGCCTAAAAGCAAAATAATCTTTGCCAATAATTCAAACTTAAAAATATCTCTTCTTATTTCGGTAATCTCTGCTTCTCTTTGATTTTGAACGGATAAGAATAATTCAAACGAAGATTTTTCTATATTTTCAAGTCCTTTTTTTATCATTCTGGACTCCGGCGAAACAACCCTCTTGCACCAGTCCATCGCAGCTTCTATTCTGTGGTCATAGATGCAGTCGGCTACATTATCCAAAAAATCTTCCTCTTTACTGCTGATTTCTTTCAAATAAAAATATTTAGAAAAAAACAAATACAACGCGGCCACTCCCAAAACTAAAAGAATGACTATAAAAAAATCTGTAAGAAAACCTCCACTAAACAAAAATTCCCACAGAGAAATACGACTTGTCTGCTCCATAAACTCTTAAAATACCAAAACAAAGATAAAAAGTTTTTTTGTAAAAACCATTCTATTCTCTGGATTAAACGAAAAAATTGAGCATTTTCTTATAAAAACAGTTCGTTTAATAAAAAACCAATGTATTATTTTAGCTTTGACGACTAATGAATGATAAATTATTTCTTAATTTTGCAACTTATTTAATAAACTGTGGGAAAAAATAAATTAGCTCGTTTTGCGGAAAACAAAACCCTGCCCAATGTAATTCAGCCTACTAGAGCAGAGGCTTTAGAAGGATTTAGGCTAAAAGGCAGATGGCAGTCTGAATATTTTAAAAATAACAATCCTATTGTTTTAGAATTGGGCTGTGGCAAAGGAGAATATACCGTAAATATGGCAAAAGCCTTTCCTGATAAGAATTTTATTGGGATAGACATCAAAGGGGCAAGATTTTGGTTCGGAGCAAAAGAAGCTGTAACATCTAAAATGGACAATGTGGCTTTTCTCAGAACGCAGATAGAACTTATTGACTACTTTTTTGATAAAGATGAAATCAGTGAAATATGGATAACTTTCCCTGATCCACAGATAAAATACCGCAGAACAAAACACAGGCTGACCAACCCAGAATTTCTTAATCTTTACAAAAAAATTCTAAAGAAAGATGCTGTCATTCACCTAAAAACAGACTCTGAATTTCTGCACGGCTATACACTGGGGCTTCTGCAAGGGCTGGGACATGAGATTATTTCCGCTCACCATGACATCTATGGTGCTCCCGAATACGACCCTGAAACACCTCTGCTGCGAGAAATAAAAACTTACTACGAAAGCCTTTTCTCCGCGAAAGGAAAAACAATTACTTATATAAAATTTAGATTGAAATAAATTCTATTTAACAAATGGGAAATAATAAAAAACATATCTCTGGATTAGGATTTTTTAATTACTTTAAAAATATCATTGGATGGCATATCTATGCTTATCTGGTTCTCAATTTTTTAGTAGGATTATTGGATGGATTAGGCTTGGCTATGTTTGTTCCTCTGCTTGCTATTGCAACAGGCTCTAACACAGGGAACGAATCTTTGGGAAATTTAGAATTTTTGATAGACTTTATTCATACCTTAGGAATAGAACTAAACCTGCAAAATGCTCTTATCCTGATGGTAGGATTATTCGCTCTGAAAAATTTCTTCTTTTATTTAAGGATTATTTATTTCAACAAAATCCGTATCATGGGGCTTTTGAAAATAAAATTAGATTTGGTTTCTGGTCTTAAAAACCTTTCCTACAAAGGTTTTACAACTATGGATGCAGGGAAGATTCAAAATAACATGATTGGGGAAACAGGTAACCTTATTTTGGCTATGGTTTTCTATTTCAACTCGATACAACATATTGTAATGCTGCTGACTTACATTGCCTTAGCATTCACCTCAAACTGGCGGTTCGCCATAATGGTAGGAATAGGCGGGGGTATCACGAATATAATATATAAATATATTAATAAAATTGTAAAAAATTATTCCATAAGAAAGAATGCCATCAGACATGATTTTAGTGGAAACCTCACCCAATCTATCAATAATTTCAAATATCTGAAAGCCACTAATTATTTTAAAAATTACGAAACCAAACTCAACCAAAACATACATGAAACCGAGCGAATCAACTATAAAGTTGGCAAAATAAGCGCCATGGCGGAGAGCCTCAGAGAACCTATGATTATCAGTGTAATCGCTCTTGTTATCTTGGTTCAGGTGAATATAATGGGTGGTGATTTCGGGTCTATATTGGTTAGTTTGCTTCTGTTTTATAGATCTTTAGCCCATTTAGTAACGATGCAGAACAACTGGTCTGGTTTTGTAGAAACATCTGTAAGCTTAGAATCAGTGGAAAATATGCTTTCGGAATTTAAGAAATACGAAGAAATTTCAAATACTGAGGAGATAAAATCCATTAACAATATCTCTGTAAAAGATGCAGAAGTAATTTTTGATGATAAACCTGTTCTCAAAAACATTAATCTAAACATCCCTAATAAAACATCTATTGCTTTGGTTGGGGAAAGCGGCGCAGGGAAAACTACTCTCGCCAATGTTATCTGCGGACTTCTTCCTCCTAATAAAGGGGAAGTAGTAACCAACAACCAATCGGTTTATAATTCAAATTTGGATTCTTTCAGAAGTAAAGTCGGGTACATTACACAAGAGCCAGTGATATTTGATGATACTATTTTCAATAATGTTACTTTCTGGGCAGAAAAAACACCTGAAAATTTGGAGAAATTCTACAATGCGATGAACATGGTTTCTATGAAATCTTTTGTGGAGAATTTAGACCAACAGGAAAATACTCCGTTAGGAAATAATGGAATTTTGATTTCTGGTGGACAGAAGCAGAGAATATCCATTGCCAGAGAGCTTTACAAAGATATCGAACTTCTTATAATGGACGAAGCAACTTCTGCTCTTGACTCTGAAACCGAAAAATACATTAAGGATAATATTGATTTGCTGCATGGTAAATTTACCATCGTAATCATTGCACACAGACTTTCTACCATCAAAAATGTGGATAGAGTCTATCTATTAGAAAAAGGAGAAATTTTGGATTCCGGAAGTTATAATGAACTAATAGAGAAATCCGCACGATTCAGAAGAATGGTGGAACTGCAAGAAGTGTAAGAATTTGTATTAAAAAATTTGAAAAATGAAAAAGAAATCTATTCTATTTGTCTCTGATATTCCTAATTGGGCTTATCATTATATCATAAAAACATGGGTGGAAACTATTTATACTGATTACGACTGTTTTATAGCTTTTGCTAAAGATTTTTCTATCCGCCCAAAAGAATATAGCTATATGGATGTTATAAAAAATAGATTAGGCTTCCTATTAAAAAATTCTTATCCTAAATTTTATATCCATCCTTCCAGAAAATATTCTTATCCTATTTATAGACAAAATCCGGTATATGACGCGATATCTATGCGTCCTGTAGATAAAGTCCACTTTGATGCCATGATTATCATGGAATGCTATCTGCAATTCACTGCAGAACTGCCATTTACAGCAGATAAAACATTTGTTGGGCTATACACAGATTCTTACCCTCACGAAGGACCTTCTTATGATTTTAAAAATAATATTGATTTAACAAAACTTTCCAGAGAAGAGTTCTTTGATAAATATATCAGTAAAAATGATGGTCTCATTGTAGGGAATTATAACCTATATAATGACTATAAGAATTTCAATTTTCCTATAAAAATTTCAAATGCTGTTTATAAAGCTGATCAATTTATTGAAAATAAAAATGTGGGAAAAAATAAAACTTTAACCATAGGCTGGACAGGAAATCCTAATCGAGAGATGAAAGGTTTTAGAAATATTATAGAACCTGCCATAAAAGAGCTACAAGCAGAGAGGCTTGACATTCAATTGAAAACAAAATTCAGTGGAAGCTACGAGGATTTACTCAGTTTCTACCAAGATATAGATTTAGTTTGTATTGCTTCTTCTAGTGACACTGGTCCTTCACTATTTTCAGATGCTTCCTTATGCTCTGTTCCTACAGTTTCTACAAGAATTGGATTCCCTAATACTGTAATAAAGGACGGAGAAAATGGTCTCTTTATTGAGCGGAATAAGGAAGATTTAAAAACAGCTATCAAACAATTATACAATGACCGAAATTTACTTCAATCATTTTCTTCAAGAATAAAAGAAGATTATCTCAAGTTTTTTAATAACGAATTATTTATCAATAATTTAAGAGAATTTCTATCAGCTTCATTATAAATTATCTATAATATCTCCATTTAAATAGCTTGAATCCAAGGTTTGTAGGCAGGCTCGTATAGAAGTCTTTTTTCTTAATTTCTTTAGAGAATTTGGAAGAAAAATAGTCTAAAACACTTAATGAACTAAGAGTCTTATAGTTAGCATAACTTTCTTTCCATAAGTGTTCATTCTGCTGCGCTTTCCAGTTCATTTGGAGTGTCATATCTTTGAAAGCAATCAAATATTTTAGGATTAGTCTTTTCCTTTCTGCTTCTGTCTCTTTTTTTAGTTCTTTATCAATATACTGCCCAATAGTAAACCAGTTATCAAAATTCTTTTTGCCCCGATTATGAATTACTGATTTTTTATGTAGAAAATAAGTGTAAGTAACGCCTTTATTTATAGCTATTTTATTCATTTTCAATACTAAATGAAAAGTCCAAAGCTCATCTTGGGCAAAAAGCCCCCTTACAAAATAGAGTTTATTCTGCCTTAAATAATCTACAATAAACAACTTATTCACGGCATAAGTGACCAGCTTCCCTGAACAAAAAGCCCTCAATATATTATCATTCCCTTCTATAACCTCTTCCTCGGCATTAATTTTAATGCAGATGCTTTTTTTTCCTGTTTCCTGCTGTTCGCATTCCAATTGAGAAATAGTCATCTCGGCTTTTGTCTTCTCCGAAATATCAACTAATATTTCTATACAATCCGGCGTAATAGTATCATCACTATCCAAGAAAAAAAGATATTTCCCCTGCGCTGTATCTATTCCTTTATTCCGCACAACAGAAAGCCCCGAATTCTCTTCCAAATGATATATTTTCCAATTTTGAAGACCATGTTTTTGGATAAATTCTTCTGCAATCTGCACAGAATTATCCAGAGTTTTATCATTTATCAGAGTAACTTCCAGATTTTTATATGTTTGATTTAAAACAGATTGCAAACATCTTTCTAAAAACTCCTCACATTTAAAAATCGGAATTGATATCGTAACTAATGGCAGCATAATTTATTTTTTAGGTTTATAATAAATAGAGATTATTCATAAACTCTTTTGGCAAAATTAAGTATTATTTTCGTTCAGAAAAACAGATTTCCTACACATTTACTCATCTTTGTTTTTCAATAACTTACACAAATCATTCATTCGTAAAGTTATCTCAACTCTTTTTCTATTTGGTTGCTAAATATGTGTTTTTATACCACTTTTGGAAACAGTAAAAAGTCCAGATTTTAAAGGAATTGTCCTCGACAGAATTCAGGTGGTTGAGAACAATTTTCTTAATATTCTGAATATCAAATATATCCTGCTCTTCGAGGAATTTATCATCTATGTAGCTCAGAAGTTCGTTTCTCATCCCTTGTCTAAGCCAGTCTCCGACAGGAACTCCGAAGCCTTTTTTAGACTTTTCTAAAAACTGTTCTGGAAATTCGTTTTCAAAAGCTTTTTTCAGAATCATTTTCTTGTTATTTCCTTTCAGCAGATACTCATCTGGAAGGCTCAGTGTGTAATTCCAAATCTCTCTGGTCAGAAACGGAGCTCTGCATTCCATAGATGCCAGCATACTCGTTCTATCCACTTTTACAATCATATCCCCTTCTAAGCTTATCACTTTGTCTACATTTCTAAAATCAGTGAGATTTTTAGGATTTGGGATTCTTTGCTGATAATACGCCAAAGGATTTTTGACTCTGTCTTTTTCATTGAGATAAATGGACATTTCCTTGTCCGTGAAACCCAATTTTATAATATTATAAAAAAAGGAATGGTCATAATCTATTGAGTTTAAAGCCTTTCTAACTTTAAATTTCAGTCCTCGTTCATCTCCTTTTTGTTTGGTCAAAGCGTTTGCTACTTTCAGCACACTTTGGTGTAAAAATCTGGGAACCAGACTTGTATATTTTTGGTTAATTCCTCCGATTAAATATTTATTATACCCTCCGAAAACCTCATCGCCTCCATCTCCTGTAAGGGCTACTTTCACATAATCAGTTGTTTTAGAAGCGACTATATAACTCGGAAGAGCTGATGAATCCGCAAAAGGCTCATCAAAATTAAGCAGAATTTCATCCAAATGATAGGTCAAATCCTTCTCGGAAATCACGAATTCATGGTGGTTACTGCCGATAAGATTCGCCACAAGCCTTGATTTTTCGGTTTCATCAAAAGATTTTTTATCAAAACCAATGGAAAAAGTATCTATTTTACTATCGGATTGCTTTGATAAACAAAGACTTATAATAGACGAATCCACTCCTCCTGACAGGAAAGCCCCCAGCGAAACATCTGAAACACTCCGAGAACTCACGCTTTCTTCAACTAATTTTCTGACATTTTTCTTGGCTTCATCAAAACTAATTTGCTGTTTTTCAATCTTTTCCGAATGTATTTCGTAAATTTTAAGAATATTAGAAGTTACATCATATTCCATGAAACTATTGGACTCTAACTTGCTGATTCCCTTATATATAGTAAAAGGCGCAGGGATATAAGTCAGCTGAAAATAGAGATTCAGCCCCGTGTTGTCAATTTCTGGTTTTTTATCCAAAACGGAAATAATGGATTTCAGCTCTGATGCCCAGATTAGACCTTTTTCAGAGTGCTGGTAATGCAGTGGTTTGTCACCGAAAAAATCTCGAGCGATGAAAATTTTGCCTAAAACTTTATCATAAATAGAAAAAGCAAACACACCATCAAGCATCTTAAATGACTCTAAACCAAAACATTCATAGAGTTTTAGCACGACTTCCGCAGGAGAAGAAGTATGAAAAGCGAAACCTTTCTGAACGAGTGTTTTTTTCAGTTCTTCGGAATTGTAAATCTGACCATTAAAAACAATGACTTTGCTCTTATCTTCAGTAAAAATCGGTTGTTTCCCAGTGGATAAATCAACTATGGAAAGCCTTCTCATAGCGAAAGCTATCGTTTTGTCTTCCAAATGTCCCACGAAAAAACCATCTTCATCAGGCCCTCGATGAATGATTTTTTGGTTCATTTCTTGTATAATTCTCTGAACATCTGTGTTTTCCGCATTTCTATACACCAGCCCATTAATACCGCACATAATTTATCTTTTAATTTCCTTCATAAACTTTATCAAACCAAATGCCGAGAACGAGCAGAGACCAATGCTTCTGTCCGTAGGAAAGATGCTTCTGCACGGCATCATAGGAAAGGTATCGGAACATTTTATTTTGAGGATTTTTAAGATATTTTTGGGTTAATTCTTCAACTGCAGGTTTTCTCAGCCACCGCTCTCTCGGTGCACCGAAACCTTGTTTGGATTTATTTAAAATATCTGAATGCAGTTTGTCTCCAAAAGCCTTTCGCAGGATAATTTTCCGCTGGTTTTCATTCACTTTATACTTAGCAGGAAGCGACACACAGAACTCCACCAAATCCTTGTCTAAGAAAGGATTACGAAGCTCTATGGAATTCATCATAGAAATCCTGTCATCCTTTACCATAAAATCTCCTTGAAAAACATCCATAAGATCCATGTTTAGGCAAGTATTCAGCGTTTTAGGGTCTAAATTCAGTCCATAATCTTTTTTATATTCAGCTGTTACTCCCAGTTCGCGGATTTCCGCATCAGAAAAGAAATTATAAATTTTCTTATGAAAAGTAATAATATCCGGATTTTTTCCAAAGAAAACTTTTTTTCTAAAAAAGGCTAATGGTTTTTGTAAATTCAATTTATCTGAAATTAACGAACCTAATTTATAAAAAGGCAGAAGAATAGGGCTGGTTTTTCCCTCTTTCATGATTTCTAATTCTGTCTGATACCATCCATAGCCGCCGAAAAGCTCATCCCCACCATTACCAGTGATTACCACTTTCATTTCTTCACGCGCCTTTTCGCATATTTTATATAATGCCGGCAACGCCGAATCTCCCAAGGGTTCATCTAATTTGGAATAAATTTTTTCCATCACTTCTGCAATTTCTTCATCATTCATATAGACTTCGTGATGGTCACAATTGTATTTTTCTGCCATTTTTCTCGCCTCTGGCATTTCGTTCATATCGCCTTCGTAGGCAAAACCAATTGTAGAAAGTTTATCTGTATATTTTGATGAAAGGGCAACGACCGTCCCCGAATCCAGTCCCCCACTGAGGAACGCCCCGACTTTGGCATCGGCATGGATATGTTTTTGAATGGATTTTTCTGTTAATTCTCTCAGCTTTTCTATTGCTTCTTCTTCTGATATTTCAATTTCCTGCTGAGGAATTTTCCAGTATTTTTTTATCTCTATTTTTCCATCTTTATACAATAGTGTATGCGCCGATGGAAGCACAAAAATATTCTTGTATATGCACTGCTGGCGGTCTAAATACAAGTGTTTTAGATAATGAGCCAATGCCTCTTCATTTATAACAGGTTTTACCAAACCGCTTGCTAAAATTGCCTTTACCTCCGAAGCGTAGATAAACTCGCCATTCTCTCCAAAGGCATAATAAAACGGTTTTTCCCCAAATCTATCCCTTGCACAGAAAAGCTCTTGTTTTTCTTCGTTCCAAATAGCAAAAGCAAACATCCCGTTAAGATGCTCTGGTAGCTCTTTTCCGTATTTTTGGTATAAGGCTAGTATGACCTCAGTATCTGTATTATTTTTAAAAGGATATTCTGGGAGATTTTTTTTAATATCCCTATAGCCGTATATTTCGCCATTAAAACTAATGCACTCATTTTTAGTAGAGGAATACATCGGCTGGTGCCCTTCCTGCGATAAATCTACAATGGACAGCCTTCTAAAACCAATGATAGCATTATCAAAAAACTCTGCTCCTTCATCATCTGGACCGCGATGAATAATAGCATTGGTCATTTTCTTAATAATACTTTTGTATTCTTCCTTATTTCCTATACCTGTTTTAATAATACCTGCTATACCGCACATA
>CALHQK010000149.1 GCA_938037185.1 uncultured Riemerella sp.
CCTCTGTTTATCAGTTCGTTTTTCATGTCTTCGGGTTCGTTGTAGTCCTTTCGGCTGTTGTCTCCGCTGACGATGATGTATTCTATTTTCCCTGATTTGTAGAGCTTTTCTGCGGCATCTATTCTGTAATAAAAATAATAATTTTTATATCCGCTAGGCAGTGTTTTAGATGTTCCCAGCAGCACGCCTACTTTTTGGTTGGGCAGTTTTTCAATATCATCCGTTACAAAATTTTGGGTTTTGCTCTCTATTTCATAATTACTCCAAAAACAAACCAAAATCCCCAGCAACAAGCCTCCCAATACCCAAAGAACAATTTTCTTAAATAATTTCATATAGTATTTATTAATGCAATGTTTATTTAAAAAGCTCCATTATTCTGTCCCATAGATTTTTCTTTTTTGGAGGATATTTTACAAAATCATTATGTGAAAATAAACCTTCTCCATGAGCGATTATAAAGTTCTGGCGAGGCCACCATTCAGCAATATTTTTTTCTAAACTTATTCCTTTTGAATTTAAAGGAATGACCACATCTAAATAGAACTGTTTTTTATAAATAGCAGGATTGTTTGTCCAGTTACCATATCTGCTGGTAGTGATAAAATATTCCCCATCTTTAGTGATTTTATCAGGAAATTGCTCTGCAGGATCCAGCCAGTGTAAAGAATCTAGAAGGTGAGGAGAAGTGCATTTGTGCCATTCATCATAGTATTCTAACTCTTTCCCTTTGAATGAAAAACTATAATGAGGGTATCCAGGGTTTTTACGATGTCTGTATCTTACGACATCTGCTTTTCTTTCTGATATAAGCTCTAAACCACTCTTTAGTCTTTGATATGTAATTTCTTTATTTTCTAATAAATTCCAATCATGCTCTAGTAATAAAATATATTCTTGTTTTGCATTTTTAGCCAATGAAATAAAACCCTCTGCAATTCCTATATTTTCTGGGAAACCAATATATTCTATATTGTATTTTTCTGCTAAAGTGATATCTTTATCCGTTATTTCTTGGAAGAATATAGTAATATCTTCAACAATGTCTAATAGACCATTGTCTAAATATGTGCTGAGTGTTTTTTCTAGTGTTTTTGTATTATTCCAAGCAAGTATTCCAATACTTAAATTTAGTTTTTCCATAAGTATAAAATAAATTAAAACTCTCCATTAGGAAAGGCTTTTTTTCTGAAAATGAACAAAAGCACACCCCCAACTGTAATCGCTGAGTCTGCAACATTAAATATATATCGGAAAAATTCCACATGCTGTCCTCCCACTAGAGGAACGCCTTCTGGAACAGTGAAGTTAAACAACGGAAAATGAAGCATATCCACCACACAGCCTCTCATGAAGCCAGAATATCCTTCTCCAAAGCCAGAAACGCCGTCATAGCCTACCCAGCTGCCAATATCTTCTATGAAAACACTTCCACTGTCAAAAATCATTCCATAGAAAAGCCCGTCAATAAGGTTGCCTATCGCTCCTGCAAAAATAAAACTCATCGGGACAAGCAGATAGTTACTCGCGCCTTCTTTTATCCATTTTTTGAAATAATATACCATTCCTAAAATCAATAAAATACGGAGTGAAATGAGCAGGTATTTTCCGAAAATTCCACCAAACTGCATTCCGTACGCCATTCCTGGGTTTTCTACGAAAGTGAGCCGAAACCAGTCCAGCCCGAAAACAGGAATGCTTTCACCTAAATGAAAATGGGTTTTGATGTAAAATTTGGATAACTGGTCTATGAGCAGCACCAGCGCTGTGATGAATATAATTTTTTTCATGAAACTAAATGTTTTGTACCATTTTTAAATTGTAAAATCATGTTTGATTAGTTTTTATGGTGAATATGTTTTTAAAAGGCGTTCAACGGCTGTCTGCTTAAAATCTTTAAAACTTGTAAGAACATTATTGTCAATTAAGTAAAATGTAGAACTTACACGCGGGAAATACTCCTCGTGTCCATCAGGGTATTCATTAACTCTATGGTAATAATATTGAGAAAAAATTATAGTTTTTTCTCCTATATTCCACAGGTAGGCAGAATATCCTGTCACCCTTCCTTCATCATTTTTTGAGGGGGTAGGTAATAATGTTTTTGGAGTGTTGTATTGTTTTTTTAAATAACTAAACATTTTATTGCCAATTTCCTCTTCCTCTATTTTAATTATAATTCCTGATGTTTTTTGTTCGGAAGCATTATTGAACAATATTTTTACTTTAGATAAAGGAATCTCTTCTTTATCAGTATTTTGAAAATTAACATCTCCAAAGCTAAAATGTGTCATTTCTTCGGTAAAAGCACATGGTAATGTCGTGGCTATATCTTCATCTTCCATTTCAAATTTTACACCTTTGAAAATTTCTTTATAACTCGAAGAAAAATCTACTTTTTCAAGGTCAATTTTTTTTGTGCAAGACAAAAATAAAAGACTTATAAGTGTAATGACAATTGTTCTCATTTTAGTTGGTCAAATTAAGTAAGAGAGCTAAGATATCTTAGCCCTCATATGTGTGATATTTACCGCTGCATGTTTTTCGCTTCTATGCTCAGTGTGGCGTGTGGAACGGCTTTCAGTCGCTCTTTGTCTATCAGTTTCCCTGTTACACGGCAGATTCCGTAAGTTTTGTTTTCTATACGGATGAGCGCGTGTTTCAGGTCACGGATGAATTTTTCCTGTCTGCCTGCCAATATCGCATTTTGTTCTTTGCTGAGCGTTTCAGCTCCTTCTTCAAAGGCTTTGAATGTAGGCGAAGTATCATCTGTTCCGTTGTTTTGGTCATTGATGAAACTTTCTCTTAACAAGACCAAATCTTTCTCTGCCTTCTCTATTTTCTGCTGGATTATAGCCTTAAATTCCTGCAAATCAGCATCGCTGTACCTTGTTCTTTCTTCCATTTTGTTATCAATTAGTCGTTTTTAGTTGTGTTAAATTTTTATACTCTGTTTATATTTATTTTGAAATGCACATCATTGATTTCTATTTCATCAGCTTGAGAAAGTGAATTCACAAATTCTATTTTATTTGCCAATACTTCTGCAGAAATATAAGAATTATTAGCATTGATTTCTGACTTAAACGGATTATTCTCCTCTAATTGTATAGAAATTCTATCCATCAGGTCAAAATCTTTATCTTTTCTAAGGTTTTGAATACGGTTCACGAACTCTCTTGCCACACCTTCCGCTCTGAGCTCATCAGTCACAGTAAGGTCTAAAGCCACAGTTATTCTGCCTTCGCTGGTTACTGTCCACCCAGGGATATCTTTTGTCAAGATTTCCACATCATCGATGGTAATTTCATGCCCTGCGATGCTCATTTTTCCTTCTTTTTCAAGGGTTGCTATCTGTTCAGAGCTCATTGCAGAAATTTCTGCTCCCACAGCTTTCATGTCTTTGCCTAGTTTTGCTCCCAGAACCTTAAAGTTAGGTTTGATTTGTTTCACAATCAGTGTAGAAGCCTCTTCAGCATTGATGAGCTGCAGTTCCTTCACATTTACTTCTTGTTTGATTAAATCTGCTACAGCTAAAATCTGGCTTTCAGTTTTCTTATCCAAAACAGGAATCATCACTTTTTGTAGTGGCTGGCGAACCTTGATATTTTCTTTCTTTCTTAATGAAAATACCATCGAAGTGATAGATTGCGCTAGATGAGTTTTCTCCACCAAATCTGCATCTATTCTGCTTTCGTCCGCTACTGGGAAGTCTGATAAATGCACGCTTTCTGCCTTGTCTTTTCCTGTTACGGCATTTAGGTCTTGATACAGCCTGTCCATGAAGAACGGTGCTATCGGTGCAGAAAGTTTTGCCACGGTATCCAGACAAGTGTAAAGTGTCTGATAAGCAGAGATTTTGTCCTCTGTGTAGTCGCCTTTCCAGAAACGGCGGCGGCAGAGTCTCACATACCAGTTAGACAAGTTATCATTCACGAAAGTATTGATGGCTCTTGCCACTTTCGTAGGCTCATAGTCTTCGTAGAAAGCTTTTACTTCCTTGATTAAGATATTTAATTCAGACAAAATCCATCGGTCAATCTCTGGTTTGTTCTGTACTTCTGCTTCTTCATATTTAAAGCCGTCTACATTGGCATAAAGCGCGAAGAAAGAGTAAGTGTTATAAAGCGTTCCAAAGAATTTTCTACGAACTTCATCGATTCCTTCAATGTCAAATTTCAGGTTTTCCCACGGATTGGCATTAGAAATCATGTACCAGCGCGTAGCATCTGGGCCATATTTTGCCAAAGTTTCAAATGGGTCTACGGCATTGCCTAGTCTTTTGGACATTTTTTGTCCGTTTTTATCTAAAACTAATCCATTGGAAACCACATTCTTATAAGCCACAGAGTCAAAAACTGCTGTTGCAATCGCGTGAAGCGTGTAGAACCAGCCACGCGTTTGGTCTACTCCCTCCGCTATGAAATCCGCAGGGTAAGCCTTGTTTTGATCGATAAGCTCCTTATTCTCAAAAGGATAGTGCAGCTGAGCGTAAGGCATCGCACCAGAGTCAAACCAAACATCTATCAGGTCGCTTTCTCTCTTCATCGGTTTTCCGCTGTCAGACACTAAAATAATTTCATCCACGATGTTCTTGTGAAGGTCTATTTTAGCGTAGTTTTCATTAGACATATTACCGATTTCAAAGCCTTTGAAAGGATTTTCGGACATTAGTCCAGCGGCTACGGATTTTTCTATCTCGTTGATTAGTTCCTCTACAGAACCAATGATTTTTTCCTCTTTCAAATCCTCTGTTCTCCAGATAGGAAGCGGAATTCCCCAATATCTAGAACGGGATAGATTCCAGTCGTTTACATTTTCCAGCCAGTTCGCGAAACGCCCTTCACCAGTAGCTTTCGGTTTCCAGTTGATACCTTTGTTTAGTTCTACCAAACGATTTTTTACCTCGGTCATTTTCACAAACCAAGAATCCAGCGGGTAGTATAGGACTGGCTTATCCGTTCTCCAACAATGAGGGTAGGAGTGGCTGTATTTTTCTACCTTAAAGGCTTTATTTTCAGTTTTTAAAAGAATAGCGAGTTCCACATCCCAAGATTTTTCAGGAGCGGTGCTGTTATCGTAGTATTCGTTTTTAATGTATTTTCCTGCAAAAAGTTCAGGAACATTTTCTCCTTTGATGAATTTCCCCTGCAAATCCACTAATGGCACAAGGTTGTCATTTTCGTCTTTCACGAGCATCGGTGGAATGCCAGCTTCTTTCGATACACGAGCATCATCCGCCCCAAAAGTAGCCGCTGTATGCACAATTCCTGTTCCATCCTCGGTAGTTACGAAATCTCCTGCGATTACACGGAATGCCTTTTCAGGGTTTTCTGCTGGAAGGAACCACGGAACGAGCTGTTCATAGGTGGTTTCCACCATATCAGAACCTTTGAATTCGGCTAAGATTTCGTAAGGGATTTTCTTCTTGCTGTCGTTATTGTGATTATTTTGAAACGAAGAAAATTCGGTTTCATCAGAAGTTTCAAAATATTTATTCCCAAATTGTTTGTTTACCAATGCTTTAGCAAGGATAATATTGATAGGCTCAAAAGTATATTGATTGAATGTTTTAACCAAAACATAGTCAATATCCACACCCACAGTCAGCGCTGTGTTAGAAGGTAATGTCCAAGGCGTGGTAGTCCAAGCAAGGATGCTCAGATTTTCAGTATTTGAGATTTTAGACTGAAGCGCTGGACTAAGATTTTTTACCTTAAACTGAGCCACGATAGTCGTATCGCTCACATCTCGGTAAGTCCCTGGCTGATTGAGCTCGTGCGAAGAAAGTCCCGTTCCTGCCTTTGGTGAATACGGCTGGATAGTGTAGCCTTTGTAAAGTAAATTTTTATTGTAAAGCTGTTTCAGAAGCCACCAAACAGACTCCATATATTTCGGTTCGTAGGTGATGTATGGATTTTCCAAATCTACCCAATAACCTATTTTTTTGGTAAGGTCATTCCAAATGTCTGTGTAGCGCATCACCGCATTACGGCAGGCTTGGTTGTATTCTTCCACAGAGATTTTTTTACCGATGTCTTCTTTGGTAATTCCAAGTTCTTTTTCTACGCCTAGTTCCACAGGAAGACCATGTGTGTCCCAGCCTGCTTTACGGAAAACCTGCTTACCATTTTGAGTTTGAAAACGACAGAAAATATCCTTGATAGTCCTTGCCATCACATGGTGAATACCAGGGAGACCATTGGCAGAAGGTGGCCCTTCGTAGAATACGAATTCTGGATGTCCTTCGCGGATTTCTACCGACTTGTGAAAAGTATCATTATTATGCCAAAATGCTGCTATGTTTTCGGCAACATTTATCAAATCAAGGTTCTTATATTCGTTGAATTTAGCCATTTTCTTATCGTTTTTGTAAAAAATTTAGTTGCGAATATAATATTTTTTCGGAGAAAAAAGATATAATTTTGCAATAATTTTTTTGTCTTACCATAAAAAACTTATACTTTTGCAACTATGGTAAAAAAAATACTCATTTCTGTATTATTCAGCATTTCGGTGATGGGATTTGCTCAAAAAAATCCATTGAAATACAAGATTGATTCTATCAATCAGAAAAAATGGGATTCTACCGCAGTTAATTTGGACAGTCTGAACACTCCCAAGCTGGTAAAACTGGACATAAAAAAGAAGGATACCATTATCCTTAGAAATCAGGAGGATAAGCAGGGAGAACTTCCTGTGACGCCATTTTTACTGATGAATACTTATCGTGAGAGGTCTTGGTTCTTCTATGGACAGAACAACTTGATTTTCAATCAGTCTTCCTATTCCAACTGGAACACGGGGGGAGATAACAGCATTGGTATTATTGGTAGGATAGATTATTCATTGATTTACAAAAATGGAAAGCATTTTTGGGATACTCATGCGAAGATGGGCTATGGAATGGTTTCTGACAGAAAAGAAGAACTCAGAAAAACGGAAGATTACCTCAATGTTTCTTCTGACTATGGCTATGATTTGGGTAGTCAGTATTATCTTTCCACAGGTTTCCAGTTCTTGTCTCAGTTTTCAGCGGGATACTATTATTCTTCTGGGAAGAAAGTGAAATTCGAGGATAGAATTTCGCGATTTATGGCACCAGGGTATTTGAATGTCGGTCTTGGGGTTCTGTATAATCCGAAGGAGAATTTCCAAGTGATACTCAGACCTATCAATGCTAAACTGACTTTCGTGCTGGATAAACACCTTCAGAAAAAAGGAAAATACGGACTGGAACACGATGGGCAGAGCATAAAAACCGAAATGGGAGCCATGCTCAATGTAATTCATCGTTGGAAGATTTATAAGGATATTTATTTTACCAATCAGCTGAATTTGTTCAGCAGTTACACTTCACACCCTGAAAGAGTAGATATCGCCTATACAGGGACATTGAGCTTGAAATTTAACAAATTCATAACTACTACATTTAATATTGATTTGGTCTACGACCACGACCAAGTGCAGAAAATCCAAATGAAGCAGGTTTTGGGTGTGGGTATTTACTATAAATTAGGAGTAGAAAACAAAGAAAAAAACATCAGAAAAGATAAAATAAATAAAGTAAAACCTTTCTAAAATGTCAGATATTATTCAGCTTTTGCCAGACTATGTTGCCAACCAGATTGCAGCGGGAGAAGTGGTGCAGAGACCTGCTTCCGTGGTCAAAGAATTGCTGGAAAATGCCATAGATGCAAAGGCTAGTAAGGTGGAACTTATCATAAGGGACGCTGGAAAAAATCTGATACAGGTGGTAGATGACGGAATAGGAATGTCCGAAACCGATGCTAGAATGGCCTTTGAAAGGCATGCAACTTCTAAAATCCGAACTACGGAGGATATTTTTAAAATATCGAGCAAGGGATTTAGGGGAGAGGCTCTAGCATCCATAGCGGCGGTGGCGCAGGTGGAACTGAGGACTAAAAAACAAAATGCTGAAATAGGGACAAACATCTACATAGAAGGGGGAGAGCTAGAATTTCAAGAGCCTATTCAGACTGCTGAGGGCTCTAATTTTTTGGTAAAAAACTTGTTCTACAATGTTCCTGCAAGGAGAAAATTTTTGAAGAAGGACAATGTAGAATTTCGGCATATTATAGATGAATTTCATCGTGTGGCGCTGGCGCATGAGCAGATAGAATTTTCGCTTTATCATAATGATGAAGAGATTTTTAAGCTCAGAAAGGCAAATTTGTCCCAGAGAATAGTAGATATTTTTGGGCGAAAACTCCAGCCGCTGCTGGTTCCTGTGAAGGAAGATTTGGGCTGGGTGAAATTGGATGGATTTGTCGCAAAACCAGAAGGAGCGAAGAAAACCAGAGGCGAGCAGTTTTTCTTTGTCAATGGAAGGTTTTTCAGAAGTGCTTATTTTAATCGTGCTGTTCAGGAGGCTTTCGAGGGACTGCTGGCACCGGCTTATATTCCGACATTTTTCCTGTATCTGGAGCTTGACCCAGAAAAAATAGATGTCAATATCCACCCACAGAAAACGGAAGTGAAATTCGAGGATGAGCACCTTATTTACGCTTTGATTCGTTCCACGGTTAAGCGTTCTTTGGGGATTTATAACATCGCACCTTCGCTGGATTTTGACCGAGACCCGCAGAAAGATATTTTCGATGGCATTTCGCAGAAAAGCCCTAAATCACACTGTTTTCCCGAAATAAAAGTAGATAGAAGCTACAATCCTTTCGAAGAGGAAAAAAGAGCGTTTTCTAAAACTGTGAATATCGCGGAAGTATATCAGCAGAATAATTCTGCTCCATCAAAAATCAATGATTTATTCGAAGATGAAGATTTTGATGAAGATTTAATGCGGCTTCCCAACGGATATTGGCTCTACAACCGCGGCGAAAAAACCCTTATGATGGACATCGGCAGAGTGCATAGAGTAGTTTTGGCTCATCACAAAAAACCTATTATCAAAGGAAAAAACGGAAATGCACTGTTATTTTCATTAGAATATCACCTCAATGAAATGGAAAAAATAAAATATAATTCCATCAAAAAATACCTGCCTGATTTGGGATTTGATATTATTTTAGACCAAGACAATATTTTGAAAATCAATGCTATTCCAGAGGGATTAAACGAAACAAAAGTAATTGTATTTTTGGAGAAAATTTTTGAAATATTAGATTATAAAACAGAAGAAGAATTTATGGCTTACTACGAGGAACAATGGACAAAAATACAATCTAAATCCAAGTTTGATTTCCTCTTTAAACCCGATGTAGAAAGCCTTCTGAAAGAATTTACCAATATCGGATTCCCTGAATATACATCCGAAGGAAAGAGATGTTTTATAGAACTACCTATCAATGAATTAAAAAACAAATTTTAAAAAATGTTCAATCATATCGCACCTGTTACCAGAAATATTATCGGAGCTAATATTATCTTATTTATCATTTCTGAATATTTTTTCCCAGAACTGAAGTTTCTTTTATCCGCATACCTGCCCTCCTCTCCCAACTTCCACTCGTGGCAGGTTATCACGCATATGTTTATGCATGGTTCGCTGATGCATTTGGTTTTCAATATGTTTACTCTTTTCAGCTTTGGAAATATTTTGGAACTTACTCTGGGGCAGAGACAATATCTTATTTTGTATTTTCTGTCTGGTATAGGAGCTTTTGTTTTGTTTAATTTTTGGAATTATTACCAAGTATATCAAATCTCGCAAGTCCTCATCGAAGAAGGTGCCGATATCAGGGAGATTTATTTAAATTCTGATTTTAGTAATTTTAAACTTATGAATTCTTCCGAAGCCGCTCTTACCCTGCAGCAGCATCTTTCAGCGCCTATGCTGGGGGCTTCTGGGGCTGTTTTCGGCATCGTTGCTGGATTTTCTACACTTTTTCCGAACTCAGAAATTTTTATGATGTTCATTCCTTTTCCCATTAAAGCAAAATACCTGTTCCCAATAGTGGTCTTAATTTATTTATTTCTGGGAATAAGGCAGTTAGACGGAGACAATATTGCTCATTTTGCTCATGTAGGCGGTGCTTTGGTGGGCTGGATAATGATGAAAAACTGGAAAAACAACAGAAACAGAATTACTTAATGTCCATCATAAGATTTATTTTATTTCTAATCCATTTGGCTGTTTTATTTCTCCTATTGGGAACTAAGCTGAATGCCCACATCCCGCCAAAACGGGCAGGATGGCTCAATCTGCTGTCCCTCGGCTTCCCTATTCTGCTAATTTTTTATTTTATTCTAAGTATTTTCTGGCTGATAACTTTTAAGAAAAGAGGAATTATTTTTCTGCTTGGCTGGATTTTTCTCCTAACGCCCACCCAAAGATGGCTTAATTATTCCTCCCCAAAGGAAAAACCTATTGATTTTAAGCTGATTTGCTATAACACAAAGGGAATCGGTGATGAAAAAGCAGCGTTTCTCAACCACGAAGAAGCCGATATTCTAATGCTTCAGGAAGCGGGAGGCGATAGCAAAATGAAACTTTCCAATTTCAAGTATGATACTCATACACAACTGATTAGCATTTATTCTAAATTCCCTATTATCAACCAAAAAGTTATTCCATTAACAGATATCGGAGCAGCACAATATGCTGATATTCAGATAAAAGATAAAACTATCCGATTTATTAATATTTATCTGAGTCCATTTAAATTAGACAAAAGCATGGTAAGACTATCTAAAAGCGTGGAAATAAACGAAATAAAAGCTAAATCCTTGGTTTCCAAACTGATTCCTGTTTTTAAAATTCATCAAAAACAAATCGAAAAAATTAAACCAATTATTGAAAACTCGCCTTACCCTGTTATTGTCGCTGGTGATTTCAATGCTGTTCCTAATTCTTACGAATACTTTCAACTCTCTGAAAATCTGATAGATTCATTTTTAGAAGCAGGAACAGGGAGCGGAACGAGTTTTCATGATTACAAGTTTCCTATACGGATAGATTATGTTTTTTCTTCGGAAAATATTATTCCGATAAATCATAAAACCAATCGGGAAGTAACACTATCTGACCACTACCCTATTTACGCAGAATTTCACCTAAAATAAAAATATCAGTATGAAAGATTCTTTTGTTCATAAAGGAAAAAGGCGGATTTTAATAGAATATCTTAAAAATAAAATCGGCATCAAAAGTGCAGAAGTTTTAGATGCCATCAACCAAGTCCCCCGCCATCTTTTTTTGGAAAGTGTTTTTGAAGATTTTGCTTACGAAGAGCGGGCTTTTCCCATTGCTGCAGGACAGACTATTTCGCATCCTTCTACTGTGGCAGAACAGACTGAACTTCTGAATGTTATCCCAACGGATAAAATTCTGGAAATAGGCACAGGAAGCGGCTATCAAACGGCGATTTTGGTTGCCATGGGAGCCAGAGTTTACACCATAGAAAGACAGAAAGATTTGTTTGATTTTTCGAATAAAATCTTAGCAAAAATTCATCTCCGCCCGAAATTTCAAAGTTTTGGAGATGGATTTGCTGGGCTTCCCTCTTTTGCTCCTTTTGACAAAATTCTCGTTACCTGCGGTGCAGAAGAACTTCCTGTGGAGCTTCTCCGCCAGCTGAAAATAGGCGGACTGCTCGTTATTCCTCTTGGCAAAGGCGAAGAGCAAATATTGACAAGATTTACCAAAATTTCTGAAAACAAAGTAGAAAAAGAAGAGTTCGGGCTGTACAAGTTTGTCCCCATGCTCGGAGATACCAATAAATAAAAACCTCCATTCAAAATGAATGGAGGTTTTTGGCTTTAATTAATATCCGAAAATTTCTTCGAGGCTTACCTCTACGAATTCTCCCATTTTGCTGATAGCTGCCATATCAAGGTTTTCTTTCTTCCCTATGATAGCCGTATTGTAGCTTATCGGCTTTATCTTTTGGTTGTAGAAATTGGTCAGCTTCGCCAAATCTAGATTTTGGATTTCAGCATAGACATCTTTACGAATATCGTGGTTAAAGCCTAATTTCTGCGTTGCCAGATAGTTGAAATAGATATTCTGTTTAGTCAGTCTCTGTGATGCTATCTGCTTGAGCGAAGAGTTTTTAGCATTGTCAAACTGCGCTGGTATCTGCGGAAGATTTGCCATCAGTCCGTTCATCGCTTCTATGGCTTGTCCCAGCTTGTTCGCCTGTGTTCCTATGTAGTTTACCACATAGTCATGCTTTCCTTTTTCGCCAGAGCGGGAATAGTTCACATACGCAGAATAAGCTAAAGAACGAGCTTCACGGATTTCCTGAAACACGATAGATGAAAGCCCAGAACCGAAATACTCATTGAAAACGCTGGATTTCCCAAAGTCCTTCAGGTCTACGGTTTCGCCTCTTCCTACTTTGCTCATTTCCACCTGCACCATATCATAGTTTGTGAAATATACTTTTCCGTCTGTGCTCGGCTCAGCATAGATTTTAGCCGCAGGAAGGTCGTATTTCGCATTAGATTTTTTGATAATCGGGCTTAGGTTTTTCTTGAATTTCTCCAAATCTTTTCCGTAGAAAAATACTTC
>CALHQK010000150.1 GCA_938037185.1 uncultured Riemerella sp.
AAGACCGAAAAGAAATTCCATTTTTTGATAAAAATAATGACAAATATCTGCTGAATATTCCTTTTGAAAAAGGTAAATTCAATGTCCTGCCAAAAGCCATTTCACAAGGACAAAAAAATCTTTTCCTTTTGAAAGATTTGTTTAACAATGTTTCTAATGTTACAGATTTTTCAAAACTCAATATTCCTTTCATGTGCGTGGCAACCAATCTGGAAAATGGAAAAGTAAAAATTTTTGAAAAAGGAGATTTGGTGAATTCTATCATGGCAAGTTCTGCTTATCCTTCGCTGATAAATCCTGTGAAAGTAAATGACAGTCTGTATATAGATGGTGCGATGACGGTAAATTTTCCATCAAAACCTCTTAAAGAGAAAGGAATGGACATTGTCATTGGAGTGGATTTGACACTTCCTCTGGCGAATAAAGATGAGCTTAATTCGGCTATAAAGATTTTAGACCAAGTGATAGATTTCACTATACAAAACGAAAATAAAACTCAGTATAAAAATACAGATATAATAATTCATCCTAATCTGAAGGGATATTCTTCCACAAGCTATGGTGACAAAGAAAAAATCCTAAATTTAGGATATGAAGAAGCTAAAAAATACATCGATATACTCAATAAATTACCAAAAAGAGACTCTCTACCGAAAATGATGAGTAAGCCTGTCTATTCTAATATTTATAAAGTAGACAGCCTTATTTTGGTGAACAGCAGGATTTTTAATGAATCTTATGTAAAAGGGAAAATGAACCTTAAAATCCCTTCTCTGCAGACTTATGCTGGGATAAACCAAATGATTGATAAATTATATGCTACCAATAATTATAAACTTATCAATTATGATCTGATACAGGATAAAGGAAAAAATATTTTAAAACTGGAATTAGAAGAAGATGATGCTAGGTTTATACTAAAATTTGGACTGCATTATGATGAAGTTTTTAAAACAGGGCTGCTCATCAATACAACCATCAAAAGGTTTTTATTCCAAAACTCTATTCTCTCCCTTGATGCCATCGTAGGCGGAAATAAGCCGAGATATTATTTTAATTATTTCGTGGATAATGGCTACTTCCCTGGGTTTGGGATTTATTCTTCTGGGATGAGTCTACAGCTAAATGATGATAATAGAAATGAAATAGGAAAATGGAAATGGTTCAGAAATGAGATTTATCTTCAGTCTATTTGGAAAGATAGATACGCCATAGGAGGAGGAATGAGTCATGATTATTTTGAGTCTAAAATAGGAACTACCCGTTATGATAATGAAAAAAACTTTCTCAATCCTTATGTTTTCATTAAAAGTGATACGAGGAATGACAAGGACTTCGCATCAAGAGGTTTCTACCTTAATATAGAAGGAAAATTATTAGATATTTTTAATAAAAAAATTGAAAAACAGATTTTCCAAACCAAAGCTGATATCCGAATGAGTTTCCCTATTTCCAGCCGTGTAACTTATAGGCTGAATCTTTTCGGAGGACTTACTTTCGGGAAGGATGTTCCATACTATTATCATTTCTACCCAGGTGGAATTTTTGAGCAGAATTTAGGGAATTTTGTAAGTTTCCAAGGCTATCAGTTTGGGAATTTTAGTGCGGATAATCTTATCGTTGCTGGGAATGATTTTCAGTTTAGAATTAAGAAAAACTATTTCATCACAGGGCATGTTAATCTTATCAATACCTTTGATATACATAGGCTGGATTATATCTTAAAAGTAGGCGATATTTCTGGTGGAATTACTGCTGGATACAAATCTCCTTTTGGGCAAATAAAACTAAATTACAGCAAGGCTGTGAATAAAGGAAAAGGAATTTTTAGTGTGATTTTAGGACATTGGTTCTAATTTTTTAGAAATAAATAAAGCAGAATGATACAGTATTTTTTTGAAAATATAGAGGAAATTACCCTTCCTGAAAATTGTTCGGAATGGGTTGAAAAACTTATTTTAAATGAGGAGAAAAAAGTAGGAAATATCAATTATATTTTCTGTGATGATGAATACCTGCTAAAAGTAAATCAGGATTTTCTTAATCATGATTACTACACGGACATCATCACTTTTGATTATGTAAAAGGTAAAACCATAAGCGGAGATATTTTTATATCTTTGCCGCGCATTTCTGAAAACGCCTCTGCCCTATCCAGTGGTTTTGAAAAGGAATTACTAAGGGTTCTGGCTCACGGTGTTCTTCATCTTTGCGGATACAAAGACAAATCCGACGAGGAACAAAAAACAATGCGGGCGAAAGAAGATTTCTACATCAGTTTAATATAAAAAGGGCAGTTTTATCTGCCCTTTCTTTTATGAATTTCTTATTTCTTTCACTACTTCATTTAGTTCGGTATATAAATCTTTCCACTCAGGCTGGGATTTCATCGCAGTTACAAAACCCAAATAATCCCTTATCACTTGTTCCAGTTTTTTTCGCACGGCGCTGGCAGACTGCGTAAGTCTAAGTTCCGTATTGGCTTCTGTCTGTTCAGAAATCAAATGCGAAAATTTATCTTGTTTCATTTTCAAATCATTCAGTGCATTTTCCAAATCCAGCCTTCTCAGCTTATCCCTATTTTCAGGCTTTTCTAATTCGGCTATGAGTTTTTCCAATAAAACCGACTCATCTGCATAAGATTTTTTATCCAAATTCAAATCATTTTGTTTGAAAACCTCATACAATTCCGCTGCATCACTATAGTTCGGCAGCAGCGCCATTCCCGCAAAGCTTTTTAGATAATTCTTCATCGCCGTAAATGCCTTGTCCCTTTCCTCATCAGCCTCCGCCACTTCCTTGCCTTTTCCGCTGTATGCCTGTTTATTTACAAGTTGTTTGTAATTAGAATTCTCCTCCTCTACGGCTCTCAAAAGCGGATGCCCAATAACCGAAATAGAATATTTTCCTCCTTTGGAAGCTCCTACCAAACGCTCTGCCAATGCAGAAAGTGTAACCGTTTTTAGTTGTGATAATGCTATTTTCATTTTTTTATATTTTTAATATTAATATTATTCAAAAATAGAAAAATTATCTTAATTCAAGACAAAATTTGGTAAAATCTATCTAATTTTAATTTCCCAGCATCTTGAATTATTTTAACCTAATGAATTTTATTTTCTCTATATCTTGGGAAGTCTTAACCTGATAGATTAGAACCTCCCAAGCTCTTGGTTTGTTCCCTTTTGATGAATTGACCCTTTCCAAGATATTGAGAGATTTTATTCCAAAAAATTAAAATAAAATAACAAGATGAGTTTTCTCTTCCTCTGCTCCCTGCATTGTAATTTTAGATTTATTTTTTATAAATTTACCCGTGTGTAAATTAAATACCTTATATTTGCAATGATAATTTATAAAAGACAGTAAAATGTAATTATTCAGGAATTAAATTTTATTAAACAAGAATAACTTACATGCTGTGTATTTTAAATTAGAAAAGCTTATAAACTAATTTTTAAATAAAATGTTTCCCGTGAAACATTTTTATTATTTATAAACTTATTTACAATATATGATAAACGAAATATATGATGTAATCGTAGTAGGTGGAGGACATGCAGGCTGTGAAGCTGCCGCTGCTGCTGCTAATCTTGGTTCTAAAACTATGCTGGTTACTATGAACATGCAGACCATCGGACAAATGAGCTGTAACCCTGCAATGGGCGGAATTGCAAAAGGACAAATCGTTCGTGAAATAGATGCACTCGGTGGATATTCTGGAATCATAGCCGATAAATCTGCTATCCAGTTTAAGATGCTTAACCTATCAAAAGGACCCGCTATGTGGTCGCCACGAACTCAAAATGACAGAATGCTCTTTGCAGAAGAATGGCGATTAGCTTTAGAAAACACACCTAATCTTGATTTTTTCCAAGATATGGTAAAAAATATCATTATAGAAAATGGTAAAGTAGCGGGAGTAATTACCAACATCGGCGTAGAAATCCGTGGAAAAGCAGTAGTTCTTACCAATGGAACTTTCCTAAATGGACTGATACATATCGGAGAAAAACAATTCGGCGGTGGAAGAATGGGCGAGCCAAAAGCTTTTGGAATTACTGAACAATTAGTAAGTTTAGGCTTTGAGGCAGGAAGAATGAAAACAGGGACACCTGTAAGAATAGATGGAAGAAGTCTAGATTATTCCAAAATGGAGGAACAAAAAGGCGATGAAAATCCACAAAAATTCTCTTACCTTGATACTCCTAAACTTAAAGAACAAAGAAGCTGCTATATCACTTACACAAACGAAACTGTACATGATATTCTCCGCTCTGGGTTTGATAGAAGCCCAATGTTCAACGGAACTATACAAAGTATAGGACCAAGATACTGCCCAAGTATAGAGGATAAAATCAATCGTTTCGCTGAACGAAACAGACACCAGCTTTTCGTAGAACCAGAAGGCTGGAAAACTGTTGAAATCTATGTGAATGGATTTAGCTCTTCGCTTCCAGAAGATATTCAGGCCAAAGCGCTAAGGCATGTACCAGGTTTTGAAAATGCTAAAATATTTCGCCCAGGTTATGCCATAGAGTACGACTACTTCCCTCCTACTCAGCTGAAACATACTTTGGAAACTAAACTAATTGAAAATTTATTTTTCGCTGGACAAATCAACGGAACTACTGGCTACGAAGAAGCAGCAGGACAAGGTCTGATTGCAGGAATCAATGCACATAATAAAGTTCACAGCAAAGATGAATTTACTCTCAGCAGAGATGAAGCCTATATAGGTGTACTGATAGACGACCTCATCACGAAAGGAACAGAAGAGCCGTACCGTATGTTCACATCAAGAGCAGAATACAGACTACTTCTAAGACAAGATAATGCCGATATTCGTCTGACTGAAAAATCTTATAACATAGGTTTAGCATCAGAAGAAAGACTCAGAAAAGTAGAGGAAAAAATTAAAAAATCTGGAGAGCTGGAAGAATTCCTTAAAGAATTATCATTAAAACCAAATGTTATAAATCCTATTCTTGAAGAAAATGAAAGCAACCCTGTAGACCAAGCATACAGAGCATCTCAAATATTAACTCGTCCTAATATAAATTTAGAAAAACTTTCTAAAATAGAAATCATAGGAAATAAAGCGAGAGAATATTCTGAAGAGATAAAAGAGCAAGCAGAAATCAATATAAAATACAAAGGCTACATAGAAAAAGAAAAAGAAAATGTAGCAAAACTCCAAAGAATGGAAAATATAAAAATTCCAGATAATTTTGATTTTAGCAAAGTAGCTTCACTTTCTTCGGAAGCTCTACAAAAGATGAATAATATTCGTCCAAAAAATATAGCACAAGCTACTAGAATATCAGGAGTGTCACCAGCGGATATTAATGTTTTATTAATTTATTTAGGAAAATAAAATCACAATGTTTCATGTGAAACATTGTGATTGTTTTATAAAAAATTAAAATGAAAATAAAAGACCACTTTCTCTCACAGGAAGAATTTGAAATTATAGAAACGGAAATCCAAGGGATTTATAAAACATCTCCCCTACCCGATGATTTAGGTAAATATTATGAAAGTAAAAATTACATTTCGCATCATCAGGATTCGGGAAGTTTGAAAGAAAAAGTATATAAATTTTTACAGAAGTTCAATCTCAATTATAAAAAAAATATAATCAAGAATGAAATAGGAACTCATCTGAAAATATTAGACTACGGATGTGGTGCGGGAGAGTTTGTGAAATTTATAGAAAACGAATACGCCACTTTCGGATTTGAGCCAAATGAAAATGCAAGAAATTTTGCAAAACAAAAATCCGAAAAAACAGTTTTCATTTCCGATCCAGAACTTACGGAAATAGAAAATGGAAATCTGGATACTATCACCCTATGGCATGTTTTCGAGCATATAGAGGAAAGAGAAAAATATTTAAAAATATTTCATGAGAAATTAAAACCAAATGGACTTCTAATCATCGCCGTTCCGAACCACACTTCCTACGACGGAAAAAAATATAAAGAATTTTGGGCTGCTTATGATGTGCCAAGACACATTTGGCATTTTTCAAAATCAGGAATGGAAAAATTGATGAATAATGAAAATTGGAAAATAAAAAAAATAAAACCTCTCCTGCTCGATTCTTATTATATCTCCATGCTAAGTGAAAAATATAAGAAAAATCCTCTTTTTTGGCTTTTTGGAGCGATTCACGGAGTGATTTCTAATTTTAAAGCATCAAAAACGGGTGAATTTTCAAGTTTGATATATATTATCGAAAAAACTTAGAAAATAGATTTTTAATAGGTTTATTAAAGC
>CALHQK010000151.1 GCA_938037185.1 uncultured Riemerella sp.
TAGGTTTTTTGTGGCAAAATCCATTTGAGAGGAATGCCGATTTTTTGCCCAAATTTCCCGAAATAGTAATGGGCTTTCCATTTGTTTTTAAGCAATAGTTTTTCAATGTATTTCGCGACTTCCACAGGCTCTACTCCATGGTCTACATGCGAATTCATAGTAGAATAAACTTTGTAAAAAATATTTTTGTAAGGTTCAGAAACTGTGGTTTTGATTCGGTTTTCTGCAATATTGGTCTTTATATCGCCCAGATGGAGGGAGCAGAGTTCTATATTCCAAGCCGAGATTTCGTATCTCATGGCTTCGGTAACTTTATCCAAAGCCGATTTGGAGGCAGAATAAAACCCTCTGAAAGGCAGTCCCATTTCTGAACCGATGCTGGAAATGTTGATAATCTGTCCTGATTTCTGCTCGCGCATTTTGGGCATCACGGCGGTCATCATCTGCACAGCTCCGATTAGATTCAGGTTAAAAAGCCTCATAATCTCCTCTTTATTAGAGTCTTCTACGGCTCCTACCATGCCCATTCCAGCATTGTTGATAAGAATATCAATATGATTTTTTTTGGATAGAATTTCCTCTATGGCACGGTCTATTTGGCTTTTTTCGGTGATATCGGTCGGGATGGATGTGAAAAGCTTAGAATCTGCCTTTTTTCTGCTCAGTCCGTAGACTCTGTGTCCTTGTTTTCCGAAATATTCTGCAAGGGAAAAGCCTATTCCAGACGATGTCCCTGTGATGATGATTGTTTTTTTCATTTAATCGTGTTATATGGTTGATTCTCCATTTAGATTGGTGGTCAGAGCTTCGGTCATGAAGTTAAAAAATGGGCGCATTGCTTCCAGACCAGTTGTTACTTTGTCTAAAAAATCAGGGCTGAAAATTTCCTCGTTTTTGAAATTTTGCACCAAAAGAAATTGTTTTTTCTTTAATAAATGAACATAAGGATGCTCTTTTTCAAAGCCTTTTGGAACGGTTTTTAGTTCTTCACCCCAGAATGCTCCTCCGAATAATTTTTTGGCTTTCGCTGAATTTAAAAACGCCTCCAAATCCTTTCCATTTAGTTCTATTTCTTTTCGGATTCTGTGCAAATCATCTTTATTGGGTGCAAAAAATCCGCCGCCGATGAAGCAGTTATCAGGCTCAATATGAAGATAATAGCCGCCTCTGTATTGTGGCTGTCTTCGGGCAAAGTAGCCTCCGAAATGGGTTTTATAAGGAGTTTTGTCTTTGGAAAATCTCAAATCTCTATGAATTCGGTAGATTTTCGGCTCTGAAATGAAATCATTTTTGGCAATTTCGCTGTGTACGGCTTGGAAAAACTCCGAAAAATCTGCCTTTGCCTTTTCGTAGTCGGATTTATGGGAACTGAACCAATCCTTATTGTTATTCTTTTTTAGCTTTTCTAAAAAAGCTAAAATGTTTTGGGATATTTTAGAATTCATTTGTTTAGAATTAAATAGCAAAGTTAATAAAAAACCATTGTTAAAAAGGTTTTCAGTTTTAGAAATGAAATTGGGTTATTTGACAAATTCCCAAAAATCAGGGAAAGATTTTTCCACCACTTCGGGATTTTGTATTTCAATTTCCTGAATTAGCGAGTAGGGCGCGAATGCCATTGCCATGCGGTGGTCGCCATAGGTAGCGATGGATATATTTTTTTCGGGATTGGTGTAGAGGACGGATTTTATGGAATTGTCCGTGATTTCTGTTTCGCAGCCTATTTTTTTTAGTTCATTTTGAAGGGCAGAAAGCCTGTCGGTTTCTTTTATTTTAAGAGTGGCAAGTCCGCCGATTTCAAAAGGAATTTTCAGTGCAGCGGCCGTTACACAGAGCGTTTGGGCGATGTCTGGGCAGTCGTTCATATTGAGCTGAATGGACTGAGGAAGGCTAAAATTACTTTTTGGAATCAAAGTAATTTCCTGCTGATTTTCATTAAAAATGGTATCAATTCCGAAAAACTGAGAGTAAATTTCGGTAATTCTGGAATCGCCTTGCAGAGAATTTTTATTAAAATTTTTAAGGGTAATTTTTTGTTTATTTAAAGCCGAAAACGAATAAAAATAAGAAGCGGAAGACCAGTCGGATTCCACAGTGAAAGCTGTTTTTTGAGTTTTGATGTTGGGAATTTGGATGGTTTTGTCTTTTAGGATAATCGATTTTCCGCTGATTTCTGAAAGTAGTTTCAGAGTCATTTCTATGTAAGGTTTTGATGTGATTTCTCCCAAAAGCTTTATGGTCAGGCCGTTTTCCAATTTTCCGCCCATAAGAATGAGCGAAGTGATGAACTGCGAAGAAATATCCGCAGGAATTTCCACGAAATTTTTTTCTAATTTTTTTCCTTTTATTTTAAGAGGAGGAAATCCCTCGTTTTCTAAATATTCTATGTCTGCTCCCAGCTCTCTAAGTGCTTCTACTAAAGGTTTTATGGGTCTTTGTTTCATTCTTTCGGAGCCTGTAAGGATTTTTTCTGTGCCCTCCTGAACTGCAAAAAATGAAGTCAGAAACCGCATCGCTGTGCCAGCGTGATGGATGTCTATTGTTTTCTCATCGGAATTCAAGGCTTTTTGTAAAAGTTTGGTATCTTGTGAGTTAGAAATGTTTTTTGTTTCAATATTTCCAAAGAGTTTTTGTAGAATCAACAGGCGATTGGACTCGCTTTTAGAGCCTGTGATTTGTATTTTATTTGGAAGAACTGGGCGAAATAATTTCATTTAGAACAAGCTTTTATTTTAGTTTTTCATTGTTTTGGTGCCTGTTTTGGTCTCTTTCTGTCTTTTTTTTCATTTTCTTGCCAAAGGCATCTTGCAGGTCTATCCCAGTTTGATTGGCAAGGCAAAGCGTTACAAAAAGCACATCGGCAAGCTCTTCTCCGAGGTCTTTGTTTTTATCACTTTCTTTCTCGGATTGTTCGCCGTATCTTCTAGCGATGATTCTCGCCACTTCGCCGACTTCTTCGGTTAGAATCGCCATATTGGTCAGCTCATCGAAATAGCGAACACCGATTGTCTTTATCCAGTTATCTACTTGTTTTTGTAGTGTTTTGATTTCCATTGTTTTTAGAGAAAATTAATTGTATTTTTCAATTTTAGATAAAATTTTCTGATTATTTTTTTCTTTATTTTTAATTGATAAGAGATGAATAATCTTTTGATAAAATTCTTTTATTTTCGGTTTGACAACAGGGTTGATTTGAATAATTTTCCCATCGGAATAATCTATCATTATATTCACAGTTAATCCATCAATTTGTGGAATAAATTCATTCTCCTCAGAAAGGTTTTTATTAGAATTTGGTTTTTCTTCTTTTATATCTTGTTCGCTGAAAGAGGAAATAACTGCTCTGATTTCCTGAATTTCTTTATTGGTCATTTCTGCACGAAAAGGAATAAGTTTTGGATTTTCAGAAATAAGTTCATTATATGTTTTTACCTGGCCGGTTTCCGAAGGTGGTGGAATTTCGTGGTAATAAGCCTCAGGAGAATAAAAAACCAAATATTTTTCTTTTAAATTGAGAATGGTTTCTGCTGGCTGTCCAGCATTTGCTGGGTAAAATCCAATTTTGACGAGATTTGCCGTTGCCGAATTTTCAATTTTTTTCGTGGTTTTATTATCACAAGAAATAAAAACCAATAGCAAAGAAAAACAGAAACCAAATAATTTTTTCATTTTAAAATCTTATTGATAAGCTCCGATAGTAGGATTACTCATTCTTGAAATACCTTTGATATCCCGAGGCACACCAGCTGCTGTTGATATGTTTCCTCTTCTTTTAGCAGGAGAATCATCTGCGGTGTGAAGGTTCATTCTCACAATGGAGCGGTTCAGGAATTTTGGATTTTCATTTTTTATAGAGTTGATTATCTGTGGATTAGCATCAAAATTATAACC
>CALHQK010000152.1 GCA_938037185.1 uncultured Riemerella sp.
GAGAATGATAAATTTTCTGTTGTAATGTATGTTTCAGGGAATTACTTTGATGAAAATGTAAATGAGGAAAGAACAGAAATTATTTTTGATAATGAAGATAATAGTTTGTTTGATGATAAAGTAACACACTCAATATTAAAAGATACAATAGGAAAAGTCATAAGAAAAAGTTTCGAAGAGCAACTGAAAAAATATTCTAAAAAGAAAATAGATAGGATAAGAGATTTTACTATTTCTCATCCAAGATATAGACATTTACTAAAATATAAGTTACAAGATGTTTTGGCTATATCTAACTCAATAGATGATTCTAAACTTGAAATAGAACTTTTTAAGATACAGCAAAAATTAGAATTAGAAGTTCTAAATGAAACAAAATTAGAATTGCAAGATATAGCAAATAAGGAGCAGAAAATCAATGACAATCTATATGAAAAGGTATTAGATGTTGGAAATGCCAAGCTTTCTGAGTATGTTCTTCATAGAAAACAAGTTTTAGATTTGTTAGAGCTCAATTTAAGAAAGGAAAATGGAATATATACGAAAGAAGAAGCTATACATAATCTAATATTTCCTTTGAGAAAAACATCTGATGATATTTTTCTTGAAGAGCATAACCTATGGGTTATTGATGACAGACTATCTTTTCATGATTATTTAGCTTCTGATAAAACATTTAAATCAAATAAAAGAGTTCCATCTGTCTCAACAAAAGAAACTGATTTAATGATTTTTAATCGCGCTCACTTATTAACAGATGAACAGAAACCTTATTCATCAATAATTATTATCGAATTTAAAAGACCTATGAGAAACGATTATACAAACAGCGAAAATCCGATAAATCAAATAAATACTTATGTCAGGGAATTAATTGATAATAAAGTTTTTGATAAAAATGGACGCCTCTTCGACATTAAAGACAAAACGCCTATATATGCTTATATAGTGTGTGATTTAACCTCCAATATGAGAAAATTTGCAGAAGAACAAGGATTCACTGTATTACCTGATAATGATGGGTATTTTAATTATAATAGGAATTATTATTTATACACGGAAATTATTAGTTTCGACAAACTAATAAGAGATTCTAAAAATAGAAATAAAGTATTATTTGAAAAACTCCATTTACCTACTTGCTAAAAAGCTTGATTTCGTCCCAAATTTTTCATATATTTGGGACGAAATTTTATTATGAGACCAAAAATAGAAGAACATATTGCCGAAAAAATCAGCTCCTTTGAGGAGGGAATGATATTTTTTATTGATGATTTTTTGGATTTCGGTAGTTCAGAAAGCGTCAAAAAAGCTCTCTATCGGTTAGAAACTAAAGACAAAATAAAACGCCTTTCTCATGGAATTTACTACAAGCCAAAATTTAGCAAAATTGTCGGAGAATTACAGCCATCTGTGGAGGAAGTAGCCAAAGCTATCGCTCGGAGAGATAAAGCAAGGATTATACCTACAGGTGTTTATGCAGAGAATATTCTTGGATTGACTACCCAAGTGCCGATGAAATTGGTCTTCCTTACCGATGGAGCTTCACGAGTAGTCAAAATTGATAACAAAACTATTCAATTCAAAACCTCTGTTCCCAAAAACCTTTCTACCAAAGGCAAAATTTCTACTTTGGTAATCCAAGCCTTGAAAAATATTAAAAAGGAAAATGTGGATGAAGCGATTATCCAACAAATTGAAAAACAATTAAAAAACGAGAGCAAAGAAAATATTTTGCATGACGCCAAACTTGCTCCAGAATGGATACGAAAAATAATGTTAAAATCTATTGAAAATGAATAATTGGTTTTCTTTTACTGATAACGAGAAATACGAAGTTATTCGTTATACCGCCGATAAAATGGACTTTTCTGATGTAGTAATTGAGAAAGATTGGTGGGTTTGTATGGTGCTTCGGGCTGTTTTTCAATCCAAATATCGTGAGCATATCGTGTTCAAAGGTGGCACATCGCTCAGCAAGGCTTATAACATTATTGAGCGATTTTCAGAAGATGTAGATTTGATTATTGACCGATATTTTCTTGGCTTTGAAGATGCAGCTTCTAAGACTCAAATCAAAAAATTAAGAAAAAATGCGGGAACATTCGTTATCAATGATTTCCGAAAAGAATTGATTTTGCAATTACAAAATTTAGGAATTTCGGATAAAACTTTCAGTATTGAATACAATGAAAATGTAGACGATACGAGCGACCCCAATCAGCTGGAGTTGTATTATCATTCAGTAGTTCCAAGTCAAAATCATATTCAGAAGAAAATCGTTATTGAAATGGGAGCAAGAGCTTTATCTGAACCCTCAGAAATACGAAAAATAAACTCTTATATTGACCAAAATTTTAAAGATAGAGATTTTACTTTTACTGATTTTGAGGTAAATGTAATCGTTCCGACTAAAACTTTTTTAGAGAAAATTTTTCTACTGCACGAAGAATTTACAAAACCCACCGAAAAAATCCGTTTTGATAAACTCAGTAGGCATTTATACGATTTGGAAAAGATAACGCACACAGCATACGCAGAAAATGCTCTAAATGATAATGAACTATTCCAAACTATCGCAGATTTTAGAAAAGTAATGAATAATGTAAAAGGAATTTCTTTTGAAAACCATGAGAAAGGTAAAATCAATATCATTCCTCCTGATGAGGTCTTATATAAATGGGAAAATGATTACAAACTAATGCAACAGAACATGATTGTAGGAGATAGTTTATCATTTTCAGAATTGATAGAGAAAATTAAAGCCTTGCAAAATAGAATAAATGGGAATATGTAAAATATTTCCATTTTTTTGATAAAAGGAAAGTAATGTTATTTAAATTATAAGCTATCAAAAAATATTGTGGGGAAAAAGCGGGGAAAACCTATAAATAAAAACCACTAACAAATTGATTTTTATTTATTAGTGATTGGAATTGTGGAAACAGTTAATATATAGACAAAAGAAATAGATGGTTTTACATTATGATTGTTTTATTTACCTTAAAGCGTCCCCCTTACTGTCCCCTAAAATAAAAAACCCCATATAATCTACTGGATTATAAGGGATTGTAGTTTTATATAGCAGAAAGGAAGGGATTCGAACCCTCGATACGGTTACCCGTATACCACCTTTCCAGGGTGGCCTCTTCAACCACTCGAGCACCTTTCTATTAATTTTGCAAATGTATAAAATAATTTTTAATTACAAGACATCTCCCCTCTCAAATTTTTAGAAAACTGCTGGGAAAAACTTCCTGTATATTTAGGATTGTTTATCAGATGCATTGCCTTTGTCAAAGCACTTTCTATGGTAATATCTCCACCACTGATGGCATTGATTTTAGAAAAAACATTGCTATTTTCATACTTTCCTAAACTCACACCGCCTGATGGACATTGGCTTATGACTACGATGTCTATATTTTTATTGCGTATTTTCTGCAAAATTTCCAGCGTTTTGGCATCTCCGAAAATCGTTCCTGAACCAAAAACTTGGATAATCAAAACCTTTACAGCATCTATTTTTAGTAAATATTCCAAATTCATCCCTGGGAAAATCCTGCACAAATGCACGCTGGTACTCAGATGATAGTCCACAGAAAACTTTTCATCCTGCTGAGGGCGGAAGAGATAACTTTCTTTAATGTTCAAAAACACGCCTGATTTACCCAAAATAGGATAATTAGGACTTTGGAAAGCATCAAAATTTTCCGAACTGTATTTTATACTTCTATTTCCGCGCAGGAGCTGATGCTCAAAATACAAAGCCACTTCCTGAATAACCGCCTCATTTTCTTTATACAAACTCGCATAGTAGAGGCTTGTCAGCAGGTTTTCTTTGGCATCTGTCCGCAGGTCTCCTATCGGCAACTGAGAACCTGTCAAAATCACTGGTTTGCGCAGTCCTTTCAGCATAAAACTCAGTGCCGAAGAGGTGTAAGCCATCGTATCCGTGCCGTGCAGAATAAGAAAACCATCGTATTTTTCATACTCAGCCTCTATCACTTCTGCTATCGCCCTCCATTTTTCAGGGCCGATGTCCGAGCTGTCTAATGGCGGTGAAAACGAATGAATATAGGTATCACAATCCAGTAGCTTGATTTCGGGTAATTTATCAAAAATCAAATCAAAATCAAAGGGTTTAAGACTTCCCGTATTGTAGTCTTTTTCCATTCCGATGGTGCCGCCTGTGTAGATAATCAGAACTTTTCTTTTCATGGGCTAAATTTAGTCAAATAAATAAATTGATGAAAATAAAATCTCAAAAAATATGGTTTTTTTCTTTGGGGTAGAATTGATTAAGTTTTATCATTATTTTATTAAATCTACAATAATAAACCTGAATTTTTAATTATTTTTAATGAAAATAGATTTTTTGTTGTTGATTTGCTCAGTATTTTAGTTCCTGCATGTTGTTTGTTCAAAAATACGAGAGTATTTTAATTAAAACAAACTGTTTGGACTTAATGTAAGTATACATTTAGTTGAAACAACAATGTTTGTCCTTAATGTATAAATATTTTTCATTAAATCGCTATTGTTTTTGTTAAAAACACAATAAAATGAATTAAATATTACTGAAAGCTGATTTTTATAGAGAAAAACGGCATTGTTTTTTTGCTTCGTTACCGAAAAACGATGTTGAGTTAAAGATAAAAATTCATAATTTTACGCCCATGATTACAAAAGAAACCATAGACAAGATTTTTTCTACCATTCGCGTGGAGGAAATCGTCGGTGAATATGTCCAGCTGAAAAGAGCAGGCTCTAACTATAAAGGCCTCAGCCCTTTTGTAGATGAGAAAACGCCGAGTTTTATAGTTTCTCCAAGTAAACAGATTTGGAAAGATTTTTCTTCTGGAAAAGGTGGAACGGCGATTTCTTTTTTGATGGAAATCGAAGGGTTTTCCTATCCAGAAGCCCTCCGCTACGCTGCTAAAAAGTACGGAATAGAAATAGAGGAGCTGAAAAAAGACCTCACCGAAGAAGAAAAAAAAGCGCAGACCGACAAGGATTTGTTATACAAAATCCACGAAGTAGCGAATGATTTTTTTCAAAACCAACTTTATGAAACCGAAGAAGGGCGGAATATAGGGCTTTCCTATTTCAAAGAACGCGAGCTGAAGCCAGAAACCATCAAGAAATTTCAGCTCGGATATTCTCCAGAACTCAAAAATGCCTTTACGCAATATGCCGTAAGTAAGGGCTATTCCAAAGAAATTTTAGAAAAATCTGGACTTTCCATCTTTTCGGAAAAATCTACCGAGGGAATAGACCGTTTCCGTGAAAGGGTGATTTTCCCTATCCATGGGTTTTCAGGGCGTGTGCTGGGATTTGGCGGAAGGATTTTAAAATCAAATACAAAAACTGCGAAATACCTAAACTCTCCCGAAACGGAGATTTATCATAAATCCAATGTGCTGTATGGCTTGTTTCAGTCTAAACAAGCGGTTTCGCGCGAAAATATGTGTCTCTTGGTGGAGGGCTACATGGATGTGGTCGCCCTGCATCAGTCTGGAATAGAAAATGTGGTGGCGAGCTCGGGAACTTCCCTGACCACGGAGCAGATAAAGCTGATAAAAAGGCTGACCGAGAATGTTACCATTCTTTTCGATGGCGATGCGGCGGGAATAAAGGCGAGTTTCCGAAGTATAGACATGCTCCTTGCAGAAAGTATGAATATCCGTATTTTGCTGTTTCCAGAGGGACACGACCCAGACAGCTTTGCGAGGGAAAATTCGATGGAGTTTGTTAAAAATTTCATTAAAGAAAATTCAAAAGATTTCATCGATTTTAAAGCTGAAATTCTACTTAAAGAAGCTGAAAATGACCCAATAAAAAAGGTCGAAGCCATCAGAGATATTGTGAAATCTGTGGCGCATGTGGATAATGGGCTGAAACAGGAAATTTACCTAAAACAGATAGCGACGCAGTTTGGGCTCACGGAAAGAAATCTTTTTGATGAACTTCAGGTTCAAAAACAGATTTTGAAAGGGCAGGTGCAGCCAAAACCAAAACTGGAAATTGTCCCAAAAACGGAGGAAAAGCCTTTTGCTGACTCTGATAAAACGGCGGGATTATTGGTTTTGGAAGAAAAATTAGTGGAGCTGATGCTGAAATACGGCGACAGGATTTTGACCCGAAGAGACTCTGAAAATAATTCCTATCAAACCACTGTGATAGAGGAAATTATCCATCATTTTCAGGAAGATGACTGCGAAATCCTTACGGAAACCAATAGAAAAATCATAGATGAAGTTCGGCAGGGCTTGGAGCAGAACGAAATCCGCTCGGGGAATTTCTTTTTTGGGCTGATGGATGAAGATATTTCAGGGAAAATAGCCGATGCTCTGGTGGAAAACTACGAAACCAGCGATTGGAAGAAGTTTAATATTTATTTCCGAACCGAGGATGAAGTGCTGGATAAAGTCGTGAGGGATGTTATCCTTCGCCACAAAAGAGAATATGTGCTGAAAATGATAGAAGATTTGAAAAAAAGTCTGGATGAAACGGAGGAAAAAGCAGAAATTTATGAACAAATCATCAGACTAAACCAGCTGAAAAGTAAAATAGACCAAAAACTTTTTCGGATTTTGTGACAGATTGGTTACCTTTGGGAATTGGAATAATTTTTGAGAAAAAGGAGATAAAACTATGTTTATAGTATCATTAAACTACAAAAAGGAAATCAGTGAAGTAGAAAAATATTTAAAAGAACATGTGGATTTTCTGGATAAATACTATTTGCTCGGAAAATTCATCTGTTCTGGAAGAAAAAACCCAAGAACGGGAGGGATTATTCTTGTAAATGAAAAAGATAAAGAAATGGTAATCAATATAATGAAAGAAGACCCATTTTATAAAAATGAAATTGCAGAATATGAATTTATAGAGTTTATTCCGACCAAATTTGATGAAAAATTTGCTTATTTTGTAAATAATTAACCTTAAAAAGATTTATATATGGACATAAAGAAAGAATTTAGAGATTTTTCTGTAAAACATTTAGGAAATAATGGGCTGGTAACGGACCAATATATGGGAATGTTCAATCCTACCAACCTTACACCATACATCACCGAAGAAAGAAGGCTGAATGTAGCGCAGATGGATGTTTTCTCAAGACTGATGATGGATAGAATCATCTTTTTGGGAACAGGAATTGATGACCAAGTGGCGAATATCGTGACGGCACAGCTGTTGTTTTTGGAAAGTGCTGACCCGATCAAGGATATTCAGATTTATATCAATTCGCCTGGTGGAAGTGTTTATGCAGGATTGGGAATTTATGACACGATGCAGATTATCAAACCAGATGTAGCTACAATCTGTACAGGTATGGCAGCTTCTATGGGAGCGGTGCTTTTGGTTGCAGGTGAAAAAGGAAAGCGTTCTGCATTGAAGCATTCCAGAGTGATGATTCACCAGCCAAGCGGCGGCGCACAGGGAGTTGCGAGCGATATGGAAATCAATTTGAGAGAAATGCTTAAACTGAAAAAAGAACTTTATGACATTATTTCTGAGCATTCTGGACAGTCTTACGAATGGGTGGAAAAGGCATCAGACAGAGACTACTGGATGACTTCCACTGAAGCGAAAGAAATGGGAATGGTAGATGAAGTTTTGGAGAAAAAGAAATAAACAAAAAGCCTTTCAATTGAAAGGCTTTTATAATTTTTCCAATTTGGCAAATTTTAAAATCAAGTTCTTTTCGCCTTCTGTGGCAAATTTTATTTTTGCTTTCACATTATTAGGATCTGTTCCATCCAAAAACAGCACTTCTCCCACTCCGAAACGATTATGCCTTACTCTGTCCCCTACTTCTATATCTTGAGACTGGCTGCTGTCAGTAGTATTTATTTTCGCAGATGAAACAGGCGTCAAATTCCTTTTAATAGGCTGTTCTGGTAATTTTTGTTCATCCACAGAAAGTTTTTTCTTCGGTTCTTTCTTTTGGAAAGCCCTCGGCATGCTCGGTGTATCATCAAAAATACTAGATGACAGCCCTGAACGATTGATTCCCCTGTTTTCTACCATTGGATTGATAAAATCCAAATAATCCGTATCCACCTCGCTGAGAAAACGGCTCGGCTCCGAATCTGTGATTTTCCCCCACTGAAAACGCGAAACAGCATAAGAGAAAAATGCCTGTTTTTCGGCTCTTGTGAGGGCTACATAGAACAGTCTGCGCTCCTCTTCCAGCTCCTCACGGGAGTTAGAACTCATAAAACTCGGGAACAGCCCCTCCTCCAGCCCTACGATGTAGACAATAGGAAATTCGAGCCCTTTGGATAGGTGTATCGTCATCAGAGAGACTTTATCGCCTTCCTCATCATTCTCCTGTGTATCAGCAGATAAGGCTATATTTTCAAGAAAATTAGACAAACTCGGGTCGCCATCTTCCAGCTGCTGCTGCTCATCTATAAACCCTTGCATGGAGTTCATCAATTCCTGAATATTCTCCACTCGTGAGATGCCTTCTGGTGTCTGGTCTTCTTTCAAAGATTTTATCAAACTACTCTTTTTGGCTACTTCCATCGCTACTTGATAGACATTTTCTGTTTTCAGCATCACTTGGAAAACTTTTATCATCTGCCAAAAATCATTCAGTTTCGTTAAAGCCGAATTATTTAGCCCTAAATTCGGTGCATGAAACGGCAGAGCATCCAGCACATTAGCAATAGACTGCCCTATCGAGTCGGCATAAACAATGAGTTTATTTTGCGTCGTCTCTCCTATCCCACGCATCGGATAATTGATAACTCTGAGCAAGGCTTCCGAATCATTTTCATTAACCAAAAGTCTGAGATACGCCAGCAAATCCTTTATTTCTTTTCTTTGGTAAAAAGACAGCCCGCCATACACTCGGTAAGGAATATTTTTCCTCCTCAAAGCATCTTCGAAGGCTCTGGTCTGGGAATTTGTACGATACAAAATAGCAAAATCATTAAATTTTTTCTGATTAAAATTATGCTGTTCCCAGATATTTCCTGCTACAAAATTCGCCTCATCTGCATCAGATAGAGAGCGGTAGACTTTTATCTTTTCTCCAACTTCATTATCACTGAATACATTTTTCTCAAACTGATTTATATTTTTGGAAATCAAATCATTAGCTGCATTTACGATATTCTGCGTAGAGCGGTAATTCTGCTCCAATGAAACGATTTTCGCATCGGGATAATCCTTTTTAAAATTCAAAATATTCTGAATATTAGCCCCACGGAAAGAGTAGATAGATTGTGCATCATCACCTACCACACATATATTTTCAAATTTAGAAGCTAAAGCCTTCACTATCAGATACTGAGAATGGTTCGTATCCTGATACTCATCCACCAAAATATACCGAAATCTATCCTGATATTTCGCTAAAACTTCTGGAAACCTCGTTAGTAACTCATTGGTTCTCAACAACAAATCATCAAAATCCATCGCCCCATTCTTAAAACAAGTTTCTACATATTTTTGATAAATCTGCCCCATCAGCTTCATATTAGCCCATTCATCAGCTTCCATCAGCTCTGGATTGTTATAATAGGCTTTTACTGTAATCAGATTATTTTTATACTGAGAAATTCTGCCCTGCACTTTCTTTGGTTTATACAGTTCAGAATCTATATTCATTTCTTTAAGCACTTTTTTCAGTACATTGAGAGAGTCTTGGGTATCATAAATAGTAAAATTAGACGGAAAACCCAGATAATGAGCTTCACTCCTCAAAATCCGAGCAAAAACAGAGTGAAAAGTTCCCATCCAAAGGCTTTTCGCATCACTGTTCCCTACCACCTTTGCGATACGCTCTTTCATCTCTCGGGCAGCCTTATTGGTAAAGGTAAGCGCCAGAATATTAAAAGGATCTGCTCCATTGGTTATCAGATGTGCTATACGCATCGTAAGAACACGAGTTTTCCCTGATCCTGCACCAGCAAGCACCATCAGAGGCCCTTGTAGAGTGGTCACAGCTTCATATTGGGCATTATTTAATCCTTTTAGGTAATCCATAATCAAAATTTAGGGCTACAAATTTAGCGAAATTTAATAATTATCTAATTTTTTTATTTTTGCGAAAAATTAAATTATCTTTTGAAAGCGGTCACTCCTTATAATTCTACCAAAACCAAAAAAGCCCAAATAGAGGAAATGTTTGATAATATCGCGCCTAAATACGATATTTTGAATCGTGTTCTTTCTCTGCGGACGGATATTCTTTGGCGAAATACTTTGGCAAAATGGCTCAAAAAGGATAATCCGGCTCTTGTTTTGGATGTGGCGACAGGAACGGGAGATTTGGCGATTAAAATACAACAAATGACTGATTGTCAAGTATTAGGATTAGATATTTCTCAACAGATGCTGAATGTAGGGTTTGAAAAAATTAAAAGCCTTGGCTTGGCTTCCAAAATATATCTACAAAAAGGAGATGCTGAAAATTTACCCTTTAAGGACAATAAATTTGATGCTGTAAGCGTTGCTTTTGGTGTAAGGAATTTTGAAAACTTGGAAAAAGGGCTGAAAGAACTCCAGAGAGTAGTGAAAAAAGGCTGCTGTGTGTATATTTTAGAGTTTTCCAAACCCAATGGTTTTTGGGTTCCTTTATATTTATTTTATTTTAAAAATATTCTGCCCATAATAGGAAAACTGATTTCAAAGGATAGCAGGGCTTACACTTATCTACCTGATTCTGTGAATGTTTTTCCTTATGGAAAAGAAATGAAGAAAATCCTTCTAAACGCAGGATTTTCTGTTGTAGAATATAAAAAATTAAGTTTTGGGATTGCTGCCATTTATAAGGCAACAAAATAGAAAAATATGAACAAGAAATTATTAAAATCTGCAATTTTAGCATTATTATGCGCTTCATCACTGCTTTCTGCACAGTACTTTAATATCAGAAACAGAGCTGACAGACTAGAATGGATAGATGTCAAGAAATACAGCTGGGGTTTTTATCTCAATATGAATGATTTTGATTATAATGTTTCTGAAATAGACAAAAACCAAAAAATGGTGACTTCTAAAACCAGCAGCAGTTTTGGTGCGGGACTTATTGGTAGAATGAGGCTTAATGAGCATTTGGATCTGAAATTAGAGCCAGGAATGCAGTTTTTAGAAAGAGAATTAATTTTCAAAAGAGCCGAAGTTTTGGCCGCCAATCCGCAGGATATAGAGTCTTTTACATCAAGAAAAATAAAATCCACCTATGTAGATGTACCATTATTACTGGAATTCCACGGAAATAGATGGTTTAATTCCCGAGTGTATGTCGCAGGAGGAGTCAACTGGCTTATCAATCTGCAGTCTCAAGAAAAAAGCAGAGATGATAACATGAATGGTGTTTTTCGTACCACAACGCACAATCTAGCTTGGTCTGCGGAGCTTGGCATTCAGTTTTATTTCTCCAAATTCAAGCTCACCCCGGGCTTCCGAGGGACATTTGTTATCAATAATGAATTAGTAAGAGACAATCCTTCCACTCCGGATTATTGGGCTGGGTCGCTGTCGCGCCTCAATACAAGGGCTTTTATGTTTATACTGAAATTTGAATAAAACTAAATTTAAAAATAGATTAGCAAAAATCTATTTTTTTTTGTATTTTTGCTCAAAAGTTAGAACAATCTTTTGATGAAGCTTACAGAATTAGAAAATAATTTCTCAGAAATTGAGGATAAAATACTAAAAATCAGTATTAAATACAAGGATTTAAAACAAAAGTATGCTGAATTATTAGAAAAAAACAACCATCTGAAAGCAAAATATGAAGAGGAAGTAATGAAGAATGAAGAGTTAATAGAAGAGCAGAAAAAAATGAAGCTGACTTCTGCTATATCGGGAAATCCAGATCATAACAGATTGATGAAAAGCCACATCAATAGATTAATAAAGGAAATTGATGTATGTATAGCGGAACTTCGGAATAGTGGATTGTAATGGAAATGCAGAGAGTAAATATCGTCATCGCTGGAAGGTCTTACCCCCTCAATGTTCCTGTAAATGAGGAAGAAATGCTCAGGAAAGTGGGAAGGCAGATAGAAAGCATGATTAAAGATTTTGAAGCAAATTTGGCTGTGAAAGACAAACAAGATGCCTTGGCTATGTGTGCTTTAAAACTGGGAGCAAATGCAGAAATGGGAGCGGTAAATATAGAAAAAAACATACAATCTTCTAATGTAAGATTAGAAAAAATCAATCAATTATTAGATGATTTAGAGGAAAACCTCTAAGAATTTTTGCCTACAATAGTTCTAACAAAATTAGGTAAACTCAACGCTAAAAAAATACCGGACAAAAGTTTATTCAATGGCGTGCCGTATTTCGCGGATTACAGAGAATAAAAATCAGTCCAAATCGTATTGATTAGGAGTTTACTCTAAATCAAAGGATTATTGTAGGTTTTGTTTTAGAATTAAGGAATAAAAAAATTATAAATAAATATTTAATGGACACTATACTTTATATTATTATTGCTGCTGTCGGCGTTGTGATAGGCGTTTTAGTGGGAATTTCGTACTCAAGAAAGTCTACCAATTCCAAAGCAAATTTCATTATAAAAGATGCGAAACAGAATGCAGAAAACATTATCCAGAATGCTAATGTTCAGGCGGAATCCATCAAAAAAGAAAAAATTGTTCAGGCAAAAGAAAAGTTCTTAGAACTAAAATCTGAACATGATGCCAATATCCAGTCCCGCGAGAAAAAAATACAGGAAGTTGAAAAAAGGATAAAAGACAAAGAATCCAAACTAAACGATGAACTGAGCAAAATTTCTAAACTTGAAAAGGATTTGGATAAGCAAATTGCTGATTACGAGCGGAAACAAGAAATTATTGACAAAAAACAAGCTGAGTTAAACGAAGCTACCGCTCAGAAAATTGAAATTTTAGAAAAAATATCAAGTTATTCTGCCGAAGAAGCCAGAGAAGAATTGGTAGAAACCATGAAAGCAGAAGCCAAAACCAGAGCTCAAGCCTATGTTCAGGATATTATAGAAGAGGCAAAAATGAATGCCAAAAATGAGGCGAAAAAAATAGTCATCCAAACAATCCAAAGAATCGGAACAGAACAAGCGATAGAAAATTCCGTTTCAGTTTTTAACATAGAATCTGACGAAGTCAAAGGGCGAATTATCGGTAGAGAAGGACGAAATATCAGGGCTTTGGAAGCTGCTACTGGTGTAGAAATTATCGTAGATGATACACCAGAGGCTATTCTATTGTCCTGCTTTGACCCTGTCAGAAGAGAAATCGCAAGATTATCCCTTCACAAATTAGTTACCGATGGGCGAATCCATCCCGCAAGGATAGAAGAAGTGGTAGAAAAAACAAGAAAACAAATAGAAGAAGAAATTATAGAAGTGGGTAAGAGAACCATCATAGATTTGGGTATCCACGGGCTTCATCCAGAGTTAGTAAAAGTGGTCGGAAGAATGAAATTCCGTTCTTCTTATGGGCAAAACCTGCTGCAACACTCCCGCGAAGTAGCAAATATAGCTGCTACAATGGCAGCAGAGCTTGGACTTAATGTTAAATTAGCCAAGCGTGCAGGGCTTCTCCACGACATTGGTAAAGTTCCTGAAGAAGAATCTGAGCTTCCTCATGCGCTTTTAGGAATGCAGTGGGCAGAAAAATTTGGCGAAAATCCAGAAGTTGTAAATGCCATTGGTGCTCACCACGATGAAATAGAAATGACCTCTCTCCTTTCCCCTATTGTTCAAGTAGCGGATGCTATTTCTGGTGCAAGACCAGGAGCGAGAAGACAGGTTTTAGAGTCTTATATCCAAAGACTGAAAGACTTAGAAGCTGCTGCATTGAGTTTTGATGGAGTTTCCAGCGCATACGCCATTCAAGCAGGACGGGAACTTAGAGTAATGGTAGAAAGTGTAAAAGTGAATGATGAAAAAGCCCACCAGCTATCATACGATATATCAGAGAAGATTCAAAATGAACTCACCTACCCTGGGCAAGTAAAAGTAACCGTAATCCGCGAAACAAGAGCGGTGAACATTGCAAGATAAAATAAAAACCTCCTAATTAGGAGGTTTTTTGATTTATATTTCTAAAATATTTTCTTGATACAAACCATCTACAGACAGGTATCTCTCGCCCGTATCATAATTAATAGTTAATATCACAGCATCTTTTGGGAAATCTTTCAATCGTTGGGCAACTGCAGCCACAGAGGCACCAGTAGAAATTCCAGCTAAAATTCCCTCTTCTTTAGCCAATCTCTGCGAAAATCTAAATGCATCTTCATTGCTTACCAAAATAGTTCCTTCTAAAATATTAGTATTCAGAACTTTTGGAATAAATCCTGCTCCGATACCTTGTATAGAATGTGGTCCTGGATTTCCACCGCTGATAACAGGCGAAAGCTCTGGCTCTACAGCAAAGGTTTTTAGTTGTGGAAATTTTGTTTTTAAAACTTCCGAAATACCCGTAATATGTCCGCCTGTCCCCACGCCTGTAATCAGGTAATCAACGCCTTCTGGGAAATCATTTAGAAGTTCTTGCGCTGTTGTATTCCTGTGAATTTCAGGATTGGAGAGGTTTTCAAACTGCTGCGGAATCCATGAATTTTCTATCTTCTCAGCAAGTTCCTGCGCTTTTTGAATAGCTCCCTTCATCCCTAATTCTCTCGGAGTAAGCACTATTTTTGCTCCATAAGCAGACATTAGTTTTCTTCTCTCCACACTCATACTTTCGGGCATTACCAAAATCAGCTTATAGCCTTTCACAGCAGCCACCATAGCCAGACCAACCCCAGTATTTCCAGATGTGGGCTCTATAATCTGTGTTTCTTTGTTTAGTTTTCCCTCTTTTTCAGCGGTTTCTATCATCGCCAAAGCAATTCTGTCTTTAATGCTTCCTCCAGGGTTAAACTTTTCTAATTTAATCCAAACATTATGGTCTGGAAATAACTTGCTTAATCTTACTACGGGTGTTTTCCCGATAGTTTCTAATACATTTGCGTACTTCATTTTATTTATTTTAAATTATTTTTCTAAAAAACAGAAAAAGAGAGACCAAAAAATATTCAGTCTCTCTTCTTTAATATTATGACAATAAACAATACTAAGCCATCAGAAAAACTGAGTTTATCTGAGACTTACAACACATATTTATATTATTCCTAAACACTTTTGTAATAAATTTTAAGCAAATGTAATAAAATTTTCTTCATTTGCAAATTTTATATAGAAAAATTTATCGCTTCTTCTGGGCGTTCTTTACTTCGGATAATGGTTTTATCCTTATAATAAACCAAACTGTAAGGGTCTATACTCTCTGTAAGCCAGACATTTCCACCAATAGTAGAATATCTGCCTATCACCGTTTTTCCGCCAAGGATAGTTGCTCCAGCATAGATGGTTACATTATCTTCTATCGTAGGGTGTCTTTTGGTATTAGCAATATCTTTGGTAACGGCCAATGCCCCCAAGGTTACATTTTGATAGATTTTCACATGATTCCCAATGGTGGTAGTCTCTCCAATAACAATCCCCGTCCCATGGTCTATAAAAAAAGACTCTCCTATTTTTGCGCCAGGGTGAATGTCTATTCCTGTGCGGCTATGAGCCAGTTCTGTCCATATTCTGGGAAGCAGCGGCACCTTTTGCTGATGCAGATAATGAGCCATGCGATACACAGCAATAGCGTAAAATCCAGGGTAAGATATCATTACCTCCTCTACGCTTATAGCGGCAGGGTCGCTGTCTAAAATAAACTGAGCATCTTTTTCCAATAATTGATGAATTTTAGGAAGTTCGTCAAAGAAAGAATAAACAATCTGCTCTCTTTCGTTTTTATCTTGGACTACATCATGGATAATCTGCTGAAATTCTGCTCTGAAAGATTCCAGCCGTTCTTTTATCTTATCCTTGCAGTCGCATCTATGATATTCCAAAAAGAAAATAAACCTAAAGAAATCATCTACAAAATTTTCTATTTTCTTCTTATCCAAATCATATTGTCTCGCACAATACCCCGCACTCAGGCGGTTTAGAAACTCTTCGTTCATACTGCTTCTTTATTTTCGTTCATGCAAATATAGAGTAATTAATTATTTTTTATAAATATTCCAATCCAAAAACAATATTAAACAACCGCTATTTTAGAGAAAATATTTTTTGGTTTTTATAAATATTTTGTAAATTGGCTTCCTTAATAAAAAAATAAAATGACTACAATAGAGAAAATTTCAAAACTTCGTCAGAAGATGCAGGAGAAAGGTATCAATGCATTTATTGTCTTCTCTGCAGACCCACATATGAGTGAATATCTACCCGAAGAATGGCAGGAACGCACTTGGCTTTCAGGCTTTACAGGTTCTGCTGGTTTTTTGGTGGTAACTAATGAAAAAGCGGCTCTTTGGACAGATGGAAGATATTTCGTTCAGGCAGCGCAGGAGCTGGAAAACACGGGAATAGAACTGATGAAAGACGGCATAGAGGGCACTCCAAACTACATAGACTGGATAATCTCTCAAACGCCTGAAAATGGAAAAGTAGCCGTAAATGCTTTGGCGACATCTCATCTAAACTGGGAAAGTCTTGAGCAAAAATTGTCTGCAAGAAAAATCCAACTTGTCAATGAACCTTTATTAAAAGATATTTGGACAGATAGAGGCGAACCTTCTAAAAATGAAATCTTTGTTCATCCTCTGAAATGGGCAGGGCAGTCTGTCGTAGAAAAACTAAACGCCATCCGCGCAAAAATGCAGGAAAAAGGAGCTTCACTGCATGTTATTTCAAGTCTTGATGATGTGGCTTGGACACTAAATTTACGAGGAAGTGATGTGGACTGTAACCCTGTATTTCTTGGTTATATCCTCGTAACAGAGGATGGAGAGGCTACGCTCTTTGTGGATGTAGAAAAACTCAATAATGAAGCCAAAAAACAAATGCAAGAGGCTGAAGTAAGCGTAGTTCCTTACGATGAATTTTTCTCTTATTTAGGTCAATTAAAAAATGAAAAAGTTTTAATTTCACCAAATTGTAACCAAGCGGTTTTCAATGCTTTAAAGGATAAAAACACTTTCGTTCTGTCGGCTGTTCCTGGTAATTTGATGAAAGCCATTAAAAACGAAACCGAATTGGAAGGCTTCCGCACGGTGATGGTTCGCGATGGTGTAGCAATGGTGAAATTCCTCTATTGGCTGAAAAATAATGTAGGAAAAGAGCCTATGACCGAATATTCCATTGGGAAAAAACTGAGAGATTTCCGTGCTGAGGGCGAAAATTTTGTGGGCGAAAGTTTCGGAAGCATCATCGGTTATAAAGGAAATGGCGCTATCGTGCATTATTCCGCAAAAAGCGAAGGAAGTAAGGAAGTTACCAACGAGGGAAGTGTTCTTGTAGATTCTGGAGGTCAATATTTAGAAGGGACTACCGACATTACCAGAACATTGGCTTTGGGCAAAGTATCAGCAGAGTTTGTAAAAGACTGCACTTTGGTTCTGAAAGGGATGATTAACCTTTCTTTGGCTCAGTTCCCAAAAGGCACAAGAGGTGTCCAGCTGGATGCTATCGCTCGTCTTCCGCTTTGGAAAGAAGGCAAAGACTATGCGCACGGAACGGGGCATGGCGTGGGAAGTTTCATGAATGTGCATGAAGGCCCCCAAAATATCCGAAAAGATATGAATCCGCAGGAGCTTTTAGCAGGAATGGTGTGTTCCAACGAGCCAGGGTTTTATGTTGAAAATCAATACGGTATCCGCCATGAGAATTTAGTGGCAGTGAAGGAGCTGAGAACCACAGAATACGGCACTTTCTATGGTTTTGAGACCCTTACGCTTTGTCCGTTTTTCAAAAATGTGATAGATGCAGAACTACTTACCGAACCAGAAAAAGAATGGCTGAACGCCTACCACAAGACCTGCGAGGAGAAATTGGCTCCACACTTGTCAGGCGAAGTCAAAGAATGGTTCTTGGAGCTGGTAAGTCCGCTGTAATCAATAATTTTTACCATAGAATGCACTCTTTTTGGGGTGCATTTTTGTATAAACAGAAGTGTTTTAATTAAAATACACTTGCATTTTAGTCCAAACAAATTGCGGGAATTAAAATACACTTGCAGTTTAGTCCAAACAAGTTGCGGGAACTAAAATACAAGTGAAGTTTTGAACAAACAATATGCGCGAATTAAAATGCAATGTAAATTGATAATAAATAACATATTTTATTATCAAATTCATAATTATTTAGATTGTTTTTAATAAAATTATTTTTTTTTGCTATTGTTTCAAAGGTTATTCAATTTAATCAGGAATTTATTACATTGGAATGCTGTTTAGTAACCTAATAATGTATCTATTCATAATTATTTATCATTAAATTTGATGATGAATTTGCACAGTTCAAAAAAAAGCAATACTTTTGCAAACTAATTAAATAAAT
>CALHQK010000153.1 GCA_938037185.1 uncultured Riemerella sp.
TTTATATATAACCAATTTGAAAAGTTATGGTCAAAAACATTTGGTTCTTTAAATAATAATGTAGAACCTTTTAGTTTTCCTACTATATAATTATTATCAAACTCAAATTTAATAATTATTGAGTCTTTTTCTTCAGAAGAAATATACCAATGCCCTTTTAATGAAGCTCCATTTAATTTTTTGAGCTTATAAACATCGTTCTCTTGTAATTCTAAGTAATAATATATTTCTTTATTTGATAGCTCCCATGGTACTTTATCAACTTCATATAAACCGACAATATCTTCTTTGTGCTTCTTATTACATCCAATTATCAAGAAAATAATGACTATTAGTATCACATAATTTTTCATATTCTATTTTTTGGTCTCTTACTTGTGCTAAAACATCTCTTTATTATTCAAAAAGCACCCTAAAAAAGGTGCTTTTTGTGTATATTTTAGAATTATTAAAATCTTACTGTCGCCGTGGCTGCTAGAGAAACTCTCCCTAAGCCTTCTTTTTTATCATTATTTGCGAGTGATAGGCTCCTTCCATTTTCAACATGGAGTTTCACAGCTCCCAGCCCGAAACCTAGCTGAGGCCCTATCAAGAACGAACGACTCACAGCATACTGATACCCTATCGTGCTATAAAGCCCTACCGAAGAACCTTTCACCTCAAAATTTCCAAGACCACTAAAATTATTACTACTTGTATATTGCTGATAGCCCAGCGCTACATCCCAATAAAATTTATGTGGTGTATCCATTTCAAAATTAGAATACATGAATGACGGCCCTATGAAGATAATTCTGTCCTTCGTGCTAAGATATACTCCAGCCAGAGATGTTTCCGCAGAAGCAGAATATCTATTGAATTTCAGCCCAAGTCCCATATTAGGAGCTATTCTGTGATAAGCCGAGATATCAAAATGAAACCCTGAAGTAATTTTTTCTACATGACTTCTGAAAGGATATGTGATACTACCATCTATCTCTGCAGTTCTCCACGCATACCCTGCACTCGCCATTATAGCCACCTTACCCTCTTTTACACTACTCTCTTGTGCTTTGCATGGCAATGAAAATGCCGCCGCCAAAACAAAAATTGATAATCTCCTTTTCATGATTTTATAAATTAAATTTTCTGCTAATTTATACAATTTAAAATCATATGCAAATATCACAAGCAAAATTTAATAAAGTTCTCGTAAAGTATCTATATACTCATAACCCGTAAGGTCAAACTTCACAGGGACAATGCTGATATAGCCGTTCATCAGAGCCGTTTCATCGGCATCTTCGCCTTCATCCATGTTATTAAAGTAGCCTGTGAGCCAGTAGTATTTCTTGCCCTGTGGATTTACTCTTTCATCGAAGTTTTCCTCCCATTTTGCCTGAGCCTGTCGGCAGATTTTGATGCCTTTTATCTCTTCTTTTTTTAGTTTAGGAATATTCACATTTAGGACTATTCCCTTTGGCATCGGGTTTTTCAAGGTTTTTAAAACTATTTCTTGAATAAAATCTTTCGCTTGGTCAAAATCCGCCTCAAAACTAAAATCCAGCAAAGAGAACCCAATCGCAGGAATGCCCTCTACACCAGCCTCCACAGCGGCAGACATCGTTCCAGAATAAATAACATTGATGGATGAATTTGCCCCATGATTTATCCCCGAAACCACCAAATCTGGTCTGCGCGGAAGAACCTTATCCAAAGCCAATTTTACGCAGTCCACAGGCGTCCCGCTACACGCAAAATCCCGCTGAGCACCTTCCTTCTTTATTTCCTCCACCATCAGGGTAGAATTTATCGTGATGGCGTGTCCCTTGCCACTCTGCGGAGAATCTGGCGCCACTACGACCACCTCTCCTATTTCGTTCATAAATTCTACGAGTTTTCTAATCCCTGGCGCAGTGATTCCGTCATCATTCGTTACCAAAATCAATGGTTTTCTATCTTGTTTATTCATTATTATTAAAAAATTTCAACAAAAATAGATAAAAATTAGGTTTGATTTAAAATAAGGTATTAAATTTGATGGCTTAAAATTTATTTTTTCAAAATGCTAAAAAAATTATTAAAACTAAATAAAGTTTTACTTTTCGTTCCATTGGTAACGCTGATGTTCTGCTTCAATGCGCCTAAAAATGATGATGAGAGAATGCAGCTTATCATGGTAAATGTGAAGAACCTTCTGGCGTATCACTACCACCCGAAACCTATTAATGATGCGTATTCGGAGGAAGTGTATAACAATTATTTCGAGTCTTTAGACCCTGCAAAGAGGTATTTTCTTCAGTCGGACATGGAGGAATTTGCAAAGCATAAAACCAAACTTGATGACTATCTGAACGATGGAAATCTGGTCTTCTACAAACAGACCATTGACCGCCTGTACCAGCGTGTAGATGAGATAGACCAAATCACACAGGATATCCTTAGCAAACCCATTGACCTGAACGAGGAAGAAGAGTTTATCCTTGAACCAAAACTCAAGAAATCTCCCGTAGATAAGAAAGAACTCTACAACGAATGGAAAAAGTATATAAAATACAACATTCTCCAAGAAATAGAAACCATCACCAGCAAAGAAGAGGCGCAGAAAGAGAAGAAAGACTCCGTAATTGCACACAAGCTGAAAGATACCATCACGGTAAAAATTCTATCTCCAGAGGAAAAGAAAATAAAGGCAACCGAAGAGATTAAAGACCTGATTTCCCATACTTTCAAAAGATTTAAAAAGAGAAAGAAAATGGACTGGTTCAGTGTGTATATGAACGCTTACACAGAGGTGTTTGACCCTCACACCAGTTATTTTTCACCGAAAGACAAAGAGGATTTTGATACCAGTTTTGCAGGAAAAGTTATTGGAATTGGTGCGCAGATTCAGGAGAAAAAAGGAAATCTCTACATGGGACCTTTGGTAGTGGGAGCTCCCGCATGGAAATCCAAACAAATATCCGAAGGAGACAAAATCCTAAAAGTAAAATCTAAACCAAAAGAAGAATATACCAATGTAGTAGGAATGCTGGTAGATGAGGCGGTAAGACTTATCCGAGGCGAAAAAGGAACAGAAGTAATCCTTGTCCTGCAGAAAAAAGATGGAAGCATAAAAGAAGTAAAACTCATCCGCGAGGAAGTCTCCATAGAAGACACTTTTGCGAGAAGCGTTATCGTAAATTCACCAAAGGGAGAAAAGTACGGATATATCTTCCTGCCAAGTTTCAATGCTGATTTTGATGACCCTGCCGGCGGCAGAAAAGCTTCCGATGATGTAAAAGCAGAAATAAAAAAACTAAAAGCCCAGAATATAAAAGGAATCATCCTAGATGTGCGAAGCAACGGCGGAGGCTCGCTTACAGAAGTAGTTGATATCATGGGGCTTTTCGTGAAAGCAGGTCCTGTGGTTCAGGCTAAAGACAGCTACGGAAGAATACAAGTTTTGAAAAGCAGAAGTAATACCCCTATTTGGGACGGCCCTTTGGTAATTATGCAGAGTGAGCTTTCGGCATCAGCATCGGAGATTTTAGCTGGAGCAATGAAAGACTACGGAAGAGCTGTTGTGGTAGGTTCGCCTCATTCCTATGGAAAAGGGACAGTGCAGAATTTTATAGACATCAATCGTTTTATCAACACCAGCGAAGACCTTGGTTCTTTGAAAATAACAATTCAGAAATTTTATAGAATCAATGGAAAATCTACCCAGCTGAAAGGAGTAGATGCAGACATTCCTATGAATGATTTCTTCTCTTACTCAGAAATTGGTGAAAAATATAAAGATTATGCCCTGCCTTGGGACCAGATTTCTTCTGCAAAATATGAGCCCGTAGGTTCTTTAAACATCAAATCTCTATTAGAAAACAGCCAAAAAAGATTAGCTAAAAACAGCAATTATCAATTGTTACAAGAATCTGCAAAATGGAGAGAAAGTTTGGACAAGCAGGAGAAAATCACTCTAAATCAGGCTAAATTCAACCAACTGATGAAGACAAGAAAAGAGCAGATTAAAAAATTCAAGGTTCTTTCTAAATACGATAACAAGCTGATTTTCACCCTACACGCTGATGAAGCAGCAAGAACGAAAAAAGATGAAGTTTTTGCGAAAAAAAGCGAAAATTGGATAAAAAACTTGAAACGAGACTTTTATCTGCAAGAGACAATGAACATTATCTCAGAAATAAAATAAATAATTATGAGTTTAAAAGAATTTTTAGAATATCCTATACTTTCTATCCATACCTATACACTGCATATGTATCAGGTAATAGCAGTTGCTGTGGTAATCTGTGTCTCATACATTGTGGAGAGAATTTCTAAGAGAATTTTTTACAGCAAATCTTCGCGAATAGACAAAGGCACAAAATACGCCCTACATCAGATTTTGTATTACGGCATCATCATCGTTACATTTCTGATTATCATGAGAATTTTGGGTGTGAATATTTCGCCTATTTTAGTAGGTTCTAGTGCGGTATTGGTAGGGATAGGTCTCGGACTTCAAAACTTATTTTTAGATTTTATTTCTGGAGTTATTATTTTATTAGACAAAAGTGTCCGCGTGGGCGATGTCCTTGATATGAACGGCGTAATGGGCAGAGTGGAGCAAATAAGCATGAGAACCACAAAAATCCTCACTACAGACCGAAGAACTATTGTTTTTCCTAATTCATACCTGACGAAAGACAAGCTCTCTAATTACTCTTCCAATGAGTATCCTAATGCTTTCTATATAGAAGTTGGGGTAGATTACAGCACGGACATAAAAACCGCTGAAAACCTTCTTGTAGAGGCGGCAAGAGAAAACCCAGATATTTCCAAAGAGCGGGAACCCTACATCAGGCTGAATGATTTTGCGGACTCTTCTCTCAATCTTAGACTTTATTTCTTCTCCGATGACCCCTTTCATATTTCCCAAACGAAAAGCGAAATAAGAAAGTCTATTTTGGAGAAATTCAGGGCAAATAACATCATCATTCCATATCCTACCTACGATATTCATTCAAAATAAACAAAATGGGAAGAAACTTTTTCTTCCCATTTTGTTTTGTTTTTCTACTCTATCCAATTTGCCAACTCATCTGTATCCGTTCCGTTTGCCAGCGAATACTCATCTATCATTATTTCGCTATTTAATTGATTTTTATCTATTTTCAGCTTCAACTCTCTATACATTCCTGCTTTATTATACGACTGTTTTATAATCCAATCGCCTTTCCTCTCATAGGTAATATATTCTTTTTCAGGACAATAACAATCAATCGTTAATTTCCCTTTCTCCATAAAACCTTCTTTTACAATGACTTTCGGCAATGCTTTTCCTTTATCATCATATGGAGTAATTTCTGCGGAAAAGTAACCAATCGCCTCGGAATGAGTTACATAAACGAATTTTAAAACATCTTCATTAAAAATCTTCACTTCATAAGCATTTCTATTCTCAAGGTATTTCTTTTCAGATGAAATTTTCCCTTTTTTAAAGATTTTTTCGTTCAACAGCCTTCCCTCTTTATAATGTTGTTCCGAAGCAGCATCCTTCATCATTCCATCGTAAGGAACTCCATCTCTATAAACCAATCTGGCAAATTCTTCACCGTTTTTCTTAGAAATCACTTCTGTAACATCCTGTCCGTTTTCATCATAGAAAGTTTCGGTTACATAATCTCCATAAATCTGCTCTATTTTCACAAACTTCCCTTTGCTATATGTAGTGATAATGGTTTCCGAATCATAGGCTCCCATAGGAAATACCACTTGTTTCCCATCATAAGGGATTAGTTCTGTTCCTTCCTGTTTATAAGTAAGCTCGGCTATTTTCTTTCCATTTGCATCATAAGTTTTCTCCCAAGCACTTTTCCCGCTTCTTTTAAACTCTTGTTTCAGCGTTCCATTGTCATGATAAAGCTTATTTTCTATCACCTGTCCTTTCTGATATTTAGCTACGCTTGTCACCCTCATCGGCTTATAGGAATACTCCACGGAAACACCATTCATATCATCATATCCTTTGTAAGACCCCAAGTATTTTCCGCCCTCTCCATAGTATTTGGTCTCTTGTTCTTCGTAGCCTTTTTTATAGATAATTTCATAGCGGATGTCCTGCGGAGACTTATCATAATATATTGTTTTTGTCGGTTCCGAATTTTGAAATGTTGATATCATATTATTAACATTCCCATCCTCTATGTAAGAATAGTAAGTGCCGCTGTAATTATTCCTTCCATCATAAACCATATCTTGCAGAAGTTTTCCATTTGCATTATATAACTTACTCTCACCGAGCAAATTACCATTTTTAAAATTTGAAACCATCTCCACCTTTCCATCTGGGGAATACCAAGTTACTTTTCCCTCAAAAACCTCTTGATTAGGCGTGTCATCCACTGCCGTTCCCTCCATCTGCAAAGCCCCGTTGATGTAATAATCCTTTATCAAATACAGCTCTCCCTGCTTTGCAACTTCTCGGTAATAGGAAGCCTCTTTTTTGTTTTTAATTTCATTCCATTCGCTGTCAAAATAGATGATTTTTTGGGCTTGGAAACATTGTGATACAACCAATGCCGCTACTACAAAGAAAGTTCTCATTTTTCTATTTTTTATTGTTAATTAACCAAATATAGCAATTTAAACATAATTTTTTTCTATTTTTGCCAAAAATAATTTAAGTATGAAAAAAATATTTGCAGCGTTATTTTTAACGATTACAACAGCGGTTTTCGCACAGCAGTCTTTTACAGGAGTTGGCGACCAAAGAGCTTATGTAGGAGCTAATTTTCAGGACAAAGGAACGGGTATTTCTGCCGGATATGACTATGGCGTGGGGGAAAGTATATCCATCGGTGGACAGGTAGGGCTTATTCTGAGTGCTAGTAAAATAGATGGTTCTAAGGCTCAGTTCAAGGACAGAATAGACTTAAAAGTAAGATTTAATGCCAATTTAGGGAGAGTATTCAATTTTCCTGAACAAATTGACTTCTACCCAGGGCTTAATCTAAGCCTGAAACACCTCGGAATGCATGCTGGAGTAAGATACTTTTTCCAGAAAGGATTTGGATTGTATTCCGAAATCAATTTCCCGATTGCAAGATACAAAAGCAGTCCCAAAAATTTTGATTATCTGAACAACCAATTCGCTTTCCAGATAGGAGCGGCTTTTGATTTGAACTAATCATTTCATTTTAATAATCAGGTCTTCCATTTGCGAAGACCTTTTTTATAATGTTGTATTTCAAATCTTTAAAGCCATCTAAAACTGAATCATTTATATTTCTGTCCAGCCTTTGTTTTTATGGACTGGCTGCCTTTTGGATGACTTATAATACCCAGCTGGCTCTGCATCCTAAGTATATTCACGATTTGTATCTTGGGTTTGACAATGCGTTCCAAAACACAAGTGCCGTAAGGCATCCGCTACTGAAAACATTTTGTATTTTTCTCCAAAAAATCACTGTTTTCGTTTCAAAGCCAGAATATTTACTGAATGTAATCTGCTGTTTATCACTGGCATTGCAGAATTTATTTATTTTCAAATATCTTACAAAAATCACCAAACTCACTCTCTATCAATCGGTTCTGATTATACTTTTTTACTCTGGTTTCAGTTCCAATTTTATTCTGAATTTCACCTTTGAAAGTTATGTTTTCAGCACAATGCTGCTTCCTATATTCTTTTATTTCAATGCTTTATATCAAAACAAAAAGAATATTTCTGTTTATCTATTTTCGTTTTTAATTGGCGGAATCACCATTACCAACGGGCTGAAAGTCCTCGTAGTTTCCTTTTACAAAAAACCGAAAATTTTATTAAGAAACTTATTCATTTTAAGCATTTTAGCGGGAATTATTTTTTTAATTTTCAAAAATTTTATCCAAAATTCCATTCTGCACAGCATGCAGTTTCTAAAATCAGGAACAAACTATTTATCAGACATATACTATTTATTTCTGGGCGGTTCTGTGGTTTTCCCAAAACTGGAAATAGAAAATCTGATTTACGAAAACTCTGACAGCATAAGCATCATAACAGGAAAATATCCCGATTTTTTATCCCTAAAAACGCTCATCATTGCTAATGTATTGTTTCTGCTTATTTTAGCTGTCAAGAAAAACTTTAAAAATGCTTTTCTGCAAGTTTTGCTTATTTCTTTCAGTGTTGATGTGATTATTCACTGCGTATTCCGTTTGGGACTGAATGAAGCTCATATCTTCGGCGGAAATTTCATTTTTATTTATCCTCTTATTTTAGGCTATTTACTGAAAAACAACACCAATAAAATCCTGACAATCAATATTATTATTCTTACTTTCCTTATTTATTTTGTTAATTTAAAGGACTGGTTCTTTATTTTAGAATTCGGAAAAACATTTTATCCAAAATAAAAGCCCTACTCCGCAGAGTAAGGCTTTTGCTTATTTTATCAATCCTCCATCGTCTTCTTTCTTATCACTGCTCAGCATATTAGGATTTTCTTTGGCTAATTTATTCCTTGTAGGGATTTTATAATTTACAGAAATCCCGAATGCACGAGTATCATTCTTACCTCTCATCAACACATTGGGTGTCTGATAGATAGAGCGCACAGCCCATTTATTCGTATTAAACACATCATTCACATACAATGAAACACTCAGCCTGTTGTTCATGAATTTTTTGGATAGAGAGATGTCTAGTGAGTTGTTCATCGGTTCATCAATCTGTAAATAGAAATACCCAGATTTTGCTGGAATTAAGCTGTAAGCTGCGTTCAGTCTTATTCCTTTCGGCAATATAATTTGCGCCGTTGCATTTAAAAATAAAAGCCCATTAGGATTGATGTTCGGAAGTCTCTGCAGCTGGTAGTTCGCAAAGAAATACAAGAAGCTGACTTTATCAGGATTGACAGTACTTATTGTTTTCTTGATTTCCTTGATTGACTTTGTGAAAATCATAAGAGGAATTGGGAATCCTATATTAAAATTATGTATTCTCGCGGAAGAAATATTTTCATTAAGCGAGGAAACCTGATCTCCACTGCGGCTTATTTTCTGTATCAAATTATTATCCACTAAGTTCAGATTATATCCTAAAAATACATAATCAAACGCAGAAATTCTCGCACTTATATTGTCATAAATCGTTGGCTGCAAATTCGCATTCCCCGTTGTTTGAATGTTACCATTTCCATAAGTGCTGTTATTCGGGTTCAAAAGAGAAATACTCGGCAGGCTGATTTTTTTATTATAATTAACCGAAAAATTCACTCCTCTCGTGATGTTATACTGCACACTGGCATTTGGGAAAAGGCGGTATTGCTTGAAGTTATGCAAATCATCATATTGATGTGTATTGCTGTTGTATGTAGTTCCGCTGATATCATAATCTTCGGCACGAGTTCCGAGGATAAAATCCAGCTTCCCTATCGTAGTCTGCAATTCTACATAAGAAGACGCGGTCTGTCTCTGGTAGTCCAAATTGGTAATTCCTCTGCTTTCCGTAGTAAAATCTAATCTCTCGTAAAGCCCACCAACGCTGATTTTACCTTTGTCAAAGATATTAAGCGGTTGGGAAAAATCCACTCTAAATTCCGCTGTTCTCGCATCTGAACTGTTATCCAAAACAAACCGATTGGTAGGGATTTGATTTAAAAACAAGTTTTTCTGTTCAAAATCATTGTCTCTTTTAGTATAAGTGAATTTAAAATCCAATTTTCTATCCGAACCGCTAAATCTTTTTTGGTAAGTCGCCGAAGCCTCGTGTCTCAGCCCCAAACTTTTGGTTTCGTCTTCTCTGGTGTAGCTCAGTCCGCTGTAAATCCCATTACTCTGAACCGCAGCATCATTATTACTATAATTCAGGTTGTAATTTAATAGCAATCTATCATTTTGGCTAAAATCAAAAGTCAAAGCCGCTTTTGCAAAATAGCCTCTATTTCTTTCATCATTAAATATTTTAGAAATATTATCTACTTCGCTGTTTCTCATGTTTTCGCGGTAGTTCTGCCCTACATTCAGCTGCCAGCCGAACCATCTGTTTTTGGAATTGAGCAAAATAGAGTTGTTCGTTCTGCTTCGGTATTTGTCATAATTACTAAAAGAGTAATTCCCAGAATAAGTGGCAGTAAGGTAACTTCTCGCTGATTTTGAAGTGATTATATTCAAAATCGCACCGCCAGAAGTCGCTGGATATTCCGCCCCTGGGCTGGTTACCACTTCTATCCTGTCTATGGCATTTGCGGGCATTCCTTCCAGAAAGGCGTTCAGCTCATTGCTGGTAATATTCAGAGGCTGCCCATCCATATAGACACTCAGCGCTTTCCCCTGATACGCCATCCCTGTAAGGTCTGAAACGATAAGTCCTGGCAGTTTTTTGATTCCTTCCAGAGCCGTTCCCGTGTTGAGATTCGGCTGTTCAGAAAAATCAAATATCGTGCGGTCAGCCTTCTGCTCCACCGCTTTTTTGGTTTTAGTAATCGTTACTTCTTTTATTTCCTTTTCTTTCTTTTGGGTTTGTGGTTTGTCTTCTTGAGCCCATCCCATCGCGGAAATAAGGAGCGATAATACAGCAATTTGTTTTTTCATTTTATATTAATTTTATGATTTCTTGTCGCAAATATAAATAATTTTTCGTAACTATGCAATGCATAGTAGTGAATTTTTTTAAAATAAATTGATGTTTTTTTTATTTAAAAGTATTCAAATTTAAAATTTTATCTCTAAAAAAGAGAAAAAATCCTACCGAGTTGTCATTTTACACCCTCGAATAGGATTTTATCTTTGTTCAACTGAAAAATCAGAGTTTTATCGTGTTTTCTTCGAATTTCAAATTCTGCTCTGGGAAGTCTAGTTTTGTGAGTTGTTTTATCCGCTGAAAAGCCCTGTTTTCTGCATCCAGCTCAAGCCCTTTTTCTTTGGTCTGCTTCACAGAAACCACCTTTGCGAAGAGAAAATCGCCATTGGATTTTAGTTTTATGTCCAGCAAAGGAGCGATGCCTTTGTCTCCTGTAAGGCTGAACCTCCCGTAAGTATTGAAATTCCCAAGGCTGTAGGCTATGAATTTATTTTTATAAACTTCCACTGCGCGGGTCACATGCGGGCCGTGTCCCAGCACGATATCCGCTCCTGCATCCACCACAGAACGCGCGAAATGATGCACATCCCCTCTATTTTCTCCGTAAAAAATTTCTGTTTTTTTAGGAACTCTCACATGTTCTGTCCCTTCCGCACCGCCATGAAAAGAAACGATGGTAATGTCCGTTTGGGATTTTAGTTCCTGCACTATCTCTTTGGCTTTTTTGACATCTAGCAGGGAAAGCATATTTTTATTCGGTGCAAAGGCACAGAAGCCATATTTTATATTATCCTTCTCAAAAATCACAACTGGATATTCCTTTGTTCCTGCATGATAAATCCCTGCATTGTCAAGAACTTTGGCTGTGGTTTTTCTTCCCAATAGTCCGAAATCTCCTGCATGATTATTCGCGGTGCTCATCAGATTAAACCCAGCTTCTTTGATAATTTTCCCATACCGCTCGGGCATTCTGAAAACATAGCAGTGCTGCGGCTCTTTGTCCTCGCATTTTTGGGATTCTCCTTCATCTAAAAAAACACCTTCCAAATTCCCAAAAACGATGTCGCCTTTCAGATGATTTCTCACCTCTGAAAAACTTCCTGCCGCATCATCTTTCGGAAGATATTTTTTAGACGGATAGGCGCTTCCTATCATGATATCGCCCACCGCTACTATGTTTATAATATCTTTTTTGAGTTTTTCCTCTGGCTGTGGGTGTTCTATTTTTTTGAGCGAATCATCACTCTCTTTGGAAGATATTTTTTCCAAATTCTCCTTTTTTTCACAAGAAAACAGCCCTAAAAGAACTGCCCAGAAGATAATTTTTCTTTTCACTTTTAATCTGCTTAATAACGGCGTAAAGATACAAAATTCATCAAAAAAAATAATTGATGTTTGATATTGAATATTTTATTTTTTTATCTTTGCCCACTTAAAGTTCTTTGAAAAATGTTAGGAAGAAGACAATTACGAGAAAAAACCATCCAGACCCTTTATTCTTATCAGCAGAATCCTATAAAACAGGATGTTTTGGCAAGAAATATGTTTGCCGAAATAGATAAGATTTACTCTTTGTACATCTATCAGCTTAATTTTCTCATCGCCTTGAAAAAAATAGCGGAGAAGCAAATGGAGCTGAACAAAAACAAGTACATAAAAACCGAGGAAGACCTCAATCCCAATCGGAAATTCATCCGAAATCAAGCGATAGAACTTCTCGAGCAAAACGAAGAAAGATTGTCTTTCAGCACTAAACATCAGAGTCTAATCTGGGACATCCACGATGACCTGCTCATCAAGATATTTAACAAAATAAAAGCGAGCAAACTCTTTCAAGATTATATGAAAGGAGATGAATTTTCTTTCGAGGAAGACCAAAAATTCATCGGGAAAGTTTTCCTAAGGTATGTCGCAGAAAACGAAGACTTCCAGAACCATTTGGAAGACTTAGAACTTCACTGGGCGGATGATTTCCACATCGCCAACTCCATGACGCAGAAAACTATCGGTTTCCTCAGCAAGGACAAGCCTTCGCATACTTTGATAAAGATGATAAAAGATGAAGACGATAGAAATTTCGCTCTGAAACTGCTCAACGAAACCCTGAACCACTGGGAAGAAACCGAAAAAAAGATAGAAGAAAGACTGGAGAACTGGGATCTTGACCGTATCTCGCTAATGGACAAAATCATTTTGGCTACCGCCATTTCAGAATTGGACTATTTCCCTCTGACGCCTGCCAGAATCATCATCAATGAATATATAGAAATCGCAAAGGCTTTCGCTACTGACAAATCTCAAATCTTTGTAAACGGAATCCTTGACCGATACATCAAAAGCAACAATAGAAATTAAATTTTAACCTTAAAATAACCAAAAAAGAAATGAAAAACACCTTGAAACTTTCAGGAATAGGGCTGATGATGCTCCTTGCAGTAGTATCTTGCCAAAAAAACGAAAAAGCAGACCCAATGCCAGAGCCTGTGGAAGAAACTACACCAGAACAACCAATGACAAAGGCGAGTTTTGCTAAAGAAGAACATGATTTTGGGACTATGAAAAAAGGCGAAGTGGTGCAGCATGTCTACGAGGTAACCAATACAGGCGACAAGCCTCTATACATCAACTCCGTGCAGCCAGCATGCGGATGCACCGCTCCTGATTACACCAAAGATGCCATCGCTCCAGGAGAAAAGGGACAAGTAACACTGAGTTTTGACTCCAAAAACTTCTCCGGAGCTGTAACAAAAACCGCACAAGTATTCATGAACGCAGAAAACTCTCCTGTTACACTGAGTTTTAAGGCAAATGTACAATAAACACTTAGAAAAACTTTAATATAAAATGGAAAACTTACAACAGTTCATACCGATGCTGCTTATTTTAGGTGCATTCTATTTCCTAATGATAAGACCACAGCTCACAAAACAGAAAAAAGAAAAGAAATTTCAGGAGAATCTGAAACCAGGGAGAAGAGTCGTGACGACTTCTGGTATCCACGGGCGTATCTTCTCCATTGCAGAAGACGGCGTAGTCATAGAAACACTTTCTGGTAAGCTGAAAATGGAATTGGCAGCAATATCCAAAGACCTTACCCTCAGCCGTTTTCCTGAGGACAGCGAAGAAAAGAAATAACAAACAAATCCCTATCTGTGATAGGGATTTTTTATAAACTTTGGTAGGTTTTATTTTTCTTTCGGAGTGGTTTCTTTCTTTTTTCCTCTCGCTTTTATCTGCGCCTTGTGATAATTTAGCAGTTCCGTAAGCTGGGAAACCATCGGGGTATAGTCTCTGTCCTCATATTCTGTAATGCTGAACTCTATGGCTGCAAAAAGCTTATTCGCAGCATCGTCTATTTTTGCTCGGAGGGCTTTTACATCTACATTTGGTCTTGATGAAATTTCTTCCGTACGAGAGCGGAACAATCTTTCAAACTCTTCGTTTGCGCTCTTTAGTTCTGTTACGATGTGTGATAGGTTTAGATTTGTAATCGCATTAGCAACCTCAGGATTTTTATTGGTTTCTTCTAAAAACTGCTTGGTTTTTTCTGTCTGTGATGTATAATTTTCTTTAGAAAATCCTTTGCTGTATTTAGACAAACTCAAATAAAGTTTCTTGGCTGAATCGGAATAGTGCGGAAGGTCTATCAACTTGTATCC
>CALHQK010000154.1 GCA_938037185.1 uncultured Riemerella sp.
ACATTGCTTGTACTGTTTCCATAATAAAAAATATTTAGTTAAAATTATTATTCAAAATTAAAATTCTTTTTAGTGTCCTTCTGCATGCCCATGCGCATCATCGTGACTATGTTCTGCTACTGCAATACCAATATATAAAGCTGATAATATTGTAAATATATACGCTTGTAGAGCCGCAACTAACAATTCCAAGATAGAAACGAATAACGCCAATGGCACAGAAACCGCTCCTAAAGCTGCATTTTTGAAAATAAATATCAATGAAATAATACTTAAAATCATAATGTGTCCAGCTGTAATGTTCGCCATAAGACGCATAGTCAATGAGAATGGTTTAGTGAAAATACCTATAATCTCCAATGGAATCATAATCGGCTTTAGCAAAAATGGAACTGGCGGCCAGAAAATGTGTTTCCAATAATCTTTATTCGCATTCAATAAGATAGTAAACAATGTAAATAAAGAAAGCACTAATGTAACTGCTATATTACCCGTAAGGTTAGCCCCACCAGGGAAAAACGGAACAAGTCCTATTAAGTTATTCAACCAAATAAAGAAGAATATTGTCAATAAGAACGGCATAAACTTCTTATAATGTTTAGAACCGATATTCGGAATTGCAATCCCATCTCTTATCAATAGTACAACTGGCTCGAAAAATCTTGCTACTCCAGTAGGCACTAAAGATTTTTTGTAAGAATTTGCCATCGAAATGAATAATCCTAAGATAATCAAAACAGAAATGAACAATGCAAAAACATTCTTAGTAATAGAAAGGTCGTAAAACACCTTTTCAGTTCCTTTGAACAAATCTGGAATTTGTGCTTTTTCCAAACCTTCTTTATTCACTAAAACGCCATGCTCCAAAGTATATCCATCAATCACTTCTCCATGAGCTACACTACTTGACATAAAAACATGCCAACCTTTCTCATCCTTCACAATCACTGGCAAAGGAATAGTAATATGAAATTCTCCCTCTTTACCTTCATTCAAAGTAGCAATATGCCACTCATGAGTATCATAAATGTGATGATTGATAAGTTCAGAAGGATTAAAGGCCTTTTCACCTCCATCTGCATGTTCACTAGCAAGAGCAGTATTCCCAAACAGCATGAACATCAAAACAAAAAATAGTGAATAAATTCTCTGGTTCATTTCTTATTTTTATTGATTTGCAAATATACTTAAATAAATTAAGTTTTAAAAATAATTATAATTGATTTTTATCAGATTTTTGATTATTCTTTATTTCTCTAAGAACAGAATGGTATAGGGGTATGGATAACAGAAGAAAAACAAGAGCCAAAAACATCACTAAGACCTCATTTTTCTTAATTACAAACATCCACAAAAACGCCCAAAGAATATCTTTTCCGAAATTCATAGCCATGAAAGCCATCACTGCCATAGGCATTTTTTTTAATCCTTTATACATTCTGAAAAGCAGAATATTAAGAAAAAGGAATGAGAAAAAAATCCCTACTATATATATATAATACTCAAAATATAGATAGAGAAAAATCCCCATAAATACAGTGGCAAATGCATAAATAACGGCATCTATTTTATTCAAAACAAAGAGTTTTTGCAAAAATACCACTTTTATTTCAAAAACAAAACTATAATACCTGAAAAACACTTTCTTTTAATTTTTTACTAATATAAAAAAATCGGTTTAAAGAAATTCGCTTTAAACCGATACTTACATAATTATTAACCCAAACTTATTTTGTTTTTGCTGTATCATCAGACTTCACTGGTGCCTTTGTTGCATTGCTTGGTGCAGCAGTCTGAGGCTTTCCATTTGGTACCACAACCGCAGAAGGCTTCGCTGTAAGCACCACACTTAAGAAAATAAGCCCCACTACGACGCCTCCAAGCGTCCATGTCGCTTTCTCCATGAAATCATTAGTTCTCTGTATCCCAAAAGAAGCAGAAGATGTTCCTCCAAAAGTTCCTGAAAGCCCTCCTCCTTTAGGATTTTGAGCTAATATAATGATAGCCAATAAGATACACGCTATGATAATTACCGTCATTAATAAAATAAATATAGTACTCATTTTAATTCTATGTTTAGTCGGCAAATATAATAATTTTCTTTAACATGAAAAAATAGATTTTACAAAAACTTTAACAATAAAATTGTAAATTTGCCTAAATTTATACAAAAGATGAATCCGCAAAAGATAAATGAATTAGAACAAAAGATAAACAATCTGCTGTATAGACAAACCGTTGTTTACAACGAAATAAAACAGCTGGAGAATGAATTAGCTGAGTTAAAAAGACAAAGCGATTTTTCTTCCGTGTCAGCAGCAAATACAGTAAAAATTCCAGTTGAAAAACCTGCTGAAAGACCAACTGAGACACCAGCTGAAAAAGCAACTGAAAAACCAGTTATAACAGCACCTACCGCTCCTAAGCCGCAGATTTCTGCTCCTAAAATAAACCTTCCTAAACAACCATCTGATTTAGAGAAGATTATAGGAGAAAGCTGGATTAATAAAATCGGGATTCTCATTGTGGTAATCGGTGTTGCCATCGGAGCTAAATATTCCATTGAAAATGAACTTATCAGCCCTCTTACACGAATTATACTCGGATATCTGGTGGGAATCGGGCTGCTTGGTTTTGGAATCAAACTAAAACCGAAATTTGAGGGATATAGCGCAGTTTTGGTAAGCGGAGCCATCTCTATTTTCTATTTTATCACCTATTTTGCATATAGTTTTTACAGCCTCATTCCGCAGGTTTTAGCTTTTGTGATGATGCTGATATTCACAGCTTTTACGGTATTCACTGCGATAAAATACAACCGTGTGGTGATTGCCCACATTGGGCTTATAGGAGCTTATGCTGTTCCATTCCTTCTTTCATCAGGCTCTGGAAGAGTGGATATTTTGTTCAGCTATATGCTCATAATCAACCTTGGAATTTTATTTATTTCTATAAAAAAAGACTGGAAAACCCTGCATTATAGCGCTTTCTTTTTCACTTGGATGATATATGGCTCTTGGTTTGCAAATAAATCTTTTGATTCAAATCTGCAAGGATATGAAGCGCTGGGAATAGGCTTTGCTACGGCATTTTTCTTGGTTTTCTACGGAGTTTCTTTATTTAACAATATCATTTCAAAAGAAAAATTGGATAAAGTAAATATTATCCTCATTCTATTGAATTCATTTATTTACTTTGGGATTGGATTTGGTATTTTTAATGGACATAGTATATTAGATTCCTATTTAGGATTATTTACTTTGTTTAATGCTATTATTCATTTTGCTGTTTTATTCTTTATCAAATCGAAAAAACTTGCAGATTCTACCTTGTTCTACTCCACATTAGGGATGGTTTTCACTTTCATTACGATTGCGATACCGATACAGCTGGACGGAAACTGGGTAACACTTATGTGGACAGCCCAAGGAGTTATTTTGTTTTGGCTTGGAAAAACAAAAAATATCCCTATTTACGAAAAAATATCCCTCCCTATACTTGGACTTGCTTTTCTAAGTTTTCTCGAAGACTGGGCTCGTTATCGTTATGCTGTTAATTTAGATATTCATGCTTTCTGGAATATCAATTTCCTAACAGGGGTTTTTACTATTTTAGGATATGGTTTTGTTGTTTATCTTTCAAGAAAACACCCTGATCCAGAAATTGAAAAATATAGTCCTTTTAATACTATAAAATCTTTCTATCTACCAGTTTTATTAGTATTGACAGCGTATCTTACTTTTAGAAATGAGATTGCATACTATTTTGATTATTGGTACGAAAGTTCGGCTGTTTTTGTTCGTGAGAAAGGAGATGAATACAATGAATACAACAATGATATCGGCATTTTTAGAAACATATACCTCCTTGCCTACTCTCTGGTATTCTTTGGAGGAATGGCTCTACTGAATTTCTATAAATTCAAGAACAAAATTTTAGGCGTTTCGTCCATTGTTATCGGGCTTCTAGTATTATTTGCCGCTCAGACTTACGGGCTGGGAGAACTTGGGGAACTTCGTTATTCCTATATTGATGGGCATTATAGCAAGTATTTTGATGTTAGTATCAACTATATTTTGGTGCGATATCTGCTCTGGGGGGCTGCCGGCTTTACGCTTTGGGCGATTTTCAAAAATGCGAAAACCCAACTGGAAAATACAAAATTTCATATTTTCTTAGAAGCAGTGATTCATATTTCTATTCTTAATTTCTTAAGCAATGAACTAGTAACTTGGTTGCATATCGCTGGTTATCAAGACATTTTCAAACTAGGACTGAGCATCCTTTGGAGCGTTTATTCGCTTATTTTGGTAAGCCTTGGGATTTACAAGAAGAAGAAACATCTCAGAATTTTTGCCCTCGTGTTGTTCGGCATCACTTTGGCTAAATTATTCTTGTACGATATCTCTAATCTCAGCACGATTTCTAAAACTATCGTATTGATAATCTTAGGGTTACTACTTCTTATCATTTCATTTTTATACAATAAATTTAAAGACAAAATCGGTGATGAAACTAAAAATTAAATCCATATTTTCATTAATTTTCTTGGGAATTTCTGCTTTGGGATTTGCTCAGAAAAATGATTTTTCATTCAAAAGAGCCATAAAACCAAACCCTGCCACCGAGTGGAACAAGATAGAAATTCCCTTGCCAATGTATGAAAAATTGAACCAAAATTTTTCTGACATTAGGATTTATCAGCTTTTAGGAAAAGATTCGCTGGAAGTTCCGTATTTGCTGTCCAAAACGCAATTTGCTTCCCTTGAAAATGAAACTACTGAATACATCGGTTTTAAAATCCTAAACCAGACCAAAACTACTGATGGATACTATTTTACGCTGGAAAGTCCCATCACAGCGGACATAGAGGAAATTGACCTGCATTTTTCTAATCAAAATTTTGATTGGAAAATAACCTTGGAAGGCAGCCACGACCAAAAACAATGGTTTTCTATTTTGGAAAATTACCGAATACTTTCTATACAAAATAGCAAAACTGATTACAATTTCCAGCTACTGGCTTTCGAAAAAACGAATTATAAATTTTACCGAATTTTCATTCCTAGTAAAGAAACTCCTATTTTGCAAAGGGCTTCTATGCAGGAGAAATTCACACCAAAAATAGAATTTAATAAACTGTTAATCAACAACATAAAACAAACCAACAGCACAAAAGACAAGAACTCTGTCATCACTTTTTCTCTACCCTACAAAATCCCTATTTATTCGCTGATTTTGAATATAGAGAAAAACGATGCTTTTTCGCGCCCTATAGAGATTAAATACCTGGTGGACAGCGTAAAAACAGAAAAAGGCTGGGTAAAAAATTATGAAACTTTTTACTACGGAAAAATCATTTACTACGGAGCAAAGGATTTAGATTTTTCATTTTCAAATAATGATGTGATATGGGCAAAGGACTTCCAAATTATCATTGAGAATCAAGACAATGCGCCTATTACTGTAAAATCTATCAATGCTGTTTCGCCTAAATATTTTATTTATTTTAAACCAAAAAACGAAGAAAACTATTTTCTATTTTATGGAAATAAAAAATCTTCCCTTCCAGAATATGATTTAAAATTGATAGAAGACAAGGTTTTCAAACTATCAAAAGCTGATGCAAGCCTCTCTGATGAGGAAAAACTCCCTAAAAAGGAAAAACCCACCAAAGAACCTTTATTCAAGGACAAAGGCTGGCTTTGGGGGGTGATGATTCTTATTATCTGTATTTTAGGATTTTTCAGCCACAGAATGCTTTCTACAAAGCAGGAAGAGTAGTTATTTTCTCTCTATCAGTGCCATGTAGAAACCATCATAGCCATCGCTCGGCATGATACTTTCCTCCTTCACGAGGGCAAATTCTGCATTTTCGGCAAGGAATTTTCTGACCTGTTCTCCGTTTTCAGATGGAAGAATGGAGCATGTGGCATAGACCATTTTTCCTCCTTTTTTCAGGATTTTAGAGTAGTTTTGCAGAATATTTTCCTGCTCGGTTTTTATTCTGTTGATGAAATCTTCATCTATTTTCCACTTGCTGTCAGGATTTCTTTTCAGTACTCCAAGTCCTGAGCATGGAGCATCTATCAGAAGTCTGTCTGCCGTGTTATGAAGCCTTTTGATGACTTTATTATCTTCTATAAATCTGGTTTCTATGTTGAAAGCTCCCGCCCGTTTTGCTCTTCGTTTCAGCTCGGCAAGTTTCCATTCGTAGATGTCCAATGCTATTATCTGCCCTTTATTCTTCATCAATGCCGCGATATGAAGGGTTTTCCCTCCTGCACCTGCACAGGCATCTACCACTCTCATTCCTACTTTTACATCCAAGAGTTCGGCTATTTTTTGTGATGAAGCATCCTGCACCTCGAAAAAACCTTCCTTAAAGGCCGATGTCAGAAATACATTTTTCTTTTCTTCCAGCTGGACAGCATCTGGGTAACCTCTTAATACAAAGGAATTTACGCCCTCTTCTTTTAAAATTTCTACAAGATTTTCTGCTGAAATTTTGAGTGAATTTGCCCTCAAAATCACAGGCGCCTGCTCATTGAGAGCGGACATTTCTTTTTCCCATTTTGCTCCCAGTTCTTTTTCAAACAAACCTGCCAGCCAGTCTGGAACAGAATGTTCTATGGCTTTGGTAGGAAATGTTTTTTTGTCCAATTTAGACAAAATTCCACCTGTTTTTATTCCATCAAATTCATCAAATTTTTTGTATTTCACCTTTTTCCAAAGAAGATAAGCCAAAATCAAGTTATAGATATTAGACGGCTTTGTCCCCTCGCCCATGTAGTATTCTAGGCGTTTTTTCCAGCGGACCATATCATAGAATATCTCCGAAACTACCTGCCTGTCGACACTTCCCCATTTTTTATGAGCCTTTAGTAATCGCTCTAAAACTTTATCAGCATATTTTTTATCCTGAAAAAAAGTCTCCTCCAATGCATCATGAATTCCTATCAGTAAGTTGCGGTGTATCAATTCCATTCTATCAAGGTATAAATTAAATTTCTGCAAAAATACATTTTTAAGAGCAGACTTAAAAATATTAGATTTTTAAAAATTATCGTTTTTCACTATCTTTGCAACATTAAATTTTAAAATATAAAATTATGAGCGATTCTATAATTTGTCCAAACTGCGGTTCGGAATTTACTTATGAAAATGGTGATTTAATGGCTTGTTCGCAATGCTTCCACGAGTGGAATCCTGCGGAAGAGTCTGCAAACAGCGGTGATAAAGTTTTGGATGCCAATGGCAACGAGCTTCAGAATGGAGATACCGTAGTTGTCATCAAAGACCTGCCTGTAAAAGGGGCTCCTAAGCCTGTAAAATCGGGAACAAAAGTGAAAAATATCCGTTTGAATCCCGATAGCGACCATAACATAGACTGCAAAATAGACGGCTTCGGGTCTATGGCTTTAAAATCTGAATTTGTGAAAAAAGCATAAAATGAAAAAACATATCATTCGGATTGTGTTTATGGCTTCAATCCTCTATTTTTCAGTTTCTTGCAAAAAAGAAACAGTGGAAAACAATCAGCCTAAACAGACTGAACAAATTTCTGATGCGACTATCTATAATTTAGATAAAGAGCAATCCAACATAAACTGGAGAGGCTACAAAATATTCAAATCACAGAATACCAGCCACTTCGGGACAATGAACTTTTCGGAAGGAGAAATCGGCGTAAAAAATGGAGCGATTGTTTCTGGAAAATTTGTCGCTGATACCAAGTCTTTGACAAACATAGACTTAGCTGATGACAAAGAAGCTTCTGAAAAGCTAAACCAGCATCTAAAAAGTGTAGATTTTTTCAATGTGGAAAAATATCCCACAGCTATTTTTGAACTTACAAAAGTAACTCCCACAGAACAAGGAGATTACAACAGCACATTAGAGGGAAATCTCACCATAAAAGACCAGACAAAATTGGTAAGTTTTAATGCCAATGTAAAGGTAACGGATGAGCAGATAACGATTTCTACCGAGCCGACAGACATTAACCGGCAGGATTTTAATGTAAACTTCCAATCTCCCGTAGAAAACGGCATCCTAAAAAACGAAATGACTTTGCAAATTTCTGTAAAAGCAAATGTGAAGAAATAGTTTAAAATACTTTATTTTTCGTATTTTTGCAGAATTAATAACATTTTAGAAATGCTTAATAAAATTGATGAACTTTTAAATGAAGTCAACCAGTTTCATTCCGTTGTAAAGGATGAAATTGAACAATTCAGAATAAAATATAATGGTAAAAAGGGTATTTTGAATGATTTGTTTGAACAATTCAAGTCCGTTCCAAATGACCAAAAAAAGGAATATGGACAGAAAATCAATATCTTAAAACAAAATATCATTGCTAAATTAGAGGAATTAAAGGACAGCTCTTCTAAAGAGACTGTAGCTGAAAAAGAGGATTTGACAAGACCCGCTTTTCCTTTGGAACTTGGGGCAAGACATCCTATTAGTTTAGTTAAAAACCAAATTATTGATATCTTTAAGTCGATCGGATTTGCTGTTTCAGATGGGCCAGAGATAGAAGATGACTGGCATAACTTCACCGCGCTAAACTTACCTGAATATCACCCAGCAAGAGATATGCAGGATACTTTCTTCATTGAGACAAATCCTGATGTTCTGCTAAGAACTCACACTTCTTCTGTGCAAATCAGATACATGGAGAAAAACGAACCGCCTATCCGTATCCTTTCCCCTGGGCGAGTTTTCAGAAATGAGGCTGTTTCATCTCGTTCTCATTGTATTTTCCACCAGATAGAGGGACTTTATATCGATGAAAATGTGAGTTTTGCGGATTTGAAACAAACCATTCAGTTTTTCACTACAGAACTTTTCGGAAAGTCAAAAATCAGAATGCGTCCTTCTTATTTCCCTTTCACAGAGCCAAGTGCAGAGGTGGATGTATACTGGGGACTCAATTCCGAAACGGATTACAGAATCACAAAAGGAACAGGATGGCTGGAAATCATGGGCTGTGGTATGGTAGACCCTGCCGTTCTTAAAAATGTGAACATAGACCCTGATAAATACAGCGGATATGCTTTTGGTATGGGAATAGAGCGAATCGTGATGCTTCTTTACCAAATGTCGGATATTCGTATGTTCTTTGAGAATGATATCAGAACTTTGGAACAATTTAAATCTTTATAAAAAAAGAAAGTCAGGACAAAATCCTGACTTTTTATTTTTTAGTATCTAGAGCTGCTCTGCTCCTTTCCTATCAATGCCAATGCGGAGGATGTTCCTATTCGTTTCACTCCCATTTTTATCATTTCTTCGGCTTCTTCTTTGGTTCTGATTCCACCTGCTGCTTTTACCGGCAGCACATCTGCATTGTCCAGCATGATTTTTATGCCTTCTTTAGTCGCTCCATTTGGTTTTCCATCTTGAGTTTCATAAAATCCAGTAGAAGATTTGATGAAAATATTAGAAAGCTGTTCCTTCGTAAAGCTGATAGTCGCCCATTTTACGATGTTTTTAGTAATAGAAGCTATCTGCTCATCGGTCAAAGCCGCTATTTCTATAATCCATTTTGCTACCTTGTTATTTTTCATACAAAGCTCTGTGCATCGTAGAAACTCAAATTTAAGCGCTTCAAGACTTCCCTTTTTAAAGGCTTCATAGTTGATTACAAAATCCAGCTCATCTGCTCCATCATCTATCGCCTGCTGTGCTTCTTTCAGTTTTTCATAAACAGGCGCTGTTCCCTCGTGAAAACCTATTACTGTTCCCACTTTCACAGCAGAATTTTTCTCGCTCAAAAACTGCTTAATCTGTTTCACATACTGCGGGCGAATCATCACCGCAAACAGCCCATTATCCGCAGCTTCCTGAGCCAAATCATATACCTTTTTCAATGTCTCTTCCTCAGAAAGTCCTGACTGAGCAGGAGTTTTGAGGTAAGTCGAATCTAAATAATTTCTTGTTTCCATGCCCCCAAAAGTAATATTTTTATTTGAATTTTCTCTCCTAAAATAGATGAGATTGGTCATAAATAAACATTTGTTTTCCATTAAAGAAACCAAATCTACAAATTACGGACTTGCTGCTTCTCGGAGCCTCATTTTTATTTATTTTCAAGAGATTTTAATATTTTCATTTAAAACCCCAGTCGTGTTAAAAATTTAATTATTTTTGTAGCTATGGAAAACAAAATAAAAAAGAAAAACATAGAAGTTGTAAAGAAAGTTCTGCACAAATACCTTAAAAGTAAAGGCCTACGGAATACACCCGAAAGATATACTATTTTGGAAGAAATCTATAATTACGACAAGCATTTCAATGTAGATGACCTTTACCTGAAAATGATGAAGCGAAAATACCACATCAGCAAAGCGACTATTTACAATACGATAGATGTCCTCTTGGATGCGCAGCTCATCCGAAAACACCAGTTCGGAGAAGGCTCTACTTATGAGAAATCTTATTTTGATAAACAGCATGACCATTTAGTCCTCTACAAAGAGGGCACAGAAAAAGAAATTGCGGAGATTATAGAATTCTGTGACCCGAGAATTCAGGTTATCAAAGAGTCCATAGAAGAGGCTTTCGGGGTAATGATAGACAGCCACACCTTGTATTTCTACGGACGAAAAAAGGAAAACGCTCCGCTTTCTTCAAACTAAATCTACCTCTATGAAAAAGATTCTTTTTTTCACTTTCCTCTGTTTTTCTTCAGCGGCAATGATGGCTCAGGTTGGCTCTGTTAATTCAAAATTAACAAAAGATGACTATTTCCAAGAAAAACAACCCAAGCAAGAAGAACCGGTTAAGATAAAAATCATGCATGCCGACCTTACCCAGAAAAAGGCAGATTTGTTCAACGGGAACACTTTCATGTCCGGAAATGTCCAGCTGGAACATAAAGGCTCTATCCTAAAAGCCGATACTGTAATCTTCTACTCCGAAGAAAACTTTGCAAAAGCCATAGGAAATACCGAGCTGCTTACCAACGACGGCAATAAAATAACCGCAGGAGAAATAGAATACGACGGCAACAGCCAAAGAGGCATCGCAAGGAAAAATGTAATCCTCACAGACCCTAACCAAACCATAAAAACCGATATCCTCTACTACGACCGCATTCCCAATACGGCTTATTTCAACACGGGGGGAACTATATACAGCAACAACGGCACGATTTGGACGAAAACGGCAACTTACAACATCAACACCAAAATAGTAGATGTCACCGGAAATGTAAATATAGACAACGGACTATACCGCGTAGAAGGCACCAAAATCCTGCAAAACCAAAAGAACAATACCGCAGATTTCCTCGGCCCTACTACCATTTACAACAAAAGAAAACCCTCCAACTATGTCTACACCGAGAAAGGACAATACAAGATGAACTCCAAGGAGGTCTATCTCAACAAGAATTCCAGAATTCACTACAACGGCAAGATACTCACCGGAAACACCATGTATTACAACCAAAACACAGGCTTCGGAAAAGCCAAAGGCAATGTAACACTGGATGACCCGCGCGAAAGCAGGTTCATAAAAGGAGGATATGGAGAAATATACGAACTTAAAGATTCCGCGATGATTACCGAAAAACCCTACGCCGTGAAAATCTTTAAGAACGACTCCATCTACTTCTCCGCCGAGAGGATTCTCGCCTACCAAAAACCAGACAGCCTGAACATCAAGAAAAGTTTCCTCAGAGCCTTTCATAAAGCCAGAATGTTCAAGTCTAATGCTCAGGCAAGAGCCGATTCGCTCAGTTTCAACGAGACCGATGGCGAACTCCACCTCATCCGAAAACCCATCCTATGGACAGGCGAAAGACAGGTGACAGGAGACATCATCAAGGCATATTTTAACACTAAAAACGAAAATCTGGACTCGCTGAAAGTCATCGGAAATGCCTTAGCCATCAGTAAAGTAGATTCCATCAGCCTAAAAGATGAGTTCAACCAAGTAAAGGGAAAATACATGACGGTTTACTTCAAAGAAAATGAAATTCGTTTAGCAAAAGTAACCGAAAATACACAGGCCATCACCTATGCCGAAAACGAAAACTCCCAAACAAAAAAAATGGACAGAATAGGCATCGCCCTCTCTTCCTGCGGCGAGATAGAAGCCCTTTTTGAGGAAAGGAAAGTCCACATCATCGCTTGTAACATCGGTGCCAATACAGACATCTACCCCATGAGCCAGATAGCGCCGGAGAAAAGGAAATTCCCCGATTTCAACTGGAATACCAAAGACCGGCTGCGCAAATGGCGGGACATCTTCCTTGATTCTCCAGAAAACGAAGAAATCCGATATGAAGCAGATACCCTGCTCTTTGACCAAGCCGAAGCCCAACGAAAAAAAGAGGAAGAAAAACAAAATACCAACAAAGCCAAAAGGATAAAGAAATAGCTCCGCTCTCTGAACGCTCTTCCGCCTTTTTATCTTTATTAACCAGTTCCAAAGCGGGAGCAGACACCTATGAAGGTGGTCACGATAGGTTCCGAGGTGGTCACAGACACCTATGAAGGTGGTCGCGATAGGTTCCAAGGTGGTCACAGACACCTACAAAGGTGGTCATGATAGGTTCCGAAGTGGGTGCGATAGGTTCTGAAGCGGTCACGATAGGTTCAGAAGCGGGCGCGATAGGTTCCGAAGCGGTCACGATAGGTTCAGAAGCAGGCGCGACAGGTTCCGAAACGGGCGCGATAGGTTCAGAAGTGGGTGCGATAGGTTTAGAACCTATCGCAAATGTCTATGAATAGGGGAAAAATTGTTTTTTACACTGTTTTGATTTTAACCCAAAAATATTTATCAGATAAGATATTTAAAGAAACTACTCTATTCTGCTTTCTATAAAATCTAAAATATCTCTGGCTACCTGTTCTTTGGTTTTCAGAGGATATTCTTTCTCTATTTCAGGGGTAAATATTTTTATTTTATTGGTATCTTTCTGAAATCCTGCTCCGCTGTCTTTTAGGGAGTTCAGCACTATCATATCCAAGTGCTTACGCTCTAATTTCTGTCTGGCATTCGCTTCTTCATTCTGCGTTTCCAAAGCAAATCCCACCAAAAACTGTTTTTGTTTCTGCTTTCCCATGGCCTTTAATATATCAGGATTTTTCACTAATGTGATGGTCATTTCTTCTTCATTTTTTTTTATTTTTTCTGGGGCAACTTCCTTAGGGGCATAGTCTGCCACAGCAGCACTCATGATGGCAATATCTGCCTTTCCATAATGCTGAAAAACTTCCTGATACATTTCTTTAGCAGAGCTTACTCTTTTTAGGTGAATCCCTTCACTAGCATTAAGCGATGAAGGGCCGGAGATTAAAATGACCTCCGCACCTCTTTTTTTAGCTTCCTCCGCAAGAGCAAAGCCCATCTTCCCCGAAGAATGATTTCCTATAAACCGAACAGGGTCTATGGCCTCGTATGTAGGCCCTGCAGTTACTAAAACCGTTTTCCCTGTCAGGCTTTTTTTAGTTTCTTTTTGTGCTAAAAACTCAGCAATAGTATTGTATATGGTTTCCACCTCGGCCAATCTTCCTTCGCCATGAAGACCGCTCGCCAGCTCTCCCGTTTCTGCGGGGATTATGAAATGTCCGTAAGCTTTCGCCAAATCCAGATTCCTCTTCGTGGAAGGGTGGGCATACATATCCAAATCCATTGCAGGAGCGATGAAAACAGGGCATTTTGCAGAAAGATAGGTTGCCACCACCAAATTATCACATATTCCATTAACCATCTTTGACAAAGTATTTGCTGTGCAAGGGGCAACAAGCATTACATCTGCCCAAAGCCCAAGTTCTACATGGCTATTCCACTGCCCATTTTCTCCATAAAAATCAGAATATACAGGTTTCTTGGATAAAGTAGAAAGCGTAAGCGGCGTAACAAAATTCTTAGCAGATGGAGTTAAAATAACCTGAACTTCAGCGCCTTGTTTTATAAATTCTCTCACGAGGTTATTCATTTTATAGGCTGCTATCCCGCCTGAAATGGCTAAAAGTATTTTCTTGCCTTGTAGGGGTTTCATAATCAAAATATTTTGAATGCAAATTTAGTTAAATAAATACTTTAAAAATAAAAAAGCTGCAATTGTTAATAATTACAGCTTTCCAATCAATACTCTAAAAAATAATATTACTATTTAACCTTTATTATTTTTCTACTTTTCTGAAATAGATGTCTCCATCCAGCCACTCTCTGATAGCGATAGAAGTCGCCTTAGGAAATCTCTCATAATATTTAGAAATTTCTATCTGTTCTCTGTTTTCAAAAACCTCTTCTAATGTGGCATTATTCGTAGCAAATTCGTCCAATTTATTGTGGAGTTCCGTTCTAATCTCCATATCAATTTGCTCAGCTCTTTTTCCCATAATTACGATAGCTTCGTAGATGCTTCCTACTTTTTCTTCTATCTTGTTTCTGTCGTAAGTTATAGTATTTACTTCTCCTTTTATATCATTTATATTTCTCATCTTAGTGGAAAGTTTAAGTTGCAAATTTAGTTATTTATTAAGAATATCCAAAATTTATTTGGTTTCTTCTTTATGCTTTTGTTTTTGCTCGTGTTCTTTCTGTTTTTCCAAGTATTCGGCTTTTCGGGCTTCTACTTCTTTTATATGTTCCAGATGCTTTTCCAGCTCTCTGCTGAGTTTATCTCGCATATGAACAATTTCCTTAGCGGAATCAGGAAAAGCCTTTTCATATTCTTTAGAAAAAGCAATGGCACTTTCCAGTCTTTCCTTCTTCAAATCATAGATAGAGTGCATTCCCAGCTCGTAGCGAGATTTCATGATATAATCAAAAATCTGTGGTTTTAGTTTAGTGCTCGGATAGTCTTCCAAAACATTCTCAAAAGCCACCACAGCCGCTCTGTAATCAGCTATTTTGAAATAGTTTCTCGCCTGTTCATAGGCTTTATATTCCAACTTAAAGGTAAGTTTTTCTATTTTTTCGTTAATATCTTTCGTTCTTTCAGAATTTGGAAAATTATTCAAAAAGTCCTGCAAAGAGTTGATGGCATCTTCTGTGCTGCCTTGGTCTAAATTATAATCCGCAGAGTCCTGATAATAGCATATTGCAGACATATATGCCGCCTCTTCTCTTCGGGCATCTTGTGAAAATGCTGTAGAAAAATTCCTAAACTGATGTCCTGCCAGTTTATAATTTTTATCATAATAATTGGCATATGCAGACTTAAAAAGTACTTCCGGAGCATCTTCTGTTCCTGCTACCAAGTTGGGCAACCGGTCATATAATGCTATCGCTTTGCTCCATTTTTTCTTCGCATAGTATTGGTTGGCTGTTTCTAAAATGAAATTTTTATCTGCACTTTTCATTGCCGTTCCATACTGTCCGTTACAAGATAAAAGAGCCAATGAAGCCCATGCTATTACAACATATTTTTTCATAAATTTAGTTCAAAAACTATTTAACCGCAAAAGTATAATTTTTTTTATCAAAAAATGGACTTTAATAGAATTTTATGAGTATTTTAAAATTGAAATCAATATTTCTCATAGCCTAAAACCGAAAAAACACAGTTATGGAGGTGGGATTTTATTTTATTTTCTATATTAAAGGGTAAATCCTGTATGCTACAATTTAAAAATTTTTCATAAAAAGGCTTATTCCTTACGGTAAAAAGCACCGTTCCTACAATAGTTGCCAGCAGATCTTCTGCTTTGGCAGCTTTCTTGAAAACTCCCGTAGAGATTCCCTTTTCTATTATCTTTTCAAGAATACTGACGCACACTATATAATATTCTGTCAAAATATCCCTTACGCTGTCCGTATCCCTCATTTCCTGCTTCACAAAACCATGAAAATACTTATACTGAAACACCTCTCCTACAATAAAATTTATCAGCTCTTTTATCTGCATTTCTGGATTTCCATAGGTAATGGTAGAGGTAAATTCAGAGAATTTTTCTTTACTACGCTGCACCCTGTATTCATAGAGGCTGGACATCATTTTTTCCTTTGAACCAAAATAATAAGAAATCATCGCAACATTTACTTTTGCCTTGTTTGAAATATCCCTTACAGAAGTCTTTTCAAAGCCATTTTCGGCAATGAGTTCCTCTGCTATTTCTAAAATATGAATCTGCTTGGCGCTGAATTTTTGTTGCATTTTTGATTTATTTTGTGTCATGCGAAAATACAAAAAAATAATATTTATTTTCTGTGAAATATATCATAAATTTAGAAATTAATTTTGTTTTATTAAAAATTTGAATTAATTTTGAAGAAAATTTAAACTTAAAATGAATATACCGGCAGAACTTAAATACACAAAAGACCATGAATGGGTAAAAATAGAGGGAGATACTGCTATTGTAGGTATCACGGATTTTGCTCAGAGTGAATTGGGAGATATCGTTTTTGTAGATGTGGAAAGCGTAGATGAAGAGCTAAATGCAGGCGAGGTTTTTGGTAGTGTAGAAGCTGTGAAAACAGTTTCGGATTTATACCTGCCTGTCTCTGGGAAGGTTATAGAGTTTAATGAAGATTTGGAAAGCGAACCCGAGTTGGTAAATTCAGATCCTTATGGGAAAGGATGGATTATAAAATTAAAAATAGCTAATGATGCAGGCCAGTCCAAACTGCTCTCTGCAGAACAATATCAAGAAGTGATTGGATAAAATAACTCGTTTATTTAGATATAGAATACTGCCCATTTATTGGGCATTTCTTACTTATACACTTCTCAAACCAATTCACATCAAAAGGGAAATCCTTTGGTTTAGTTTTGATAATATGGACAAAATTGTTCATATTATAGTTTTTATTTTATTGGGTTTTTGCTATCGCATGGCTTTTCCAAAACAAAAATATATATTTTCAGTTTTAATAATGGCGGGATATGGCGCTATTACAGAGGTTCTTCAGGAAATAATGGAACTGGGCAGAAGTATGGAACTAGCTGATTTTGTGGCTGATATATTTGGAGTTTTATTAGGTTTTTTCATTCACAAAAAACTAAAAACTTTTACTTTAAATCGTTGAAAATGAATAATGTTTATGATAATATTTTAGGTCTTATAGGAAATACTCCCATGGTAAGGCTTAATAAAGTGGTAGAGGACAATCCTGCAAAGGTTTTTGCGAAATTAGAATCTTATAACCCAGGGCATTCCGTGAAGGACAGAATAGCTCTGCACATTATAGAAACCGCTGAGAAAAAAGGAATTTTGACCAAAGGAGCTACCATCGTAGAAACTACTTCTGGGAATACAGGATTTTCGGTAGCGATGATTAGTGCATTGCGCGGTTACAAGTGTATTCTGGCGGTAAGTGATAAAACAAAACCAGAGAAAATAGCTTTCCTAAAATCATTGGGAGCGACTGTCTATGTATGTCCTGCCAGTGTTCCTGCTGATGACCCTCGCTCTTACTACGAAGTAGCCAAAAGAATTACCGCAGAAATGCCTAATTCGGTGTATATCAATCAGTATTTCAATGAGTTAAATGTAGAGGCGCATTATTTGACTACAGGAAAAGAAATTTGGGAGCAAACGGAAGGGAAAATCACTCATCTTTTTGGATGCACAGGAACAGGTGGAACGCTCTCAGGTTCAGCTAAATACATAAAAGAACAAAACCCTGATGTGAAAATCATCGGCGTGGATGCAGATGGTTCTATTCTGAAAACTTACCACGAAACAGGGAAAATCAATAAAGATGAAATTCACTCTTATCAAATAGAAGGTTTGGGCAAAAATTTAATTCCAGACACGCTTCTTTTTGATAAAATAGATGAATTTGTAAGAGTAAATGATGAAAACAGTGCCTACATGACCCGCGAAATAGCTATAAAAGAGGCTATTATGGGAGGCTATACCACAGGTGCTGTGATGCAGGCGTTTAAGCAATATGCTCAAAATCACACCTTTACGAAGGACGATTTGGTGGTGCTTATTTTCCCAGACCACGGCTCTAAATACATGACTAAAGTATACAGCGATGAGTGGATGGCAGAAATGGGCTTTACCCACAGTGATATGGCTAAATATAAAAAAGCTATTATAATATAAAAAATTGATTACTAATAAATTAGAAAAATTATGGATATTTTTGAAAGAATTAAACAAAATCCAGGACCATTGGGTCAGTTTGCGGATTATGGTGAAGGATATTTTATTTTCCCAAAATTAGAAGGGAAAATCGGACCAAGAATGAAATTTCAAGGGAAAGAAGTAGTTTTCTGGTCTGCAAATGATTATTTAGGGCTTTGTAACCACCCAGAAGTTTTGGAAGCAGATGCCAAAGCAGCAGCAGAATACGGAATGTTCTATCCAATGGGAGCGAGAGCGATGTCTGGTGAGACAGAAGCGCACCTGCAGCTGGAGAGAGAATTGGCTGAGTTTGTGGAGAAAGAAGCGGCTTATTTGCTGAACTTCGGTTATCAAGGGATGGTGTCTATCATAGACGCTTTGGTAACGAGAAGAGATGTTATCGTGTATGATGCTGATTCTCACGCGTGTATCATTGACGGGGTAAGACTACATTTCGGGACAAGTTTTACTTACAAACACAATGATATGGAGAGTTTGGAGAAAAACCTTGAAAGAGCAACGAAAGTAGCAGAAGAAAACGGCGGAGGAATTTTAGTAATTACTGAGGGAGTTTTCGGAATGAGAGGTCAGCAGGGTAAATTAAAGGAAATCTGCGATTTGAAAAAGAAATTTAATTTCAGATTGTTGGTGGATGATGCTCATGGTTTCGGGACATTAGGAAAAAGAGGTGCTGGAGCAGGTGAGGAGCAAGGATGCCAAGACCAAATCGATGTGTATTTCTCTACTTTTGCTAAATCAATGGCTGGTTTCGGGGCTTTCGTGGCAGGGGATAAGCAGATTGTAAGATACCTTAAATTTAACCTTCGTTCTCAGATTTTTGCTAAATCTTTGACAATGCCGATGGTTATTGGAGGATTGAAGAGATTGGAGCTTTTGAGAAGCAGACCAGAAATCAAGGCTAAACTTTGGGAAAATGTTCGCAAATTACAAAACGGACTTAGAGAAAGAGGATTTAATTTAGGAGAAACGAATACCTGCGTAACGCCTGTATTTATCGAAGGTTCGCCAGTGGAAGCAACTCTATTGGTAAAAGACCTGAGAGAGAATTACGGAATTTTCACTTCAGTGGTGGTTTATCCAGTAATTCCGAAAGGAAACATCTTGCTAAGGCTGATTCCTACGGCATCTCATACCGATGCAGAAATCAACGAAACTCTGGACGCTTTCGCAGCATTGAAAGAAAAACTAGATTCAGGGTTTTATAAAGAACAAGAAAAACAAATGGGCTTGAAATTTATGCCGCTTTAATTGGATATTTTCCTAAAATCATAAATAAAAATCCCCTAAAATTAGGGGATTTTTTATTTTGAAATAAATTCTATTTATTTCTTTTTAGCCGGAGCTTTTTTAGCTGAAGCCTTTCTAACAGGTGCTTTACCTTTTTTAACTGCTTTTTTGGCAGCTACCGGCACATCAGACTTTTTCAAAGCTTCCCACTCTGCTCCTTCTACAAATTTCACTTCTACCCTTCTATCTTTTTGTCTTTCTGCATCAGAAGCTGTTACAGGAACAGTAGCTTCCTGAGAACCAAGACCTTTAGATTTAAGTTGGTTTTCAGAAACACCTCTTTCTTCAAGGGCTTTAACCACTGCTGCCGCTCTTTCTCTTGAAAGTTTCAGATTATAAGCAGGATTACCTTTCTTATCTGTATATCCTATAACGAGGAATGTTCCATCATTAGAAGACTGAATAATCTTAGCCGCAGCATCTAATTTCTCGTTAGACTCAGGTCTGAGAGTTGCATTTCCAAAGTTGAATAAAATATCTTTTAATGACAATGTAACTTCCTCTGCCACAGAATGATTTGTTTTAGGACAACCATCATTCTCTTTTAATCCTGGCACAGTAGGACATTTGTCATCTTTGTCAAGAACGCCATCACCATCAGTATCTGGCCAAGGGCAGCCTTTGTTTTCTGCTGGACCTGCTACAGTAGGGCATTTATCATCTTTGTCAAGAACGCCATCACCATCAGTATCTGGCCAAGGGCAGCCTTCATTTTCCGCTGGACCTGCCACAGTAGGACATTTATCATATTTATCAAGAATACCATCGCCATCAGTATCCTTTTCTGCTACTGCAGGCGGAAGGGCGATTTTTTGTTTTCCTTTAAACAACTCAAAATGAAGTCCTGCATAAATATTTGCTCCTTTTGATTTTGTAAATAATAATTTTAAATCATCAGAACCAACAGACAACACTCCTAGTCTGAAAGCCAACCCTGGTTTGAAATCCTTGCTCATAAAGTTGTAAGACAGCGGAACCGCTACATCAAACCATTTGCTCTCCCATCTTGGCACTGCTCCTACATAGTTGTAATAATAAGGATTGGTTGAATTCGTTTTAGCCACATTTACCAAAGCATTTACTCCTACAAAGAAATTTCTTGAAATAGCATATTCTCCATAGAGATTTAAGCTTGTAGGAAGGTTGTTTGTCAAGGTTTTATCTGAAACTCTGGTTACACTAAGACCTTTGCTTTGTAAGTAATTTGCAGTAGCATTTAGGTCTGTAAAGTTGATCTCATTTGGATCTATACCTCCCAAAGAATTTCCTCTAACAGCGATGTAATTAAGGTTTTTATACTTAATCGCTCCTATATCCGTAACTGCTGCTCCGAACTTGAACAAATATGGTTTATCTGCATTATTCCCTTTAACGGCCAATTCAGCACCAAAATCTCCACCGAAACCTGTAGCTGCGTTAGAACCAGAACCTAATAATGAAGCTACATCTATAGATTCATTATTATTAAAGTTTGTATAAAACTCCCAATCCACATTATTGATAGACAGAGGATTTGATGGAACAAGAGGATTATAATTGATATCATATCCTTTACTCACAAAACTGTTATAAACACCTCCTCTGTATAATTTAAACGCTGCTCCTAAGGAAAGGCTCACAGCATCATTATCAAGAACGGAGTATGCCCCTTTTACCCCTAAATCTGTGAAACCGCTGATATTCAAGCTAAATGTATCATTATTTCTCAAAGAAATAGGGCTCGTATAGTTTTGGTTAATAACATCAAGGAATGCTGTATCCACTTCGTGTCCTTGACCAAAAACCCTAACTCTCGAGCTTAACCCAAATCCTAATCTATTCCCTGTTGTAAACTGGAAAGATGGTCCTAAAACTTCACCAATAACGCCTATACTCAAAGCTCTTTTATTAGAATCATGTGACAGCTGGCTTCCAAAACTATTGAGATCCAGATCCGATATATCACTGATATTTTTGAGCTTGTAATAGTCATTATTAACTAATCCATTCACACTCACAAGATTGACAGAAAGTTTTACTTTCTTGTCTGCAAGCTTAGCTGGGTTATACTGCCCGCCATAAACACCAGAGTAATTGCTGTTACTCAG
>CALHQK010000155.1 GCA_938037185.1 uncultured Riemerella sp.
AGAATGATTTTAAGTCAAATATTGAGTAGAGTATCTATTTTGGAAAACCTCGGAAGTTTGGAAAAGGAGGTTTCTGAGATAGTTTTTGACAGCAGAAAAGTTGTGAAAAATGCTCTTTATGCAGCACTGAAAGGCAGCGTTTCAGATGGGCATTTGTATATAGAGTCTGCGATAGAAAACGGGGCGAGTGTGATTGTTTGTGAAGATTTTCCAGAGAAAATAAATGAAGCAGTTACCTACATCAAAGTAAAAAACGCCTCCAAAACTTTGGGGAAAATAGCGAGTAATTTCTATGGAAATCCATCGGAAAAGCTTAATCTCATAGGGATTACAGGAACGAATGGTAAAACCTCTACGGCGACTCTGCTGTTTGATGTTTTCCAGAATTTAGGTTTTTCTTCGGCGCTGATTTCTACGGTGGAATATAGAATTGGTGAGGAGATTATCCCATCTACCCACACCACGCCAGATGTCGTAAGGCTCAATCAGATGCTGGCAAAAGCAGTAGAAAAGGGTTGTGAATACGCTTTCATGGAGGTTAGTTCCCATGGAATTCATCAGGATAGAATAGAAGGGCTGAATTTTAAAATCGCTGGTTTTACGAACATTACGCACGACCATTTGGATTATCACAAAACCTTTTTGGAATATCTGAATGTGAAAAAAAGATTTTTTAATGAACTGCCCGAAACTGCCGTTGCCATTACCAATATTGATGATAAGAACGGAAATGTAATGCTCCAAAGTACCAAGGCAAAAAAGAAAACCTACGCTTTGAAAACTATGGCAGACTATCAGGCGAAAATCTTGGAAGTTGATTTCGATGGGATGCTGCTGAATTTCAATGGGAAGGAGTTTTGGACAACTTTGACAGGGAAATTTAATGTTTATAATTTGTTGTTGGTTTTCGCCATCGCTTCAGAATTAGGATTTGAAGGAAATGAAATTTTACAAGCAATTTCTAAGCTGAAAAGAGTGAACGGAAGATTTGAAACCATGAAATCTGACAGCGGTATTTTCTTCATTGTAGATTATGCCCACACGCCCGATGCTTTGGAAAATGTCTTGGACAGCATCAATGAAATACGGACAAAGAATGAAAGGCTGATTACCGTTTTTGGCTGTGGAGGAGATAGAGATAAGGAAAAACGCCCTAAAATGGGAAATGTAGCTTCCGCGAAATCCACACTGGCTATTATCACTTCTGATAATCCAAGAACAGAAGAGACTTTGGAGATAATTAAAGAAATAGAAGCAGGCGTAGAACCACAGAATTTCAGCAAATATACTTCTATTCCAGACCGAAAAGAAGCGATAAAAATGGCGATAAAATTTGCAGAGCCAAAGGACATTGTCCTCGTTGCAGGAAAAGGACATGAAACTTACCAAGAAATCAATGGTGTGAGACATCATTTTGATGATAAAGAAGTGATAAAAGAATTATTAACCCTTATGGGAAAGTAAAACAATAAAAACGGACGAAAAAAAATGCTATACTACTTATATGAATATTTAACGAGTCAAGGAATCCATATCCCAGGGTTAAATTTGTTGCGATATATTTCATTTCGTGCAGGGATGTCCGTGCTTTTGTCTTTGTGGATAGCTCTTGTTTATGGGAAGAAGATCATTAACTTCCTCCGAAGAAGACAGATGGGAGA
>CALHQK010000156.1 GCA_938037185.1 uncultured Riemerella sp.
CTATAACTATTTTGGAGGTAGATAATGAGGTAGAAATTGATTTAAGAATATATGGCAATGGTATTATAGTAAATGATGAAAAAATAGAGGTTTTAGAATAGTGTTAGATATATGATATGGCCTATTAAAAAATTCAATGAGCAAAATATATAATAAGACATGACGCAAAATATTATTTATATTTCCTTGTTTATAGCAAGTATAAAGGGCTATGGGTAGGTAAAAAGCAGGTGGGAAGTTTCCTTATTCTCTTGCTTATTATAATGAAACACTTATATCAGGCTCTGCATTGGATACTGATAATGTTATCTTGATAGCAGGGTAATAGAAAATATAGGTGGTTTAAATTTCAAGAATTCGTGAGAAAATCAGCACCATTGGAAAAAAGAACATATAGAAGAAAAAAATTCTGTTTAGGATTGATAAATGAACTTACCAAAATTGACAATCTATTATAATATACTTACAGGATATCTATGTAGGAGACTATAAAGTATATAGTTGGCAAAACAAAATATCCAAAAAATGACACAGCAAAGATAAGCAGTCTAAATGACAGCATTTTTAAGTGTGATTTTAAAAACAGATTAAAATTACACGTTCAACTCAAATGACACCTTTTCGCCCTTTAACAGCCTCTTAGTGTCAAGATTACCATAGTTTTGATTTTTTTTAATATGCTGTTTTTTCATGCACTTGTACATTATTGGTATAATTTGAAAGGATAAACATATTAGTATTTATGAAGGATTAAATATACAAAAAGGTTGTGGTTTTAACTTTAAAGTTCAAGAAATAGAAAGCACGAATATTTTGAATTTGTCCAAAATCTAATCAAGAATTATTGGATTTATGACATTTTATGGCATGTATAAAAAAGGAAAAAGAAAAAAACACATTCCTTTTGGAATGTGTTTTTTTTGTGGGTGGCTGACCGGGATCGAACCGGCGACCTTCAGGACCACAATCTGACGCTCTAACCAACTGAGCTACAGCCACCATTATAAAGCGGTGCAAAGATAGTAATTTTTTCTTTACTACCAAATAATTCCATCAAAATTTTTAAACGCCAGCAATCGCTCACTCACAAAGCCCTCTGCATAGTCCACTCCACTCAATCTTCCTAAGTCCTGAGCCCTATATGTGATACTTTCCATAAAGTCTTTGGTTGCCGTGTGTGTTATTGGATCTTTGGAATTTGCATCAAACAACTGTGTCTTGTAAGCTTTACAAACTTCCATTTTCTTTTCCATAAAATCAGAAATATCCACCACAAAATCAGGGGTAATGTGTTTCCATTGGATATAATGAAAAACATGCTTTGGTCTCCACGCTTCCTGTTTTTCGCCATTATATTCTGTTTCTAATTTTCTAAGCCCAGCGAGAAAACACGCATCAGAAACGAGTTTAGACCCTTTTGCATGGTCTGGATGGCGGTCTTCCCAAGAGTTACAAAAGACAATCTCTGGGCGGTATTTTCTAATCATTTGTACTATTCGCAACTGATATTCTTCGGAATTAACCAAAAAACCATCTTTCATTTTTAAATTCTCTCTGGCTTTCAGACCTAATAATTTTGCTGCATTGGCAGCCTCCTCGTACCTTGTTTCTATGGTTCCACGAGTCCCCATTTCTCCCTGCGTAAGGTCTATAATTCCTACACTTTTCCCTTCAGAAGCTAATTTCAAAAGGGTTCCGCCACATCCGAATTCTACATCATCAGGATGAGCGCCTATTGCTAAAATATCTAATTTCATTTGTTCTAATTGTTTATTATATTTATGGTTCTTGGATAAAGATTATATGGCTGAAGTCCCTCTTTATCAACTATTTTTTGCCCAATATGTGTGCATGAATATCTTATTAGTCCATTCGCCAGCCCAAATGTCCCTTCATCTGTCAAGAAATACAGAAGTTTGGTCAATGGATATTTCTGAGTTTTTAGGTTTTCTTTATTTGGTAAAAGCAAAGAATCCCCTTCTTTTATTGGAAGAATTTTAATGTTTTCTCTCAATTTAGTGGCTCTTTCTCCATATGGGCGGCTAATTGTGTTATAGCTGATTACACCGATATGATTAGAAAATTTATCTAAACTTTCTATAATTTTTTCATTCCCTTCTAATCGGGAATATTTCACATCTTTGATATCTAAATTTAATTTTTGAAGCACAGCATTCAGATTACTTGTATTCGCACCATCAAAAATCAACTTTTTATCTCCAGATTTCAGCATTTCCTTTATTTCCTCCAAAGAAACATGCTGTTTTTCGGAGTTTTTATCCACCACAAAACACACCGCATCCGCCGCAAAATAAGAAGGCTGCCATGGAAGTTTTGTCTTCACATCCCAGTATTTTCGCTCCTGTTCCGTAAGCTCACGAGACATAATAATCATATCCACCTTATGATTTAGCAAATCCTCCAATGCTTGGTCTTCCTTGCTGACTTTCAGGTTTATTTTGGCATTAGGATAAACATTTACATACCGTTGTGACAATGCTTCTGCTATATTAGTAAAAGAATCATCATACTGCAGAGTGATTTCGCCTCTGGTATGAAGCGGAGTAGCCTCTTCTTTTTTTTGTTCCTCGCTTTTACATGAAAAAACCAAAAATGCTGATAAAATACATAAAACTAATCTATTCCTCATCTCTTCTTTCTTTTCTTAAACGAATAAACGCTCTAACTAACCTAAACACACCATAAATACAGAGTACCCCCCAGTGCATTTGCTGCTATTGACCCCAGTTCCACTCCAAATTTTCTTGTAGTAATCACAAAAACGCCAACAATGATGTACAAAATCCCTACAACGAATGTTAATATATTATAAAACATAGTGACAAATATAATAAAAAAAGAGAAGTAAAATACTTCTCTTCTCTTTTTATTATTAAGTTAAAATTATTCAAACTTCATCTTCAATGGAAGACTATAATAAGATCTTACATTAATTCCTCCTTTTTTAGCTGGTTTCCATCCTTTGATAGATCTTACCACTCTCTCAGCTTCCCTGTTAAAGTCTGCATTAGAACCTGTAGCTTTTACTTGGGAAACGGTACCATTGGTTTCTACAACGAACTTAACAGTCGTAGTAAGAACACCTTCTCCCTCTACTGCTTCTGTATCAAAGTTTTCGTGAACTTTTGCTCTAAACCCGTTCAATCCTCCATTACCATAATCAGCTTCTACATCTACTGAAGTATGGACGATATTAGTGTCTACCTTATTTTCTACTACTTTACTATCATCTCTCTTAGACTGATTACCTTGTCCTCCTTCCACTCCATCTCTTCTTTGGTCTCCTTGGTAGCCTGTGTCTTTAGTTCCTTCTATATTCTTGACCCCTGTAGCCACATCCTTCTTCTCATCATTTGTAGGAGGAGGGGTTTCTTTTTTAGGTTCAGCCTTAGGTTCTGGAACTAAATCCTGAATTGTCTGTTGCTGAGGAATATCATCCACCTTTTCAGCCAAATCCTGAATACTTTGTTCATTAGGTTTTGATTCATGGATTTCTTCATCCTCTTTTGGTTTTTCCTCTTCTATTTTTTCTTCTGGAGCCTCAGTGTGCTGGAGTAGATCAATATCCACCTGAGTTTCTTTTACTTTTTCCCCTTCTGTAGCTGCAATATAAATAAAAGGTAAAATAATAGCTGCGACAAAAATTACTGTCCCAAAGAAGAAGGCTTTTGTTAAAGACCATTTATAACTCCTTCTAAGGTCATAGGCACCATATTCTTTGTTTCTATTTTCAAATACAAGTTCATCAAAATCTGTGTATTGTAGTCTTTCGCCTGCCATACGATTGTTTTTTTTAAATTATTTAACTTTTTGTTCATAGACTGCCTTTTCAAAAGGCTTAATCTCTCCTATAGCAAATCTCTTACTACCAGTAATTTCCATCTCATCAAGGATATCAACAAAATTTCTAAAACTTGCATCTTCCATTGGTTTGATAATCACTGTAAAGAAATCTGGTTTCTTCGCTCTACTTTTTGCTTGAGCTATTACCTTTTCTACTCCTTCACGATCATAGGTAGTTTCTACCAATGTTTCTACATTAAGACCTGCTGCATCTTTCTGATGATAGAACAACTTATTATCCTTTGCAATAATAAATGTAATAGAATTTGTCAAATCAATCTCTGGAGTTGGCACCTCTTGTCCTGGTTTTGGCTTTGCAGGAAGCCCCAAATCCATAATGTTTGGTTTGGTGAAAGTAGTGGTAAACATAAAGAATGTAATCAATAGGAATCCCAAATCCACCATCGGTGTCATGTCTACTCTTGTAGACTGCTTTTTGGAGCGTACTTTTCCTCCTTTACCACCTTTGTCTTGTACTTGTACTTCTGCCATTTTTATTCTTTTATGTTTATTCTTCTGTTGTCACCAACACAAATTTATAAAACTCTATATCTCTCAGTCCTTCAAAAAGAACTTTAAACTTATCATAAGATGCACCTCCGTCACCTTTTACAGCAAGTTTAGCCTTTCTATTAATCTTTGCATTATTCTGTACCCACTCTACTAGCTGTGTATTTGCACTATCCATTGGTATAGAGCCTTTGTATTTTTTTCTCTGATCCTCTGGCAACTGAAGAAAAGCCTTCAACTGTGCAACTGGAACCCCTACAAACTGAGTGTTTTGGAATGCAGTCTTTTCTTGCTCTGTGAATGTTATATTATATTTTTCGCCCATTTTTTCTAACAATTCTACTCTTTGAGATGGATTATTAGTTGGTGAAAAATAATATCTTCCGTCTTTTGTTACACTAATAGTCATTGTATTATCTCCCTCTGTGAGTTTAGATTTTGATATAGAAGAAGGGGTTACAATGTCCTCGACATCGGGTTGTTTAAACTCCGTAGTCAAGATAAAGAAGGTAAGAAGCAGGAATGCAACATCACACATGGCAGTCATAT
>CALHQK010000157.1 GCA_938037185.1 uncultured Riemerella sp.
ATTCAGCAATAAAAATAGGAGAATTTTTACAACACAAATACGCTGATAAAGTAAGTGTAAAAGTAATCCATAACGAACAACCTCAGTTAAATCAAATTTAGTCATGCAGTTTAGAAATGATATTCAAGGCTTAAGAGCAATCGCCATTTTACTTGTTTTTATTTTTCACCTTAATAACCATTGGTTATCAGGAGGTTTTCTTGGTGTAGATTTATTTTTTGTGATCTCGGGTTATTTGATGACTACGATAACAATAAATGATATTGAAAAAAACAAATTTTCATTCATCACCTTCTTTGAAAAAAGGTTCAAAAGGATTTTACCTGCCTATTTATTTTTCCTACTGATTATTTCTATTTTAGGAAGTCTTGTCTTTATCTATACAGATATTTATAAACTGAGACTTTCTATGGTTAAGGCTATAAAATTTATTTCCAATCTATATTTTTCGACTGGAGATTCTTATTTCGGAGCCAAACTCAGTGAAAATCCTCTCCTTCACACTTGGTCTTTGTCCATAGAAATGCAGTTTTATTTGATACTGCCGTTTGTTCTGTTTTTTTTCAGAAAACATCTGCTTCCTATTTTTATTACCCTTATCATCATTATCACGGCTTATTCAACATACGAAATTTTCTTCACGGATAACCAGCAAAAAATCTACTTCTCATTAATTAGTAGAATTCCCGAATTTTTGATTGGTTCAGTTTATTCTATTGTTTTCAAAAATGGTTTAGATTTCTCGAGACAAAAGAATAATGTCATCGCTATTTGTTCCTTTTTGACTCTGATTATTTGTTCATTTTATTACACAGAAGAAACGCCTTTCCCTGGTGTTTTAGCTCTAATTCCATGCATAGCAGGAGCAAATATTTTAGTATTAAAAAACAATACTATAACTGATATTTTATCCAATAAGATTCTCGTATACATTGGGAAACTCTCATATTCCCTTTATCTATGGCATTGGGGAATCATAGCGCTTATCCGTTATATCAATGGGGTCTATGACCTGACTCCTGCTGAAGTTATTTTCATTATAATTTTAACATTTGCAATATCTTGGTTTTCTTATAACTTTTTAGAAAATAGATTTAGAAAAACAAAAAACACTATTTTCCTGATGATATTCATCCCTATTTATCTTGGAATTTATGTTTTTGTGATGAAAATGGAAAAAGTTACGGAATACAAAAAATTACCTGACATATATACAAAACCTGTTTTTGGAATGTCATCTCATGGCACGAAAAACATTGAGAAATTTGGGGACACATCTAAAAACGACAGCATCATCCTCATTGGCGACAGTAATGCCTTAGTCCTCAAAGCCTTTCTTGACCAAATTGGGAAAAGGCATCATTTTTCATTCAGAACCCTTACCTGTGATACTTATCCAGCAATTAAAGGAATTAAACAAGAAGAAATTCCAACTGAGAAAATGAAATTCTATAACTCTTCTCAAGAATTAATCATACCTACACAGAAAATGATTGATGAAAGTAAAATCATTATAATGAATAGTGCGGGATTTAAACAGCTACCTTCTATGAAAACTTCTCTAGAAAAATTAGCCAAAAACCTCAGAAAAGACCAAAGATTAGTCTTAATAAATACTTTCCCTTGGCTCAATAGACATCCTTTAAGGTCTTATGATACTTTTCTACCTATTGGAAGAGAATTGAAATTGGAACATTCTGATGAGAACAAAAAAATTTTAGAAGAAATTGCAAAAAAATACGAAAATGTATATATCTATGATGTATCCAAAAGTAAAATTTTCAATGATACTCCTGGGTATATCAATGACACAATTGCTTACTATGATAATGGACATCTGAATTTATACGGCTCACGAAAATTAGCCGATGATTTAGATAGTGATTTTATAACCTTTTTGAATAAAATAAAATAGTGAAAGCTTTTATATTCGCGGCAGGAAAAGGGACAAGATTAAAACCTTTCACGGACAAACACCCAAAGGCTCTGGCTAAGGTAAATAACATCACCTTACTGGAAAGAAATATCAAATTTCTACAGTCTTTTGGGATTAATGATTTTATTATTAATATTCATCATTTCGGAGAGCAGATTGTTGATTTTCTGAAAGAAAATGATAATTTCGGTGCTAAAATAGAAATCTCTGACGAGTCCGAAGAACTTCTGGAAACAGGCGGCGCTTTGGTCTTTGCCAAAGAAATTTTGGAGCAGGAAGAGCATTTTTTAATCATGAATGCTGATATTTTGACCAATCTGAACATCGGTGATTTCATTGATTTTCATTTAAAATCCAATAACTTGGTTACTTTGGCAGTTTCGGACAGAAAAAGCTCACGAAAACTGCTTTTTGACAGTGCAATGACCCTGCAAGGCTGGCGTAATGAGAAAACGGGTGAAGAAATCTTTGGAAACACTTATAAAAACCTAAAACCACTGGCTTTCAGTGGGATACATTGTATTAATTCTAATTTACTGAAACTTTTCACCCGCCATGGGAAATTCTCCATCATGGAGGAATATTTAGACCTGATGAAAGACTATATTATCAAAGGATACGAACACGATGCTTTACTGATAGATGTGGGAAAACCAGAATCTATCGCTGAAGCAGAAAAATATTTTAAATAAAATGGAAGAAGAAATTTTAAGAGAAAGTTTTCGACAAAAAACTTGGAGCGAGCAGGCCACCAAAGACAGCTGGATGGTCTTTAAGATAATGGGAGAAATAGTCTCTGGTTATGAAAAAATGCAGAAAATGGGACCTTGCGTGTCTATATTTGGGTCAGCAAGGATAAAACCAGACACCAAATATTACAAAATGACAGAGGAAATTGCTCAAAAAATCACAGAACTGGGCTTTGGTGTCATCACTGGCGGCGGCCCAGGAATCATGGAAGCAGGAAACAAAGGCGCCAAAGAAAGTGGAGGAAAATCCATCGGCCTCAATATAGAACTTCCTTTCGAGCAGCATCTAAATCCTTATATAGACAAATTATACAGCATGGAGTTTGACTATTTTTTCATTAGAAAACTCATGTTTATAAAATACTCACAAGGATTTATCGTGATGCCTGGTGGTTTTGGGACTTTGGATGAACTTTCAGAAGCATTGACACTGATTCAGACAGGGAAAATCGGCAGATTTCCTATCGTTCTCGTTGGTTCAGAATTTTGGAGCGGGCTGTTAGATTGGTTCAAAAATACTTTACTAAAAATGAAATTAATTTCGGAAGAAAATTTCTCTCTTTTCAGGGTGGTAGACACGGCTGATGAGGCCGTTTCACACATTAAAGCTTTCTATGATAAATACGCAATCCATACCAATTTCTAAGTTTGGCACGGCTTTTGCCTTTATTTAACAAATTTTAAGATTGTAATTATGAAAAAGAAAATCAATATCATCGGGGTTTTTATGATGCTGTTTATGATTATGAGTTTCACAGTACATCAGTTTCAGTCTTCATTGACCAAAGTAGACTATATAGAGGGAAGTAAAACCTTAAAATTTACCACCAAGGTAAGTACAGAACAGATGGCAAATGTTCTAAAAATAAATTCTGGAGCTGCGAACTTCAAAGGCGAAGTAGAAAAATATATTAGCCGAAATTTCTCAGTCTCTGTGAATGGAGAACATAAATCATTAAATGTCAATAACAGCCAAGTAAATGGAGAAACTGTCTTCATTTATTTCGAAGTTAGTAATGTACAGAATATTTCTACACTAAGCATTAGAAATAGCATCTTGACGGAAGCCTATCCTAAGCAGATGAATCTAGTAAATATCGCTTATAAAGGGACACAGAAAAATATGGTCCTTCAAAAAGGAAAAGAAAGTTCAGAGGTATCTTTCTAAAGTTGAGGAGTAAATTATAATATTTTATTTAATGTAAAAAAGTCCGTTTTCGCGGACTTTTTATTGCTTAAAAATAGGAACATTAGAACATGCTTCTCCAAACATCAGCGATTTTACGACAGGGCGCAGTCTATCCACCAACTCCACATATGAATTTTCCGAAACAAAAGCATGAGAACATCCCTTTACCAAAACTCTTTTGCATTCTAAATAACTAAAATCATAACTTTGAATAACATCATGAAGCAGTATTGTTTCCAAGGTTTCTCTATTTCCAGAGATTATTTTTTCAGCAAAACCGCTGATTTTTGCCGTTATAAGAAAATATGCCCAAAGAGGAATAACAGCATCAGCTGAATTATAAATATAAACATACGCTTCTTTATAATCCTCTGGATTTATTTCTGAAATTTTTTGCCTAAAATCTGCTTCTCGGAGAATCAATCCCTCGAAGAGAAAATCCTTCAAATCTATTCCTTTTCTTGTTCCTTTGGGAATTAAATCCGAAATATCAAAGTTAATCAATCCGCTATTCGCAACTTTATTTACAATTTCTCCTTGCTCTGACATATTATTTATTTATATTTGAGCAAAAATAAATCTTTTTTACTAAAACAAAATGTCTAAAAAATATTATATCATCTCAGGAGAAGCTTCTGGGGATTTACATGGTTCTAACCTGATGAAAGCCATCCTAAAAAAAGAGCCCGATGCGGAGTTCAGATTTTGGGGAGGCGACCTGATGAAAGATGTGGGTGGAACATTGGTAAAACATTACAAAGACCTTGCTTTCATGGGATTCTTGGAAGTGGTTTTAAACCTTAAAACCATTCTGAGAAACATCAAATTTTGTAAAGAAGACATAAAAAAACACCGGCCAGATGTCCTTATTTTGGTGGATTACCCTGGCTTTAACCTAAGAACTGCAAAGCTTGCTAAATCATTAGGAATCAAAGTGGTATATTATATTTCTCCACAGCTTTGGGCTTGGAAGGAAGGCCGCGTAGAAACCATCAAAAAATATATAGATGAGATGCTGGTAATCCTCCCTTTTGAAGAGGATTTTTACAAGAAACATTCTGTGAAAGCCCACTTTGTGGGACACCCTCTTTTGGATGCCATTTCAAACCTAAAACCAATTGACAGCCAAGAATTTAAGAGGCAAAACAAGTTAGACAGCAGGGAAATCATCGCATTACTCCCAGGAAGCCGAAAACAAGAAATAAGAAAAATGCTTGGCTTGATGCTCAGCGTGACTCCTTATTTCAAAGATTATCAGTTCGTTATAGCAGGAGCACCTTCCCTACCAAAAAAATTTTATGATGAATTTTTGACGAATGATGTGCATTTTGTGTCCAATAAAACTTATGATTTGCTTCGTTCTTCCAAAGCTGCTCTGGTAACTTCTGGAACGGCAACGCTGGAAACTGCCCTTCTAAAAATCCCAGAAGTAGTCTGCTACCGCGGAAGCTGGATTTCTTACCAAATCGCAAAAAGACTGGTAAAACACATTAAATTTATTTCTTTGGTCAATTTAATCATGGACAAAGAAGTCGTTAAAGAATTGATACAAAATGATTTAACAACAAAAAACATAAAATCCGAATTAGAAAAAATCTTAAATCCAGAGCAAAGAGAAAAAATCCTAAATGAATACGAAAAACTAAACCATCTCCTCGGAGGTAAGGGAGCGAGTGAGCGCACCGCAGAAATCATCACAAAACTACTATGAACAAACAACCTTTGCTAATTTGCGCCATCAGTTTTGGATTGGGAATTTTCTTTCAAGACAAATTTGATTTCCCTTTTTGGGGAGCGGTCGCTATATTAGTTTTAGGAATTGTGGGATTTTTAGCTGGATTTTTTATCCGAAATTTCTTCTTTGATAGACTGAAATCGGCGTTTTTGGTGTTTTTGTTTTTCAGCATTGGAATTTTTCTGCATTTTCTCAATTCAAATTCTATTCAAAGTTTTGATTTTGAGAAAAATAAAACAGTTGAAATCGTTTTTCAACTCAGTAAAAAACTGAACTCCAACGAAAGAAACAAACGCTATGAAGTTGAAATTCTTAATTTTGAAAAGCCTTTTTCGGCTGTAATTTCTATCCCGAAAGAACAGAAAGAGCTGGATTTTCTGCATTTTTATTCAGCCGAGGCTTACCTCAATCCCACCCAGAAACCGCAGTACGATTTTCAGTTTGATTATCAAAAATATTTAGCTCGGCAAAATATTCATTATCAAGGATTTATTCCTAATGAAATTTCATTCGAAAAGAAAAAATCTATAAATTTCACTGATAAAATAAAGCAAAAACGGCTGGATTTACTTTTAAGAATAGATAATTCCAGCCTCCAACCGCAGAATAAAGCAATTTTAAAAGGAATTATCCTTGCCGACCGAACGGAAATAGACCAAGAAATCATCAATCATTTCAGCAAAACTGGCTTAATCCATATTTTGGCGATTTCGGGTTCTCATATGGCGATTATTTTCTTAATGATTTTATTTGTCTTAAATCCTATTTTTTCGGTAAAATACAGAAATATTCCTATTTATATTTCATTGGCGGCCATCTGGGGATTTGCGATATTCATTGATTATGGGAATTCTGTGGTGCGCTCCTGCATCATGATTACGGTCTATTACATTATGATTTTTTTGCAGAGAAAACCTAATCTTCTGCACTCTTTGGCTTTGGCTGGAATGATGATACTTTCGATTGATACTCAGCAGCTTTTCGATGTAGGTTTTCAGTTGAGCTTTTTGGCAGTTTTTGGAATTTTTTGGCTATACAAACCCATTACCAATCATTATAAACCTCTAAAAAACAGAGCAATAAGATTTATTCTAAATACATTTTCTCTGAGCCTTGCAGCCCAGCTGACCACACTTCCATTGATATTATTCTACTTTCATCAGTTTTCTATAATGTCTATTTTTATCAATGTTGTCAGCATTATGGTTTCGCAGGGATTCATTATTTTTTCCTTTATCGTTTCTATTTTATTTGGAATTGGACTTACTCCCGATTGGCTTCTAGAAATCTATGACTGGTGCGCGAGTTTCTTCCTAAATATGGTTGCTTTTTTCTCAAAAACAGATTTTAGTTTTGTGGAAAATGTTTCCATCGAAATTCCTGAACTTATTATTTTATTTGTGCTTGTTTATTTATTGAGAAGCGTCTTTGAAAAACCGAATGTAAAGACTTTCACGCGTTTTTCTTTCTTCATTTTGTTATTCATTTTCACAAGAATATTGACTAATTTTTATTTTTGGAAAAAGGAAGAAATACTGCTTCATTCTTTTTTCAAACAAAATATCGTTTCCGTAAAACAAGGAGACAATGCTGTTTTTATAGTAAGTAATGAGGCTGATATGGAAAAAATTAATAACTTTGTTATAAAATCCTATATTACATCCAGAAGAATAAAAAATATAGAAATAAAAAAAGTAAAACCTATGACGAAACTAAAAATAAACCAAACTACCTATGAAATAAAATAAAAAAATCCGAGAATTTGTTGGCTCTCGGATCATGGCTAATAGATTCTAACATCTACTTTTGACCAATTATGGTAGGGGATTCTAAATATAGTATTTCAAAACAGATTAAAAGAAATACTACAACTAAAAAAACTAATTATAACATTGAAAGCAAAATTACAAAATTTATGCCAAAAATCATGTTTTTAGTTTGAGATAGTTTTATTTCACCACACAACAACCTGACAATCAAACAATAAGATTTTAAAACAAATGAAATTTATTCTTTTTTTATATATTTTTTTATTTTTTAACTCAATTTTAATCAATTACTAATTATAAAAGTTTTATATTTGCGGTTTAAAGTATTAACAATTAAAAAAAATCTAAAGTATGAAAAAATATTTGATTTCTGGATTAGTTATGTTATGTGCAGGTTTATCCTTTGCTCAACGCCATGAAATAGGAGTAAAGTTAGGAACAGCTTCTGTATATGGAGATGCTAACTCAAAATTCTTTCAAATTGCTCCAGACAACTCACTTGACAGGAAAACTTTACCTTTCACAGGAAGTATATTTTACAAAAGAAACTTCAATTATTACCAAGGTATAAAGTTTTCGTTCGGATACAATATGGCTTTCTTTAGTGATATTTTACAAAAAAAATATCAAAATATTAATGCATCGGCTTCTAATGATATCTTGGATACATCAGTTACATTCGAATATAATTTTTTCCCGATCAACGATGAGCTAAAAAGAGATGAGACAATGTGGAGTCCCTATGTTTTTGCTGGGCTTTCTGGTCTAATCATGGATTCTCCCGCTGCTACATTAGAAGTAAGACAACGCGGAACAGATTTCATTATAACTCCAAACATAGAGGATTCTGCCAGTAAGAAAAAATTCTCAGTGGGTATTCCTTTTGGAGTGGGACTAAAATATAAATTTGGTTACAATTGGACTATTGCTCTTGAAGCTCTATTTAGACCTACATTCTCAGATGATTTGGATTATAATAATATCAAAAAACTTGATTACAATGTACAATATAACGGCGTAAGCAATCGTCCTGCTGCAGAAGCAGCTGTAGAGAAATTCCTTAATGAAAATGCTGGAAATAAATCCAAAGATTGGTTGAATACTATAACATTAGGAGTTTCTTATTCTTTTGGAAGAACGCCTTGTTGTAAGTAATAAATTTAATGGTATCCATAAAAGAAAAAATAGATTCTGA
>CALHQK010000158.1 GCA_938037185.1 uncultured Riemerella sp.
TGAATTCGTAATTTCGCCGCACATCGGTCACAAAGATTTGTATGTAACTTCTGGACATTACGAAAAATACGGTGCAGATTCATTCCAGCCAATAAAAACTCCACACGAAGGAGAAGAATTTTTATTAAAACCGATGAACTGCCCTCACCACTGCGAAATATACAAAACAAGCCAATGGTCTTATAAAGACTTACCAAAGAGATTTGCAGAATTCGGAACAGTATATAGATATGAGCAAAGTGGTGAGTTACATGGACTTACCAGAGTAAGAGGTTTTACGCAGGATGATGCCCACCTATTCTGTACTCCAGACCAGTTATTATCTGAGTTTGAAGGAGTTATAGACTTGGTATTGTATGTGTTTAGCAGCCTTGGATTTGCTGACTTTACGGCTCAAATTTCATTAAGAGACCCTAAAAATAAGCAAAAATACATCGGTTCTGATGAAAACTGGGAAAAAGCAGAAAATGCAATCATTACCGCTGCTAAAAATAAAGGACTAAACACTGTAGTAGAATACGGAGAAGCTGCATTCTATGGGCCAAAACTAGATTTCATGGTGAAAGATGCTTTGGGAAGAAGCTGGCAGCTTGGAACAATCCAAGTTGATTACAACCTGCCAGAGAGATTTGACCTTTGGTATACAGGCAGTGATAATGAGAAACACAGACCAGTGATGATTCACAGAGCGCCGTTTGGTTCTATGGAGCGTTTTATCGCTATTTTACTAGAAAATACTGCGGGAGATTTCCCACTCTGGCTGGCTCCAGAGCAGTTTACAATTCTTCCAATTAGTGAAAAATATGTAAATTATGCAGAAAAAGTTTCACAATTGCTGGAAATTAACGATATTTGCGGTCTGATTGACAAAAGAAATGAAAAAACGGGTAAAAAAATCCGTGATGCAGAATTAAACAAACTGCCATTTATGCTGGTTGTAGGAGAAAATGAAGAGGCTGAGGGAACTGTTTCTGTGAGAAAGAGAGGCGAAGGAGATTTAGGAACAATGAGCATAGAAGATTTCATAGCTTACTTTAAGAAAGAGGCTGCTTTGTCATCAGATATTAAATAAGATATTAACCATTAAAATTTAAAGCGATAGCACTAAAGAAAATTAACAACAGAGGTCCGATGCGAAAGCCTGCACAGGAAGATGCGCATCAGATTAACGACAAAATCAGAGCCAAGGAGGTTCGTTTGGTCGGTGATAATGTAGAACCTGGTGTCTACCCTACTTCTGAAGCTTTGAAAATGGCTGAAGAACAGGAATTGGATTTGGTAGTAATTTCGGATAAAGCAGAGCCTTTTATCTGCCGTATTTTGGATTACAAAAAGTTCCTTTACGAACAAAAGAAAAAACAAAAGGAGCTGAAAGCCAAGCAGGTAAAAGTGGTGATAAAGGAAATCCGTTTTGGTCCTCAGACAGATGAACACGATTTCCAATTCAAGAAAAAACACGCTGAAAAATTCTTGGAAGAAGGTTCTAAACTAAAAACTTATGTATTCTTCAAAGGAAGATCGATAGTTTTTAAGGATCAAGGAGAAATATTACTTCTAAAACTTGCCCAAGAGCTGGAGCATGTAGGAAAAGTAGACCAAATGCCTAAATTAGAAGGAAAAAGAATGATAATGCTGATGAGCCCGAAAAAGGCTAAATAGTTTTATCTTTCGGCAAAATAAGATATTGATAACAAATAACATAAAAGAAGTAAGAAAATGCCAAAATTAAAAACGAAATCAGGTGCTAAGAAGCGTTTTGCTCTTACTGGAACAGGTAAAATCAAAAGAAAAAATGCTTTCAAAAGCCACATCTTGACTAAAAAAGAAACTAAGAGAAAGAGAAATCTTACTCAGACTTCTTATGTTGCTAGTGTGGACGAGAAAAGCGTTTTAAAGCAATTAGCAATTAAGTAGTTTTTATAAATCATTTCGGTTTATAAGAATTTTATTCAAAAAAGTTTAACCCTGAAACGGTGCAGCTAAGAGAATTCTATGTAATTCCGCCCTTTTCAAAAAAAACAAATTAATTAAATTATGCCAAGATCAGTAAACGCTGTAGCGTCTAGAGCGCGCAGAAAAAAAATCTTAAAACAAGCTAAAGGTTTCTTCGGAAGAAGAAAAAATGTTTGGACTGTTGCGAAAAACGCAGTAGAAAAAGCAATGCAGTATGCCTACAGAGGCAGAAAAGAGAAAAAGAGAAATTTCAGAAGTCTTTGGATTACGCGTATCAATGCGGGAACTAGACAATACGGAATGTCTTACTCTCAGTTCATGGGAGCTCTTAAGAGAAACAACATCGAGCTAAATAGAAAAGTATTGGCTGATTTAGCGATGAATCATCCAGAAGCATTCAAAGCTGTTGTAGATCAAGTAAAATAAATGTTGAATCGCGTTTTTTGTTATCAATAAAAGAAATCCAGGTTATTATTAATCTGGATTTTTTATAAAATATTAAAACGAATGAAGTTAAAATTTTTAGGAACAGGAACTTCCCAAGGCGTTCCGATAATCGGCTCTGATGATCCTGTCTGTCTCTCTTCCGACCCAAAAGACAAAAGGCTGCGAAGTTCTGCTCTGATAACCACCGAAACAAATGGAAAAATACTGATAGACTGCGGGCCTGATTTCAGACAGCAGATGCTTACCAATGGAGAAAATAACATAGACGCAGTGCTTCTCACACACGAGCATAATGATCATGTAATCGGGCTGGATGACCTGCGTCCCATTATTTTCAAAAGACAAAAAAATATTCCTATCTATTGTCTGGAAAGAACTGCGGAAGAGATAAAACAGCGATTTCCCTATGCTTTTAGCAAGGTGAGATACCCTGGAGCTCCAAGTTTTGATATTCATCTGATAGACAACAATTTTACAATAGATGATACCGAAATCACGCCGATACATGTTTTACATAATCAGCTGCCTATAATAGGTTTTAAGGTAAAAAACTTGGCTTATATAACGGACGCAAGTTCTATCCCTGCTTCGGAAATGGAGAAATTGCTAAATCTGGATTTCTTGATTGTCAACTGTCTTAGAAAAGAGGAAAAACATCCTGCACACTTTATTTTGCCTGATGTTTTAGAATTAGTAAAAAAACTAAAACCAAAGAAAACCTATCTGACACACATCAGCCATAAAATAGGTTTTTATGAGCAGACAGAAGCTGAACTCCCTGATGATGTTCATCTAGCATATGATGGTTTAGAAATTAATTTCTAAAATTATATTGATTTTTTTTTGCTGTTATGAAAATAATGTCTATATTTGCACCCGTAAGATTTGAGTAGGCCCAGATGGCGGAATTGGTAGACGCACTGGACTCAAAATCCAGCGCCGCAAGGCGTGCCGGTTCGATTCCGGCTCTGGGTACAATAAGAGAGTTAAGTGCTTTATTAGCAACTTAACTCTTTTTACTTTTAAATAATACATTTTCTGTTCAATTAATATCATTTCACAATAAAATGAAGAAATCCATAACTCTACTTTTTATCCATTTACTTTTGATTTATCAGCCTTTATTTTCCCAATCCAAAATGAATATCTATGAAATTGGGAAGGGAGAAATACTTTCAAAACCGTATGTAAATATCACATACCTTTATGATGATTTATTGACTGCTGTCCCATTTACAGATGGTGTAGAAAATTATGATTGGAGTAACCTTACGGGGGTTATTGATTTCAATGAAAATGTAATAGTACCTTTCAAATATCGTTATATCAGGCTATTGAAAGACTACTATATATCTGATGAACAGTCTACTCGTAAAATAGTTGCCGTTAGTACAGGAACTTTACCTACTCTATATCAGCTGACAAAGACTGAATTTAAACAACTAGCACCTTTTGAAGGTGTCAACTTTTATAACATACCTATCAATGATGACATTGTATTTACAGCTGAAAACTTTCTTTTTACAAATCATATCTTCAACCTGAACACCAAAGAACACATTGCGGTAAAGTTTGAATTAGATTTTGCCCTAAACAAAAATTTATTAACATTCTATTCAAAGCGTAAAAAGGGAATCATAAACCTTAAAGGACAAGTGGTAGTGCCTGCCGACTACTATGGAATATATCGTTTAAATGATTCTTTTATCGAGATAAACAAAGGTGAAAGGGGGGATAGTATTGGTGTACTTGATAAGAATGCTAATGTTGTGATACCACCAATATTTAGTGCGGTAACAAAAGGATACAACAGATTCTTCGTGAGAGCCTTTAATCATAAAACTCCATTAAAACTATCAGATGAAGTAATAAAGCGGGTAAGTAACTGGTCACTTAAATGGAATAACTCAAAAGAGAAAATGTACTCTCTTAACAAAAAACAAATACAACAGCTTGGTTTGGTAGGGGCTTTTGATTTTAAGGGAAATCTTGTAATTCCTTTTGACTTTGATTATTTAGAAAAAGGTATTGGATCAGAAATCATAGCAAGTAAAAATGAACAGATAGGCATCATTACCGAAAACGGTAAAGAAGTAATGGGTTTTAAATACAAAAAAATTTCAGCAGCGTTCAATAACTTATATATTGCCAATCTGAACGGCAAATACGGATTGTTTAGCAGCAAAGGAAAGCAGCTTCTTAGTTGTATTTATGATGATATTTTTGCTATTAGTTCGAACAAAGCATTAGTCTTAAAACAAGGAAAATGGCTCTTGTTTGACAGCAAAACATCTAAAATGACAAATACAAAATTTACAGAGGCAGACAAATTAGGTTATATAAATAGGATGTCTATTCCTTTCCCTTTCTTCAGAGATAAGAAACCTTATGCAGATACCTACTTTTTGCTTATAAGAAATGGGAAGTATGGGGTGATTGATCATCAGCTGAATGTCCTCATTCCTCCAACACATGATAAAAAACCAACATTTTATGTTGATAAACACTTTACTTTTGGTAGTATTTACTCGGATGAAGAGACTTTTTTATATACTAGAAAAGGGATTCCTATGGAAGGGATGAAAGCCATTTTTTATACATATGATTCTTCAAAATTTCCTAATACCATTATATGTAAAAAAGGAGAGAAGTATGGCGTAATTGATATGGATGGGAAAGAGCTTATTCCTTTCGTATATTCATTTATTCAGAACATAGATGAGAAGAAGTTTATTGTAACTTATTAAATTGATTTGCATAAAAATAGGGGGAACTGTAATAAAGCTATTCTCTATTATATTAGGAACAATATTTTTGTGTGATTTTTCAAAGTGGTATAAAAAGATTAAAGAATATTACTTATTTATTTCTCCTTTTTCTCGAAGTTTTTGTATTTCCATTCCAAAATGATAGCCGATATCAAAAATATCTGCTAAAGTAAATTTTGTTTTCAATTTTAAAATCAGTATCATAGGTCTTATTGTACCAATTCAAAACTTCTTCTAAATGTTTTTCATCATCACAAACAATACTAAAAGTCACTTTTTTATAATTCATATCTATACTTTTATTTTACACCATTGATTAAAATTATTGGTTCAAGATAACTTTAAAGGATTTAGATTTAATCCTTAAAGTTTATAACCAAAACTTAGTTAAAACAAAAAAGACTTCACATTTCTGTAAAGTCTTCATTTTCAAT
>CALHQK010000159.1 GCA_938037185.1 uncultured Riemerella sp.
TATTCAGAAAATCCTCACTGGCGAAATTGCCATAGAATCTGAAATGCTTTAGCCCCAAAATACAAACAGGAAATTATTGATTTCCTGTTTTTTTATTCCCTATGACCACTAAATTAATACCCTTCAACCCCTTCCGAACGGGTCGATAGCCACTAAGTTAGTACCCTTTGACCACTAAATTAATACCCCTTTACCCCTTCCGAACGGGTCGACCCCCATTAAGTTAGTACCCTTCGACCACTAAATTAATACCCTTCAACCACTTCCGAACGGGTCAGTACCCATTAAGTTAATACCCCTCGACCACTAAATCAGTACCCCTTTACCCCTTCCGAACGGGTCAATAACCACTAAGTTAATACCCTTCGACCACTAAATTAGTACCCTTTAACCCCTTCCAAACGGGTCGTTACCCATTAAGTTAGTACCCTTCAACCATTAAATAAATAGCCTCTTTATGAAACAAAAGCCCCCAGCCTAAAAAAGCTGGGGGCATAATTTATACCTTTTAATATTATCTATTACAATAAACTGGTAAGGTTGTAGAAGGATGGCCATAGTAAGACCTTAAATCTCCTGGATTATCTTGAATTCTTGGGTTGGAAGTATATGAAAACATTCTATAAGTCCAATGCTGTCTTCTAGGATCTGTTGTTGAATATGAGCTAGTATCCCCATAAAGAATAACATTAGGTGTAGGCTCTCCAAGTCCATTTCCTTTCCCGTTATTTACTGTTCCCACTATTGTCATATTAGGTGTTCCATTTTGAGATGGATATTGGTTAATTTGGTTATATGACCAGTCTGAATGGGCTCCAAGAGGGAAATAAATACCTCCTGCTCCTTGGTAGAGATAGAAAGGAGATATCTCCGGAGAAATCAATCTCATATCTCCTATAAAACCTCCAGCAGCAATCTGCTGATCTATATAGTATTGCTGAGTATCATACCCTGATCTAAAGCCTGCTGGACACACTATATCCGCCCCTGATAATGCTGCTTTTTTATTATTACTATTCCACCAAGGGTAGTACTGTGCCCCCGGAGTTCCATGCAGCTGTACATCTATATGGTTCGGGTGGGTAGGAAATTCTGTATTGGAAATAACATTTGTAGAAGGGTACTTTCTAGTCCAAGCGTTGGCTGATGTATAAGTAACGAGTTCGTGTCCATCTGCCCGTCTCCCCTGCTGGAATAAAGATCCAAAGGCGTTCAAATCGGCAGGGTGTTTCGCCACCTGTCCTGGATCAAACACCGGAGAATCTAGTCTTGCATATTCTGCTCCTAAATTATGACTTAGACCTTGATATGAAGCACTTTGATATGTTTTAACAGGTGCATATATAAACCTATGTTCATACACTCCATTGGTCTGTTCTGCTATTTTTCTATCTGGAATACCTGGTATTAGTCTTATGTAATAAGATACTCTGTTTAGACCATTTTGATCGCGTGGCAAATTAAACTTAGCTAATTCAAAGCCTTTCAGATCATTTCCCATACCACTATTAAAATCAAGCTTCTTTAAATTAATATCTGCTCCAACAGCACTCAATCTTGCAGTAAAGTAGGTATCTTTTGCTTGCAGGGTCTGTGCAGCCCAAGATAGTCTGACCTTACCTCCCAATCCGTCTTCTGTATTAATAGGGTCTATAGCTTTCTCCGTAGAGTATGCAGGTAATGTTACTGTACCAGAGGATACATTTATAGGAATATAAAGTTCTATTCCCGCAGATGTTATCTTTCTTTGGTAATCTATCAGAGGATCCAGTATGCCGTCGGCTATTCTGCTTCCTCGTGTTGCCGCATCTGTTTGTAAATTATTGATAGGCGAATAATCATTATCATAAACAGATACCACAAACCGCTCTCCATTATCTAATATGGTTAGTCGTTGTGGTATAACAGGATCATCTCTATCTGCTACTTCTCCCACTGCTATTACATTGAGCCCACTATAAGCAAATTTTGCCAGCAAAGATCCTTTTCTAGGGGTACCTTCTAATGCATAAACAAGTGTGGTTTTTTTGCCCTTTCTAAGATTTACATTAGTATACTGTCCTGAAACTAAACTTATATTACTACCTGGTGCTTGAGTAAAAGTAACTGCGTTTGATAGATTTACACTGTTAATATCTGCATTAGTCTTATTTTCTACTACGAATGTAACAGTGTTTGTAGAGTTAAGATTATCCATATGCACATAATCTCCAGAAAAACCAAGTTGTGTAAGCTTGATAGTAGCAGAAGATGATGGAGCATCTCCATGATTGTCTCTCTGTGTTCCATCTGAACACACCCAATAAGAACCAAACCAAATATCAATACAGTTTTTGTCTGTATTAAAAATCTGCAACCCTGATAAAAGCTGAGGTTGCCCCATGTTGTTCCGCTCCGCCTGTGTGAGCCTTGGGAATAGTACCCCTTCTACCTGCCCTGTAGGCAGTCCCGTTCCTTTAGCAATGTCTAAAGTCGCCTTTGGTTCGGTAGTGTTAATTCCTACTCGCTGTGTTTGGGCGTAAGCTAGTGCAACACTCAGCACCCCAGCGAAAATAAAAGTCTTTTTCATAACTTATAATTTAAATTAAACTTAAAGATATAGACTAATCTACACCTCTCTCACATACTAATGATGAGTTGTTTCTGTCTACAATTCATCAGATCCTTGTGTTTTCTAAAAACAATGGGCAAAAGTAAAAATAATTTTGTTTTTACACAAAATTATTTTTGCAAGTTTACTGCTCATTCTCTCTATCATACAGCTTGTTATAGAGGTCTGCATACTTTTGGAGGATTATTCTCCTTCTGAGTTTCAGAGTGGGAGTAAGCATGCCGTTTTCTGTAGTCCAGACATCCGGCACCAGCTCTATTTTCTTTATTTTCTCCCAGTTGCCCAGCTTCTCATTGAGTTTAGATATTTCTTTTTCTATTCTTGTTTTTAGTTCTGGGCTTGCCGCCATCTCTGCTGGGGTTTTACCGATATTCAGTTTATGGAGTTCTGCCCATCGTTTTGCAAAAACAAAGTTGGGCTGCACCAAGGCGCAAGGCATCTTCTCCCCCTCTCCTACTACCATTATCTGTTCTATAAAACGGGAATTCTTGGCTTTATTCTCTATAATCTGCGGCGCTACATATTTCCCTCCCGATGTTTTGAACATCTCTTTCTTACGATCGGTAATGATAAGGAAGCCCTCTTCATCAATAAACCCGATGTCTCCCGTCTTGAAATAGCCATCTTCGGTAAAGACTTCCTTGGTCTGTTCTGGATTTTTATAATAGCCTTTCATAACGGAAGGTCCTTTCACGAGTATCTCGCCATCTTCTGCGATTTTCACATCTAAGTTGTCCAAAGGATGCCCCACCGAGCCTGGTTTCATCCGCTCAAAGCTGCTCACAGCAATCACTGGTGAAGTTTCTGTAAGTCCGTAGCCCTCCAGAATAGGGATTCCAGCCGCCTGAAACTTCTTGTTTAAACTCACCGAAAGTGCCGCCGAACCCGAAACAAGGGTGAATATCTCTCCGCCCAGCGCCTCTCTCCACTTGGAAAAGACCAGCTTGTCGGCTATTATTTGTTTCAGTGTTTTCGGTTTTCCTATTTCATATTTCTTACCAACGCCCATTGCCCATAGGAAAATGAGCTTCTTCAGCCCTCCTGAGCTGATGCCCTTAGCATAGATTTTATCATAAACTTTTTCTAAAAGCCTCGGAACTACGGTCACATAATGCGGTTTTACCTCTTTAAGGTTTTCGCCGAGTTTATCTATACTCTCCGCAAAATAAATAGAATAGCCGTTATACAAATAGAAATAATACACTATGCGTTCAAAAACATGGCAGATTGGCAGAAAACTAAGCCCTCTGACCTCTTTGTAATTCTTCCTGATTTTAGGAATTCTGTGGTCTACCGCCATCAGGTTAGATATAATGTTCCTATGCGTAAGCATCACTCCTTTCGGCTTTCCTGTTGTACCGGAAGTGTAGATGATGGTCGCTACATCTTCGCCATCCACGGTGTCTTTCAGGTCTTCTACTTCCTGCTGACTGATATTATTTTCACCTAAACTCATCACTTCTGACCAATGCGGAGCTCCCTCCACCTCATCAAAAGTAAAAACGCCCACCAGAGATGGCACTTCAGGTTTTACCTGCATCAGTTTTTCGTAAAGGTCTTTATCTGAGACAAAACAATATTTTATTTCTGCATTATTAAAAATATAGATATAGTCTTCCACGCTTATCGTAGGATAGACCGGCACGGTAACCACTCCCAGCTGGGAAATCCCCAAGTCTGCAATACACCATTCCGTGCGGTTGTTCGTGGAAACCAAACCTATCTTGTCCCCTGGTGCTATGCCCAGCTGCAAAAGCCCTCTGGACAGCTTATTCCCCTGGTCTACAAAATGTTTTGTGGAAATCTTTTCCCATACTCCATCATATTTCGTTACAATAATATCTTCTTTTGGGTATCTCTTCAGAGAATCGTAGGCTAAGTCAAATAATCTGGTAATAGACATATTCTTTCTTTTATTTAAAGGGACAAAGGTAATATTTTTTTATGAAACGATTTTTTGGGTTTTATCACTAAAAATTCTATTTTTGTAAGCACAAAAAACAAAATTATTTTGAACTTAAACAGCATTACTTCGGCTCTTTTTCCTAACCAAAATAGTGGAATGGAGTTTTGTGCTGAAAATATACCTGTCGGCTCACCTTATGGTTTGTCGGCTTTTTTGTGTCTGAATTTTAACTTTAAATAAAAAAATAAACTATGAATAACACTTACAAATCCGCAGGAGTAGACAAAGAAGAAGGCTACAAAACCGTAGACAAGATAAAATCCGCCGTAGCCGAAACTCACAATAAAAATGTACTGAATAATCTTGGAAGTTTTGGGGCGTTTTATGCCATTGGAGAGTATAAAAATCCAGTTTTAGTGAGCGGAACGGATGGCGTGGGAACGAAACTGAAAATCGCTTTGGATACCAAAAAATATGATTCCATCGGGATTGACTGTTTTGCGATGTGTGCCAATGATATTCTCTGCCATGGCGCGAAACCTTTGTTTTTCTTGGATTATCTCGCTTGTGGAAAATTGGATTCCAATGTAGCATCAGAAATCGTTTTAGGAATGGTAAAAGCCTGCAAAGACAATGAATGCGCCCTTATCGGTGGGGAAACAGCGGAAATGCCAGGGATGTATCAGGTGGGCGATTATGATGTGGCTGGTTTCTGTGTAGGAATCGTAGAAAGAGATGAAATCATCGATGGTTCAAAAATCAAAAAAGGAGATAAAATCATTGCTATTCCGAGTTCTGGTTTTCATTCCAATGGATTTTCTTTGGTGAGAAAAGTGTTCCCAAATTTTGAGGAAGAATTTGAAGAAAAACCACTTTATGAAACGCTCCTTGAACCGACAAGGCTTTATTATCAGCCTATTCATCAGCTTTTGAAGGTGGTGAGCCTTAGCGGAATAGCGCATATCACGGGCGGCGGACTGATAGAGAATGTTCCGAGAATCATTCCGAATGGACTTTGTGCAGCTATTCAAACGGAAAAAATCCGTATTCCGAGCATTATGCTTGAACTTGAAAAACGAGGAAATGTAGACCGAATGGAGATGTTCGGGACATTTAATATGGGTGTGGGAATGGTAGTTGTCGTAGATGAAAAAGATGCTGAAAAAGTGCTTTCTACGCTGAAAGATGCCTATGAAATCGGAGAAATTACCGAAAATGAAGAGAAAATCAATTTAATATAAAAAAATCATTTTCATGGTTTTAGAAAAGGAAATCAAATTCATCTTAACCCTTGATGCTCTCAAAAATGTGCAGCGCAGGAATTTTAACCACGATGACCAAAGGAGGGAAAACTCGGCGGAGCATAGCTGGCAGATTATTGTTTTGGCTCAGATACTTTTCCCTTATGCCAAAAATAAGGAGAAAATAGACCTTCTGCGAGTGATTAAAATGCTGTCCATTCATGATGTGGTGGAGATAGATGCTGGTGATACTTTTATCTTTGATGAAAAAGCGATGGTCGGCAAATACGAAAGGGAACTTGCCTCTGCGGAGAGGATTTTTGGTATCCTTGAAGAGCCGATGAGCAGTGAGTTTCTTGGTCTGTGGAAAGAATTTGAAGCGGAGAAGACGCCTGATGCTGTTTTTGCCTGTGCCATAGACCGAATAATGCCTTTTCTGCTCAATACGCATTCCTCTGGCAGAAGCTGGACAGAGGCAGGAATTACCGAAAACCAAGCCAGAAAAATCATAGAACACGCTGTGAAACGCGCATCGGATGAACTGGGAGAAGTGTTTGAAATTCTGATAAATAAAGCCTTGGATGAAGAAAAACTAAGAAAAAATTAATACAGATACTAATGAAAAATTTTAAAATGAAAAAAATAACTGTTCTTGTTTTAGCATTTTTATTTTTGAGTAATATTCTGAATGCCCAGAAAAAGCCTGTTTCATCAGGAAAAGAGCAACCGAAAGATTCTTCCAAAATAGCTGAAATTGTAGCGCCAATAACTGGGTCTATTGTGGCTATTGGATATGATTATGATAAGGAGGAAGAGGATTTACAGCCCAAGCTCATCATATCGGAAAAAAGATTAGAAAAAGATACTTCCAGAGCTGGGATAGATGGGCCATATATCTTTCACTCGGGTTTAGGTCGGTCAGGGGCGGTCGTGAAGAGCATTAAGGAAGAAAATGGCGTTCCTACACCAGTTTATAAATGGTATGAAGAAAATCAGGAGCTAAAATCCTACATTACAGATAAGGATTTCTTTTCTTTCAGGCTGAAAAAGGAGCTGAAAGAAGAACCTTCGGTCTATCCGATGCCTAAAAAATTGATAGCCATTTCAGATATTGAAGGGAATTTTAATCAGTTTAAAGAATTTCTTATCAATAATAAGGTGATGGATAAGAATTACAAATGGA
>CALHQK010000160.1 GCA_938037185.1 uncultured Riemerella sp.
TGCTTTTTCAGAAGATTTCTTTTGAGATAAACCTTCTTTTACAGAAGCAGAAACGATAGAAAGAATCATATCGATAGATTTAGAAGCATCATCGTTTCCTGGAATTACGAAGTCTACTTTTCTAGGATCTGAGTTAGTATCCACGATACCAAATACAGGAATACCTAATTTTTTAGCTTCTGTAACTGCGATGTGCTCTCTCATGATATCTACCACGAAGATAGCAGAAGGAAGACGAACCATGTCAGCGATAGAACCTAAGTTCTTCTCTAGATTAGCTCTTTGTCTGTCTACTTGCAATCTTTCTTTTTTAGATAAAGTTTCGAATGTACCATCTTTCTTCATTTTATCGATAGCGTTCATTTTCTTAACCGCTTTTCTGATAGTAACGAAGTTAGTAAGCATTCCACCTGGCCATCTTTCTGTGATATAAGGCATATTAAGTTCTTGAGCGTGTTTTGCTACTACTTCTTTAGCTTGTTTTTTAGTAGCTACGAAAAGAACTTTTTTACCAGCTGAAGTGATTTTTTCAAGAGCAGAACAAGCCTCCTCTAATTTCACAGCTGTTTTATGTAAATCAATGATGTGAATACCATTTTTCTCCATAAAAATGTATGGAGCCATATTAGGATTCCACTTTCTAGTCATGTGACCGAAATGTACTCCTGCTTCTAATAAGTTTTTAACTTGAACTTTTGCCATTTTTTTGTTTTTTGTTAGTTTACTTTCCGCTGTTACGCAATCAACATGTTCTTTGATGGGAGAACTGTTTAGATGCTAAACTAAACGGGCAATTTTTACTTTCTGCTAAGCGAGACGCCTCGCATACTTGTGTATAAAATAGTTTTTGCGAAACAATATACAGATGAAACTGAATATTGAATACAAAATATTAACGCTTAGAGAACTGGAATCTCTTTCTCGCTTTTTTCTGACCTGGTTTCTTTCTTTCTACCATTCTTGCATCTCTTGTAAGAAGTCCTGCAGGTTTTAGAACAGCTCTAAACTCCTCGTTAATCTCACACAATGCTCTAGATACTCCAAGTCTGATAGCTTCAGCCTGACCTGTTGTTCCTCCTCCTACTACATTGATAGTAACATCGTACTGACCAACAGTTTCAGTCAATAAAAACGGCTGATTTACTTTGTAAACCAATACATCTGTGCAGAAATAAGTTTTTGCATCTTTCCCATTAACAGTAACATTTCCTGTCCCTGGTTTCACATAAACTCTTGCTACAGAAGTTTTTCTTCTTCCTATCTTGTGAACTATAGACATAATTATTTAATTTCGTTAAGGTTAATTACTTTTGGCTGTTGAGCTTCGTGTTTGTGCTCACTTCCTTCATAAACATGCAGATTTTTAAGAATAGCTCTCCCCAATCTGTTTTTTGGAAGCATACCTCTTACTGCATGCTCTATCAATCTCAGACTGTCTTTCTTTTGCAATTCTTCAGCTGTTAATGATTTCTGTCCACCTGGGTATCCTGTATGCCAGATATACTCCTTGTCTGCCCACTTATTGCCTGATAAAGCAACTTGTCCTGCATTCAAAACGATTACATTATCTCCACAATCTACATGAGGAGTGAAATTCGTCTTGTGCTTACCTCTCAAAATCTTTGCAACTTTGGAAGCCATTCGCCCCAAAGGCTGCCCAGCAGCATCTACCACAACCCATTCTTTATTAGCGGTAGCCTTGTTTGCTGATACTGTTTTGTAACTTAATGTATTCACAATTTATCATTTATGATTAAACATACTTTTCCCATAAAGGGTTTGCAAAGGTATGAATAATTTTTGAATTGAAAAAATATCTGTGAAATTTTCTATATTTATTTATTTTTGTAACAAATTAAAAACAACATATACTAATAAGCAGAACATTCATTCTAAATAGATTTTTATTATGTACATTTCACAGGTTTTTTCGGCGAAGAGGAAGATAGTTTATTCCATTGTATCTATCGCTTTTTTATTGTTTTTGTTACAGGGAGTATTCTCGGAGGAGAATGATACAAAACAATATATAAAAGAAAGAATAGCCCAAGTAGGCGAGCTTCCTTTCTTTGCTCTTAGTTTATTCGGTTTTGCTTTTTTTCTATTCCCTTTATTTCTTGTCGTAACTCTTCTGCACAAGCAATCAATTACCCAATTTACCACCAGCCGAAGAAAAATAGATTTCCGGCGTATTTCTTTCAGTTTTTTAGTTTATGGAGGGATTATTACCGCTTTTTTCTTTTTAGAATATCTTATAAATCCTTCTGATTTTGCATGGAATTTCCAGCCGCATCGTTTCTTTGTTCTTTGTCTTTTGGCTTTATTTCTTTTCCCAGTTCAGATAGGTTTTGAGGAATATTTTTTCCGAGGATATTTTATGCAGTGGCTCAGTTTCCTATCCAGAAACCGCTGGGTTCCGCTTTTCCTGTCTTCCATCCTATTTGGGCTGGCGCATTCCGCTAATCCCGAAGTCGCGGAAATGGGCTGGGGCATCATGGTCTTCTACATCGGGATGGGATTTCTGCTGGGCATTGTCACCCTCATGGATGACGGGCTGGAACTCGCTCTGGGCATCCATTTCGCCAACAATTTCTTCGTCTGCATCCTCTCCTCCTCCGAGTGGTCTTCCTTGCAGACGCCTGCCCTCTTCAAAAAAATCACTGCGCCCAGCTTTGGTTTCTTCTCCATCTTAATAGAAACTATTCCGTATTTATTGACAATTCTAATTCTCGCCAAAAAATACAAATGGACGAACTGGAAAGAAAAACTTTTCGGCAGGATAAGCGTCCCGCAGAGCGAAGCCAACTAATTTTCGTTTTGGCACAATACTTGTAACATGTGGGACAGAACTTAAAAACACATTCATATAATGTCGGCAAAGAGGGATGCTTTTCAGAGCATCTCTTTTTCTTTTTGCCCTATCTTGGCGAAAGGATTTTCTTTCAGGATTAAAGAATTTTTTATCAAGGATAATTAAATTCTCATCAAGGACAAGGCTAATCCTTTATAGGATATTTAACATCTTATCTAAATTATTAAATTCCTTTCAAGGATATTCCTTATCCTATCTCGGAAACCTTTTATCCTATCTTGGATATACTTCATCCTATTTCGGATATTCTTCATCCTATCTCAGCGAAAGAATTTCCCATGTAGTATATTTAATTTTTCATCAAGGACAAGGCTAATTCTTTACAGGATATTCAACATCCTATCTAAATCATTAAACTCCTTTCAAGTATATCCCTCATCCTATCTCGGAAACCTTTTATCCTATCTCGGATATTCCTCATCCTATTTAGGATAGGCTTTATCCTATCTCGGAAATCCTTTGTCCTACATAGAAAAAGCAGTGGGACAGATGAAAAACCACCCGCCCCACATTATTAAAACAAAAAGTCATTTATTTTCTAATGCTGATGTTCAGTTCCACCAGCTGCGCCTCATCTATCGGCGAAGGAGCGTCTATCATCACATCCCTTCCGCTGTTGTTTTTCGGGAAGGCGATGTAGTCACGGATAACCTCGTTTCCATCCAAAATAGCGACCAGACGGTCAAACCCAAAGGCCAGCCCGCCATGAGGAGGGGCGCCGTATCTGAAAGCATTCATCAGGAAGCCGAACTGAGCCTCCGCCTCTTCTGGACTAAATCCTAAAAGGGCAAACATCTTGGACTGCAAGTCTTTATCATAGATACGGATAGACCCGCCGCCAATCTCGTTGCCGTTCAGCACGAGATCATAAGCATTGGCTCTGACCTCCCCTGGCGAAGTTTCCAAAAGCGGAATATCCTCCGGTTTCGGCGAGGTGAAAGGATGGTGCATCGCGTGGTATCTTCCGCTCTCCTCATCCCATTCCAAAAGCGGGAAATCTACAACCCAAAGCGGCGCAAATTCATCGCCTTTTCTTAGCCCAAGTCTATTTCCCAGCTCCATTCTCAGCACAGAAAGCTGAGCTCTTACTTTATTAGCATCGCCGCTCATAACGAGCATCAAATCACCTTTTTGAGCATTAAATCTCTCAGCAATGGCTTTCAAATCATCTTCGTTATAAAACTTATTCACCGAAGAAGTAAGCACGCCATCTTCTTGGAATTTTAGCCAAACCATTCCACTGGCACCAATTTGTGGGCGTTTTACCCAGTCGATAAGTTCATCTATCTGCTTTCTTGTGTAGTCTGCCTTCCCTTCTACATTGATTCCGACAACAAGTTCAGCTTCATCAAAGATTTTAAATTCTTTCCCTTTTACAAGGTCGTTCAGTTCCGCGAATTCCATTCCGAAACGGATATCTGGTTTGTCGTTTCCGTATTTTCTCATCGCCTCTGCAAAAGTCATTCTTGGGAATTGACCGAATTTCTTTCCTGTCGTTTCCTCCAAAAGATTTTTTGCCAAACCTTCGAAAACATTCATCACATCTTCCTGCTCCACGAAAGCCATTTCGCAGTCTATTTGGGTAAATTCAGGCTGTCTGTCCGCGCGAAGGTCTTCATCACGGAAACATTTTACAATTTGAAAATATTTGTCCATTCCGCCCACCATCAGAAGCTGTTTGAAAGTCTGCGGCGACTGCGGAAGTGCATAGAACTGCCCTTCGTTCATACGGCTTGGCACCACGAAATCCCTCGCTCCCTCTGGAGTAGATTTGATAAGAACAGGCGTTTCCACCTCTATAAAGCCTTGCTCAGAGAGATAGTTTCGGACTTTCTGAGCGATTTTATGTCTGAAAATAAGTTTATCCTTCACTGGATTTCTTCTGATATCCAGATATCTGTATTTCATACGAAGCTCCTCACCGCCGTCAGTTTCATCTTCGATGGTAAAAGGAGGCAGCACAGATTCGTTCAAAACAGTGAGTTTTTCTACTAAAATCTCGATTTCTCCCGTTGGGATTTTTGGGTTTTTAGAGGCTCTTTCTATGACTTTTCCTTCCACTTGGATGACAAATTCACGCCCCAAGTTTTTAGCCTTTTCCAAAAGATCTTTGGAAGTTCTTTCCTCATCAAAAACAAGCTGAGTGATGCCATATCGATCGCGCAGATCCACCCAAATCATAAATCCTTTGTCACGGATAGTCTGCACCCAGCCCGCAAGAGTAACGGTTTCGTTAAGATTTTTCAGCGACAGCTCGCCATTAGTATGTGTTCGAAACATATTTTTATTTGATTTTTTAAACTTAATTTTTTACAAAGATAATATTACTTGGCTAATGATGGCTATGTTCGTGAAATAAATGCCCCACGAGAGCCACGCCCACACCCAAAATCACCAAAAACATTTTTTCCCAGTTTATCTGGTGGCTTTTACTATTATTTTCAAAAATAATCACCGAAGAAATATGTAGAAAAATCCCGCCCGACAGCGCCAGGAAATACGCCTGCCATTCGGGTTTAAAGTATTTCCCAAGCACCATTCCCAGCGGAGATGCCGCCGCAAAAAACGCGATGGTAACCCACGCAATCAGCTTGTTTTTCTTTTCTCTCAATAAAAATGCTCCCAGCACAAAGGAAATCGGTAGATTATGCACCAAAATACCCAACAAATACGGCGAATCCAAATGCATTCCAGCCAATGGAATTCCTTCTATAAATGCATGAATAAACATGCCCACCAGCAATCCGATAGGGAGAATATTACATTTTTCATAATGAAAATGGCCGTGTTCAAATCCCTTAGTCATGCCTTCCAAAACCATCTGCAAAACCACTCCGATGATGACCCAAAGCCCAATATTCTCATTCCCAGAGTTATAAATCTGCGGAAAAACCTCCACCACACAGACCGCAATGAGAAACCCAGCGCTGAGCACCAGCAGTCTTTTGGCTAAATTTTCATTATTCCCAAAAAAATTCCCTAACAAAACTCCCACTAAAACACTGAGAACAAGAAAAAAAACTACCATCCGAAAAAAATTGAATAAAACGAAATGCAAATTTAGTTATTTTTA
>CALHQK010000161.1 GCA_938037185.1 uncultured Riemerella sp.
ATTGGAAATAATATTTTTTCCAGCTTTTCAGGACATCATCCGTTTTGTTCTGTGTTTTTTCTTTCAGGTTTTTTTCATTACTGAATAGGGAAACTCCCAGCCCAAAACGCTCCAGCGGATAGCCCATAGCATTCAGAACCGTAACACCCTCGTCCAGAGATGAGGTATTTCTCTCCGAAATTCTTGGCAATATCTTATCAGGAAAATGTATCATAAATAGATTTCGGCGGAGGTCAGGGTGGCGCTCCAGCGTTTCGGAAGCCATATTTCTCATCGTGAGATGATCCGAAGAAATCACTATCATAGTGTTTTTTTCTGTATCTAGTTTTTTAATTTCATTGATAAATTCCGAAATCAAATAATCACTCACATGAAGGGCATTCAGAGTAACATTCTGCCCATTTTTATATTTTTTCTTCTTAAAATCTGGCGGAACAAAACCTCTCGGACTATGAGTATTTATCGTAGAAATCATAATGCTAAACGGCTGATTTTCAGATTTTAATTCCTTATATTTTTCCTTAGCAAATTCAAGCATCTTGTCATCATTCAGCCCCCAGCGAGAGAGATTTCTCGGTGTTTTATACTTTTCATCAATATTTTCAAGTGAAAACATCTGAAAACCATGACTTTCCAAAAACTTATCATTCCCTGCAAAGGCTTTGGGAGAACCTTGTATGAAAATATTTTTATAGCCGTCCTCGGCAAGTATATTCCCTACGCCCTTTATTTTAGGGAGAAAACTCGGAAGCTGGCCAAGGTCATTATTCTCCCGCCCCACCGCATATAGAGGCACTCCGCACTGAGAACTGGCTATTCCTGCGATAGTCCAGCCTGTTCCCCAGACCTGATGAACATTAGAAAAGGAAAGCGATTCTTTCTCCAGCTGAGCTAAATTAGGCGTAAGGTCAGGAAAAATTTCTTGATTGAGGTATATTCGCTCAAAAGCCTCTGCATAAATCCAAACCAAATTATACTTTGTTTCGTTTTTTACGGGCTGTTTCGGAGGCTGATAATTGTCTTTAAACAAAAACTTCGGGTCTTCATCTACCACTTTATAAAT
>CALHQK010000162.1 GCA_938037185.1 uncultured Riemerella sp.
CTTGGAATAGGTCTTAATACCAAGTCAAAATGTGAGGGTATTTGTTATATTGAAGATGAGTCTACCTATGGTACATTTCATATAGGTTTCGGCAGAAATATAGCACTTGGCGGCAAACATGAAGCAAAGGGGCATTTTGATATAGTTACTTATAATCCTGATATATATGTGGACAATGATTTAATAATAGAGAATGGAGAGTTTATCATATAAATATTAAAAATATTTATACTATTATCGTAAGCAAATTGTAATTAAATATTGCATTTTAACAGCAAATATTCTATTATATACATAAAGAACCATATATTTATCCATAAAATATAGAGGCCTAAAACCTATTTTATATTTTTCGGCATCTTCTCTATCAAAAGTAAATCGTTTATGGAAAAACTGTAAAATATCGGTAGAATGACTATGATTTTTAAAGGAGTCCCAAGTATATAAGATTCTTTGGCACTGCGGTTGCTTTCGTATGAAATTTTTCAAAAAATCCTCTGTGATAACTTCTCCTCTATTTACAAGAAGAAAATCAAACTGCTTATCATTAATATCCTTTAAAATATTCTGATAATGATTATTAATTTTAGTTCGGAGAAGATTTCTATTAATCCTAATCATCCCCTTTATAAAATTATTATTTGCAGGCCGCTCATCATAATAAGTCACAATCGCTCCGTGCTGCTGAAGTTTCTTTATAATTTCCTGCTCCAAATTAAATGTTTGCACACAGATAAATAATATTTTTTTACCTTTTAGTTTATCTGACAAATTCATTTTTACTTACTTTTTTTATAAAGCCCTTTAGCTTTCATTTCATTAATAGATTCCTCATACTTATCCTTTTGTATTTCTTGAGTATTTACCCATTCTGTAAATTTTTTCAGCCCTTGTTCAAATGTTACTTTCGGTACAAAACCAAGAAGAGAATTAATTTTAGATAAATCTGCAAAATTATGCCGGATATCTCCCAGCCTATAATTCCCTGAAATAGTGATAGGAACTTCTATTTCATAATTCTTTACTAACTCATTTGCTACTGTAATTACATCGGTGGCAACACCTGTCCCCACATTAAAAACCTGATTATCTGCTTCTTTATTTTCAATTCCTAAAATAGTAGCCTCCACAACATCATCAAAAAATACAAAATCTCGGCTTTCTTTACCATCTTCAAAAATATTAATTCCATTTCTGTTTTTAATCTGAGTAGAAAAAATAGACAAAATGCCCGTATAAGGGTTTTTCAATGACTGACCCGGCCCATACACATTCTGATAACGAAATGCTACACTTGCAATTCCCACCGTAGGACAAACGGTCATAACCATCTGTTCCTGTGTTTGTTTCGTTATTCCATATACCGAAGAAGGATGAATTTTAGATTCTTCATCCGTAGCCACCAAAGTAAGTGTAGATGAACCTGGATATTTCACTTCAAAATCTCCCTTATCCATATGTTCTGCTTTTCTCTGAACAGGATAAACGACCCCTAATTCTTTGCTGATGTACTTTCCCTCACCATAAATTGAACGAGACGATGCCACTATTACTTTTTTCACACCATATTTCCCATTCACTAGTAAATCAAGCATTAGTGCTGTTCCATTAACATTAACATCTACATATTTTTGAACCTCATACATAGACTGTCCTGTGCCTGTTTCTGCGGCATAATGTACTATTACATCTTGATTTTGCAACGCTTCTTCCCAATCTGCTCTATTGGTTACAGAGCCTTTTATAAAGTTCACTTTGTCTTTAATGCTCAGATATAGAGGAGAGGTTTCCTCTGGATTTTCCCCATGAATTTGTGGAGATAAATTGTCCAAAACCGTTACTTTATAACCTTTAGAGATAAGTTTTAGAGCCAGATTTGAGCCGATAAAACCCGCCCCTCCTGTAATTAGAATATTTTTCATATCTTTTCCCATTTATTTTTATCAAAATTAAATCTTTTAATGATTCGTGCAGGCACACCTGCTATTACAGAATAGTCAGGAAACACACCTCTCACAACTGAATTTGCTCCTACTATACACTGTTTCCCTAAAACTGTTCCCGCCTGAATAGCAACTCCCATCCCTATAAAACAATTTTCTCCTATACTTGTTCTTTTTATAATGTTTTTTTGTTCTAATATAGGAACATCTATAACAGTATAATCATGGTCTATATCTGTAATGAATGTATTTGCTAATATTGTAGTTCCACTACCAATCTCTAAAACTGCACCTGTTGTGATATGAACATTTTGGGCAATTCCTACATTATCATTAATTATCAATTCCGAATTTTTGCCATGCACCTCTAACCTAACATTTGGATAAATTCTAACCCTTTTCCCTATAGTAATTCTATTTAATCCCACGATAGAAATTGGTTTCCCCATATATGAAGGAAAGCTTGTTTTTTTCATGAAAAAAGAGTAAAAAAACAACCTTATTGTCCAAAAAAATTTATTTACCATGTCTGAATTTTCTTAGAATGTACTTAATTTCTGAAAACAGCATAAAGAATACATATTCTATAGTATTTATAACTCCTTGAGAATAAATTTCTCTAATATTTTTTTTCACCCCTTTTTCCATTTCCTGCATATTTGAAGACAATCCGCTAATACCATAGTCATTATCTGTTGTAACAAGAACCTCATCCAATATTATCATCTTATTATTCAGAGAAATTCTCAACCAGTAGTTTGCATCTTCAGAATACTTTTGATTTTCATCAAAAAAGCCTGTATTCTCTAATACTTTTCTTTTAAATATTGCTGTTGATGTTTGTCCTACTATTTTCAATAAAAGTTTCCTCAAAGTAACAACGGCAAATTTATTATTTATTTTTTTGTATGGAAAGGTTATTTTTTCATCATTCCTCAATGCCGAAATAAAATCATATTCCGTATTTAAGAAAAAGTAAATCTGTTTTTCTATCTTATCCTCTTTCCAAACATCATCACTATCCAAAAAAGCGATGTAATCACCTTCTGCTTTTTTCAGCCCTGCATTCCTAGCTGAAGAAACTCCTCCATTAGGCTGATTGATAAGAGTAATATCCATTTGTGGATTTTTAGAAATATATTCTCTGACTACATCTTGAGAATTGTCTTCCGACCCATCATTTGCTATTAGTATTTGATAATTACACTTATATGTCTGGTTTTTAACAGAATCCAAGGCCTGCACAATGGTTTTGGAAGCATTGTACATGGGAATTATAACTGATATTTTTAATTTAGTATCTCTTTCCATTTTTTCATTATAAATTCATCATCCCACTTTTTGGCATCTTCATACGCAGTATTGCCAAAGTTTTTTCTCATCCCAGAATTTTGGATCAGCTGTAAGGTAGATTTTTCCAAAGATACAAAATCATCGTATGGAATCAAAAAACCATTTTTTCCATTTACTATCATATCTCTGGGGCCTGAAGGGCTGTCATAGC
>CALHQK010000163.1 GCA_938037185.1 uncultured Riemerella sp.
GGGAAAATGCTCCTAATATTGGCTACTGGCGAGTAGAAGACAATAAAATAAAGGTAGAATATTTTTTATGTGGTGATAGTGGTTTTTATAAAAGAAAACAAGGGGAGATAAAAGGAGACACTATTGTTTTTTACGAAAATTTTTATCATCCCTTTTATAAAGAAATTCGAGAAGAGCGATATGTATTATCTGACATGTCATTTGAGTAGAGAAACACCCAAGTTGCAGTAACTATTTTAAAAGCGTTATTAAAACTTTTATCAAGACTTACAGAGAAAAAAACTGAAAGTTTCTATAAACCCATCAATCCAACCAGCCTCTGCCCACCCGATATACTTCAATGCTAAAATACACTTATATAGTGTTAGTGTGGCTATTTATATAGCAGCAGTGCGTTAGCTTATATAGCGTTAGTACGCCTCCTTATACAGCATCAGCGGAAAAGAAACCTTTAAAAACCTTTATTTTATTAGTGTTTTAGGGATTTTTTTTCATACTTTTGTGCATTATAATATTCTTCCTATGAAAAATTTAATGCTCCTCATTTTATCCTTTTTTACTCTTATTCCTTTTGGAACAAAAGCCCAAAATAACGCACATCCGCAGGAGAAACAATATGTTCTGCTGGTTTCTTTTGATGGATTCAGGAATGATTATCCAGAGAAATTCAACCTTCCTAATTTCCAGCAACTAAAACAAAAGTCCAGCTACTCCAAAGGGCTTATCCCAAGTTTCCCGAGCAAAACTTTTCCCAATCATTACACCATCATCACAGGAATGTATCCTGGCAGCCATGGTTTGGTGGACAATAAGTTTTTCTCGCCTTCGCTTCAGAAAATCTACTCCATCCCAGACCGCTCTGCTGTGCAAAATCCGGATTTCTACGGAGGAACACCGCTCTGGCAGTGGTTTCAGCAGCATGGCATAAAAACGGCTTCATATTTCTGGGTAGGTTCAGAAGCGCCTATACAAGGGCAGTTTCCTACTTATTATCATATTTATGACCAAAACATTCCTTATTCAAAACGAGTAGATGAAGTGATGAACTGGTTCCGCCTTCCGGAAGAGGACAGACCGCAGTTCGTTACCCTTTATTTTGAATTTGTTGATAGTGCTGGACACCGCACAGGCACGAATTCAGAAGAGCTGAGAAAAGCCCTGATGGAAGCCGATGCTTTATTAGGACAGATTATCGCCGGCGTGGAGCAGTCGGGACTTCCAATTACAACCATCATTACCTCCGACCATGGAATGATAGATATGACCAGCGCCAAAGACAAACTCATCTTTACCGAAGAAATAGAGGCCAAACTAAAAGATAAAGCAGATTTCATCAACAACGGAATGCACTGCCAGATTTACCTGAAAAATAAAAACGATAAAAAGGCTGTATATAAAGAGCTGAAAGCTTATTTCGCGGACAAGAAAGACTTCCTGAAAGTCTACAAAAAAGAAAACACCCCGAAAAAATGGCACTACCGCACCCACCCAAATATTGGCGACCTGCTGCTCATCACCGATGCACCGTATTACATGGTAAAAAATGAAAAAGACCATTGGGCTTCTCAAAAAGGCATATGGGGCACGCACGGCTACGACCCCTACTCCACTCCGGAAATGCAGGCCATCTTCTACGCTTTTGGAAAAAGAATAAAGGAAAACAACCTGATTTCCCACTTTGAGAATATCCACATCTATCCTCTTATTACCTCTCTTTTAGGGATAGAAAACCCAAAAAATATAGACGGAAAAAGAAAAGTCTTGGCTCCTATTATTAAGAAATAGAGGTTATATTTTCTCCACTAAAATTTTATCACAGACCATTTTACTCAGCGTTTCCTTCTTACCTATGCCGAAGGAAACGCTCATGGAATGGTCATATGCTTCTACTTTCAGGATTTTAATCTTAGTGTTCAGCTGTAACTCTCTTTGGCTGAGGTAAGTAAGGAACGCCTCAGAAGACTCTGTTACTGAAGCAAGGGCAACCTCATCACCAGCCTTGCATTCGCTGAGTTTCATAAGGTTCTGCTGAATGATATTTCCATCCTTGTCTGGTATAGGCTCTCCGTGGGGGTCTATTTTAGGATAGTTGAGCAGTTCATCCATTTTATCAAAAAATAATTCGGAATGGATATGTTCCAGCTGCTCTGCTATCTGATGCACAGCCTCCCAGCCGAAACCCATCTTATGCACCAAAAACATCTCGGTAAGGCGGTGTTTCCTTACGATGAGTGCCGCTTCTTTCTTTCCTAAATCGGTGAGAATGATGGGTTTATAACTTTCATAAACAACCCAGTTTTTCTGCACAAATTTCTTCATCATGCTGTTTACACTGGGCATTTTAATACCGAGAAGCCTGCTCAGTTCATTTACTGTAAATGTATTTTTATCATCTATGAGATGAAAAATAGCTTTCAGGTAGTTTTCTTCGGAAAGGGATTTCATGTTAAAGTTAGAATAAATACTCGGCAAAACTAACAATTTTGAATTTATTTTCCGCCCGCCAAATCACTTTTTTTAAAATAACTTGCTAAAAATCTCTATATTTACGCTTTCTAAACCTATTGTAATGATTACAGGAGAGATTTTGAATACGGAGAATGTTTTATTCGCGTTTGGACTTACCCTTTTAGCCGGCCTTGCTACAGGAATTGGAAGCGCAATATCCTTAGTCTCAAGGACAATCAATCCTAAATTTTTAGCTGGATCTTTGGGATTTTCTGCTGGCGTGATGATTTATGTCTCGTTTGTGGATATATTTATAAAAGCAAAAGATTCGCTGACTGCTGTCTACGGAGATAAGCTGGGCAACATCTACACCGTTATTTCTTTCTTTGCCGGCATCGGACTTATTGCATTGATTGATAAATTCATCCCTTCTTTTGAAAATCCGCACGAAATTAAAAATACAAAGAAAAAAACATGGAACTCCCACAGCGACAAGCGGCTGCTGCGCATGGGAATGTTCTCTGCTTTGGCAATTGCAATACACAACTTCCCCGAAGGACTTGCTACTTTTACAGGGGCTCTTTCTGATCCTGCCCTTGGAGTAAGTATCACGGTTGCTATCGCTATCCACAACATCCCCGAAGGAATTACAGTAGCTATCCCAATTTATTATGCAACAAAAAGCCGAAAAAAAGCATTTTGGCTTTCGTTTCTATCTGGTTTGGCAGAGCCGGTGGGAGCAATTTTAGGCTATTTTCTTTTGCAAAGTTTCTTTAATGCTTCTACTTTCGGAATTATTTTTGCTAGTGTGGCGGGTATAATGGTTTACATTTCCCTTGATGAACTACTGCCTACCGCTGAAGAATACGGAGAGCATCACATTGCCATAGGCGGCTTGGTTGCAGGAATGGCAGTAATGGCCGTCAGCCTTTTGCTATTTATTTAAAAACTATTTTTAAAAATTAACCTTTCATAAGATGACAAACTGGATACAAGCTGCAAGGCTGAGAACACTGCCGCTGTCTATTAGCGGGATTATTATTGGTTCATTTACAGCCCGCTGGCGATTGCTCTCCGAAGGGAACAAGTGGGACTGGCAGATTTTTGCTCTTGCAATACTGGTCACTATTCTATACCAGATACTTTCCAACTTTGCTAATGACTACGGCGACGGCGTAAAAGGGACTGACCGCCTGCGAACCGAAAAAGCAGAAATCCGCATGGTAGCTTCTGGGAAGATTTCCGCGCAAAAGATGAAATCGGCTGTCATCATTACTGCTGGATTATCCCTTTTGGCAACAATCGCCCTGCTTTATAAAGCCTTTATCCCCAATCACTTATCCGAGTTTTTCATTTTCTTAGGCTTAGGTATTTTATGTATTTTGGCTGCGATAGGCTATACCATTGGCAAAAATTCTTACGGCTATATGGGCTTGGGAGATGTGATGGTATTTATCTTTTTTGGAATTGTTTCGGTGGGTGGAAGTTACTTTCTCTTTACCAAAACTTGGAGTTGGGATATTCTGCTTCCCGCATCAGCAGTGGGCATGCTCTCTATTGCCGTACTGAACCTAAATAACATGCGGGATATGGAAAGCGACCGCCTCTCTGGAAAAAAAACTTTTGCTCTTAGAATAGGTTTCAGAAATGCGATGATTTATCAAATAGTGCTGATGCAGCTACCTCTTATCTTTATCCTTATATTTCTGATGATGAACAATTTGCACATAAAAAAAGGCTATTATCCATTCATCGTGATGATTATGTTTTTCCCAATGACCGCTCTCCGCAGGAAAATCATGCAGACCAAAGCCCCAAAAGAATTAGACCCTTTTCTGAAACAAACCGCAATAATAACATTGGCAACCGCCATTTTACTTGTCTGCGGACTAAACTTTTTTTAAACTCATCTTTAACGAAAAATAAAGTATTCATTGTCAAGGTTTTGTAACTTTGACAATGATTTTTTGTAACGAAAAAAATATTTCCTGCACTAATGTGAGTATAAAATGTATTTTATAAAAGTTAGAGTTTAAATAATTAAAATCAAGACAAATGAAAACAAGTCAAAATAAAAAAGATTTAGCGGAGATGATTACCAAGAGAAAGGATTTGGCTGGTTTTTCTTTGATAAACTTTTAAAAAGCATTTTATGAAAGCCGAACAGCAGCAGGAGTTTATCAAGCAACTGAATGAAAACCAGAGGATAATCCATAAAATTTGTAAAATCTACATGGACAATCCCAGCGACCACGAAGATCTTTTTCAGGAGATTGTAATTCAGCTTTGGAAAGCCTATCCTAATTTCCGTGGAGAAGCCAAATTTTCTACTTGGGCTTACCGCATCGGGCTGAATACCGCACTAGCACTATTCCGAAAGCGGAAAAGAGATGTACCTACGGACTCCATGGAGATTCTTCCCGAGATAAAAATAGCAGAAGAAAACGATGACCAGACCGCACAGATACAGGCGATGTATGATGCTATACACCAGCTGTCCGATGTGGAAAAAGCCCTCATCATGATGTATCTGGATGACAAGCCCTACCGAGAAATTTCTGAAATACTGGGCATAACGGAAGGAAACGCCCGTGTGAAAATGAACCGTGCAAAAGAAAAACTAAAAACCCTCATCAAAAAATAAGGCTATGGACGAATTAGAATTGTTAAAAAAAGACTGGAGAGAAAATAAATCTGATGATTTCAAAAATTATACAGAAAAAGAACTTTTCGCAATGACCAAAAAAAGGTCTGTTTCCATCGCAAAATGGGTGTTTATGATTGCTTTATTGGAGCTAGGATTTTGGTTTTTGATTGTGTATTTAATGCCTTCTTCTTCGGAAGATAAGGAATATTATGAAGCATTAAACAGCAGCCCTCTTATAAAGGGAATATTGTATGTTTTAGGAGAGTTTGCTACTTATTTACCATATGTTTTTATAGGTTTACTTTTATATTTAAATTTTAAAATAAAAAGAGAAGAAAACCCTAAAAAACTGATGGAAAAAATCCTCCTGATGAAAAAATGTATCCAATGGTATATTAGAATATTTTTAGGAGAAGTTGTGGTGTTCTTCATCATTAGTATGATATTGGCATTTTATATAGAATATAATACTTTGAAAGCAACAGAATTAGAAGAATTATATTTTATGATTTTCATAATGTTTATTCCTTTTTTAATGATTATTTTCATTTTTGTTTTATTCCTAAGATTTATTTATCATATCGTTTATGGAAAACTGCTACATAAACTAAAACAAAACTACGAAGAACTCAGCAAAGTGGAAAATATAGATTAATGAACTAAAATAATTATGTTCTTTGATATATCCGGTTATGCAACATTCAAATTACACCAACAATATACAAGTACATAAAATCCAATATATTAAAAATAAAAAAATCCAAGACTTATAAGAATCTTGGATTTTTGTGGGTTCTAAGGGATTCGAACCCCTGACTAATAATATTTCTTACTCATTATGTTAGGAGTTTTTAAATTTGGATGTATGCCTAAAAGTATGCCTTTCATAAAACTCCTAACATAATAATAGTAGAAAAAAAAATATTATTTCTATTATAGTTCATAATTAAGTTATTAATAATTTTAGATGTGTTTATTTCTCAGATTGTAATTTACTCTTTTGAGGATTTTCAATTCTCCTTATTTAATTAACCATGCTTAATTGTATCTTAATACAAATTTTACTACTCCATTAACTTTATCAGATGCTTATAGGTTCCATAAACCACCTCTATACAATCAGATTTAGGAATCATCCATAATTCTATATCTTCTATGAAATATACTATTTTATCTTTATGAACTAACTTAATATTATTAAAATACTCTGCTAAGCCTTTATAGAATTTGTCTAATTCCTTTTGATTATCAAACCTATACATTATTCTAACCACTTGAAGAATATCTAAACTGAATAACATTTCTACACTTTTGGGAACTGCTCCTAAGAAGCTAATATCTTCTAAATAAAGATAATTGTCCATACCTAGAATATCTTCCTTATCCAAAACTTCTAAACTAAACTCCCATTGTTCATAATCTAATCCCAATAGGAATGGTAAATTTCCTTTTTCCATATATTTACTTTTGGGATATAAAAAAACCACTCTTTTTGGAGTGGCTTTTTTATGTATAATCTATTAAGATTTTACAAAAATTCTTTTTAGTTCTAATAAATATTTTAATTCTTCCTTGCATAAATTCAAATATTCCTCATTATGATATTCAATCTGTCCATCCTCATCTAATCCAATCATAATACCCCCATATTCTTGTTGAATATCTAAAATCCATTGATTTCTCATCTTTCTATTCTTTTTTATTTTATCATATTCTTCTAACAATTTTATATAATATTCAAGTGAATATCCTATTTTCATATTTAATGAAAAATAAATCATTCTAAATATATTAGCTCCTGGTAATTGCCAGTCTATTATATCTCTCCCCATTCCTTAAAAGCCATTCTTGTATAAAATTAATTTTTAATGGCTGATTGTCTCTGAGTGTTTTTATTTCTTGATAATACTCACTAAAAACAGAATCTTCTTTATCTAATAATTTCTCAAGCCAATCAAATGCCTTAACAAAATCTCTATCTACAGCAACTCTAAACCAATATATAGCCTCTTCTATGTCTTTATCAACCCCTATTCCTTCATGATATATAATTCCTAAATTCCATGCAAGCCTACCATCTATACCCATTTGCCCTTCTCCTGACTTTATTTGTTTTTTATTCCAATCAATGAGTTTTTGTATCTGTTCCTTTCCTATTGTTTTATTTTCTACATCAAAGCTATTTAGTCCATATATAGCACATTCACACCCTTTTTTAGCTGCTGTATCTAACCAATGAATACACATATCATAATCTCCTTTTATCTCGTAATATTGAGCTAATGCTGATTGAGCACAGATATGACCTCCTTTTGAGGCTTTGTCTAACCAATAAAATTCTTTCTCTGTATTTTTAATTTTTTTATAATATTGGGATAATAAATATTGTGCTCGACAGTTTCCTTGTTGGGCTGCTTTTTCATACCAATATTTAGCTTTTCTATCATTTTTCTTATGAGAATACAGATTTCCTAAAAGATTACAAGCTCTAATAGAACCTTTTTTAGCTGCTTTTTTGAACCAATATATAGATTTCTTATGTGCTGGCTTTATTCCCTTATATCTATAAGATTGTCTACCTGAGATAAGAGGGCTTTTATCTACCCAATATAAAAGTCCTAAACTTTTTTGAGCTTTAATATCACCCTGTTTAGCTGCTTTTTCATACCAATACCTTGCCTTTTTATAATCCACTACCCTTATCTTCCCTTGTGCATATAAAAGTCCTAAATCATTTTGTGCTAGAATACACCCTTGCTGGGCTGCTTTTTCATACCAATATTTAGCCTCTCTATAGTTTTGTTCTATCCCTTTCCCTTTTTCATATACCCCCCCTAATCTATACTTAGCCATGATACTTGCGTGTCTATATCTTTTTTTTAATGGAAATGTAATATCCGCTTGTTTAGCTGCTTTTTTATACCAATATCTAGCTTTATTATAATCTTGCTCTACACTTAATTCATATATAAGCCCTAAATCATATTGTGCCAAAATATATCCTTGTTTTGCTGCCTTTCTATACCAATAAATAGCATCTTGACAAGATTCTTTTACACCAACTCCATTACAATAACAAAAACCTAACATCCACCATCCTTCAATTTCCCCCTGTTCAGCAACCTTTCTTACCCAATAAATCACCTGTTCATAATTTTGTTCAGGGATACAATAGTAAAATTTGCAAAGTTGTTTTTGGGACTCTACACACCCCTGTTCTGCCAATCCTCTTAATATTAGAGCAACCTCATCGTATTTTCTTTTATTAAATTTCTTCTTAACAAATTGGGATAAATCTTTAGTAAGAAGTATTTTTTTGTTATTCATAAAATTCTTGTGTGAAAACTCAGAATCATTAATTTCAGTGAGATAAAGTTATTTAAAAAGTCTTTTTCCTTAAAAATCTTTCTTGGGATTATTCTATTTCATCCTATCAGAGAAAAGTTTATACCTATAAGACTTTTATTAATCTAAAACCTCTATTTTTTCATCATTTATTATAATACCATTACCATATATTCTTAAATCAATTTCTACCTCATTATCTACCTCCAAAATAGTTATAGTAAAATGAAACTCCAACCTATAAAGAATTTCCTCCATTTTTGCGATGAGTTTAAAAAGTGATTTGCCCATTCCTAATTTATCCACTCCTTCCTTTGAAATACTCACATGATGGAGATCTTCTATACTAATGGTACTAATACCATATTCTCTATAAAGATTAATAAAATAGTCTCTTTCTTCCTGAGTAAGTAAATGAGAATTCATATTTTTCTATTTAATTGTTCATTTATTTTTCTGGTTTGGCAAAGCTTACAACATTCAAATCCATGAAAATTTAATGTCCCTTCTTCTGTACCATTATGAACATTGATATATGCTATAAGAACTTTTTCGAGTTCTTTCTTAATATGTAAATGCTCTTCCCAAAAATGCTCAATTTTATCAATAGGTTCATAAGGCAATCCTTTGTTTATAAGCATTTCCCTCTTTTCATTGGGAGTTTTATTGCTTTTTAAAAGCCAATCAAATCTAGAGATTCTATGTAAAATATCTGGATTTCTTTTAAGCAAATTTTCTCTTTCTTTTATCAGTAAATCTATCCTTTCATATATTTGTTCTTTACTGAGAGAACTTATTTCTACATCTCCTGTATTAGCTTTCATTATATCTTTTATATTTTGTATCTTCTTAAGCCCAATGTATTTTTTGACTATTTCTACATTATATTTATTAATTACATTTTCTATTTTTACTTCCCCGTTTTCAAATCTTTCTCTAACAAATTGGTTTATATCAAACCAATTTCTCAAATATTCAATTGCGTGTTTAGAATATAATTTATCTTCTTTTGTTCTTTCATATTGTTTTATAATATCTTCATATTTCTTAAGCTCTTTTCTGTTATTTTCATTTTCAGGAAAAAGCTCAACATTTCTCAATCTATTCTCATAACCTTTTAATGTTAATTTATTTTCAACCAAAAATTTTTCTATGTTCTTTGGATGTATAAGAGAATTGAATTCTTCTGGCACATAAAGGTCAAAATATCTATTATGTAATCCTTCACAATCTTTATACAAATGATATTTAGGTTTTCCTCCCCTAAAAAAAATTTTTTCATACGCATCCCCATACTCCCCTATTGTCTTTTTTCTAATCTCTATTTTTTTGTATAGTTCCTCATTAAATATAGAGGCAATACCTAGCATTCTTTTAACTTCTGATCTATTAAAAACTTTATACACATTCCTATCATTCAATATATAGTCCATAAAGAATTTATTAAGATTTATTTCTTCAACTTCTACTTTATTGTCTCCCAGAAATCTTTTACAAACTGAATTCGTAATAAAAGCCATAAGAATAATATTTTTACACCAATGTCATATATGACAATACAAATATAACTATTTATTTTGGCTTCTCAATGGGTTATATTGAGAAAATAGCAAATAGAACCTAAGTATTTTGTAAAATAAAAAACCTCTCTTTTAGAGAGGTTTTTAAAATATTTATTATTATTTATATAACATAAATATACTAATTAATATTATTAGTAAAAGCACCCCAAGTACCCCAAGTACCTGAAGTATTTTACTCTTATTTTTTTCATTTTCTATTATAATAGCCTGAGTCTGTATTTCTATTCTATTTTTCAACTCCTTTTCGACTTTTAAAAGCTCTGTTTCTATAATATCCTTTATTTGCAATCTCTCACTTTCAATAAGTAGCTTAACCTCGGTCTTTGTTTCATCTAATTTTATTCTTAAAGTAGATTCAAAATCTTGATAAAATACTTTATTTTTAGAAATTATATTTTCTATTTTTTCATCAATATTTTTTGCAAGTATAGTATGATTAGCTGTTATTTCTCCTGCTATTTGCTTTAAATATTCTGTTAGTTGATTTCTTAATTTTTCCTGCTCTGCTTTTGAAAACTCTACTAACTCTTTTATTTTTCTATGCTCTTCTTTTTGAGATGTACCTATATTCAATAAAACTGTATTATTTTCTTTGAGGTTTTCATTAACATTCTGATATTCTTGAATTAGGTTTTGAAATTTTTCAAAAATATTTGCAGCACTTTGAAGTCTTTCTACTTCTTGATCTAGATTTTCTAAAGTATGATTAAATTTTTGCAAGTTGTTCATAAAGCTTATGATTTAATAATTTGAGCTTTTCCAGTTTTTGTATATATATATCATTAAGTAAGTATGGAAGATCTAATTTATCCACAAAATTAATATACACATTTTCTGAAAAATATTTTTTTAGCATTAGTGACAATGCTTCTTTCTGGTGTATTTCAAAGAAACTTATTAAATGACTTAATTGGTTCATTATCTCAAATTGCTGATCTGCATCAAATTGTAGAGTAATATTTTTTAGAGAGTCTTCTATACGCATTCTTCCATCCATATCTTCAAATTCATTTAATGCTAATCTTATCAACCCACTAATAAAGTTCAAGCCTATATTGTTTTGGTAGCTTTCTAAAAATCTACTGATAGCATCTTTTAGATATACATATTTACTTTTTTTCAATCGTTCATCTTTTATTTCTGGTATAAAAAATTGTATTGTTTTATGCTTTCCATTTTCTAACAATTCTGTTGTTTCTTCATCATAGAAGAACACCTTAAACCAATTTTTATAATCATTAGGAGACTCTCCTATAGCTTGAAAAATAAAAGTCACTTCACTAAACACAAAATAATTATCTATGCGTTTTTTAAAACTTTCACTATCAACATATTCACAACACCAATCTGATAATGTTTTCAGAGATTGTTTCCTATTATAAATAATGTTATTAAAAATCCATTTTAAAAGATAAATAACACTTTTTTCTAAAAAACTAGGTTTATCTATACCCTCTATTTCTTGTAAAATATTTTTATGCTGTTCATATTTTCCTATATAATTCTCTATATTACACAGGATACTTTGCTCGCTAAGACTTCCAAACTCCACCTCAAACGATGTATAAAAATCTGTAGTCCAGTCTTTTACAACACCCAACAGAGTAAGCCTATAAATAATTTTTTCAGCATATTCTTTCCCACCAAAAGGAGACAAAGAATTAAATCCTATAATTTTTATTTTATTTTTTTCAAAATAAGTTTTTATAAAATCCAAGATTAAAACTAAATCTTCCTCTACATCTTTCTGTCCTTTCTCAAATAAAAAAATTTGTTTAATAATATCTTTACCCTCTTTATTTACTTCATTTCTTATGTTTTTTATTTCTTCCCATGTTGTATTTTGTTGAAAAATCCGCTCTATTTCATATTTTGGATTTTCATGAGAATGTAAAATATAACACCTTCCTATTTTATTTTTATTCTCCTCTGTTTTAGCCCATCTACCTGCTCTACCTGCTTCCTGATAAAGAGACTCTACTGAACTTGGTAAACCATAATGAATTGTATAAAAAATATTATCCTTATCTATCCCCATTCCAAAAGATTTAGTAGCTACAAGCAATGGATATTCATTTCGTTTAAATTTTTTTTGAACCTTATTTTTATATTCATCAAATTCATCTTGGGTCATTATATCAATTCTCTCATTATGCATATATATTTTAGGGATAGAACCAGAATACCAATTTGCTTTTTTAGTTCCATATATATTATTGATATAATTACAAACATTATAATTATAACACCCTACTTCACCATTTACATTAGGAGTAAATATAATCCCTGCTTTTTCATTATTTTCTAAAAAACCTTCTTCTCTTAATGTTTCTAACAACTCATATATTTGTCTTTTTTTATCCCCATTATCATTAATTACTTCAAATTTTAATTCTTTTCTACTATAATCCAAGAGAGATTTTATATTATCTTCTTCTAATTGAGATTTCTGTCTTGCAAACTCTATTTTTATATCCTTTAATACATTTATAGAAGCGGTAGCTGTAAGCCCTATAAATTTTATTTTCCCCTCCCCATTTTCATCCTTTGGACTTAACTTTTCAATTGTTTTTGCCAAATTAAGGTATGACAACCTGAAACTATGCCCCCATTCTGACAAACAATGAACCTCATCTATCACAGCATATGCTATAGAATATCTATTAATAACATTTATAATTTTATTTCTAAAATCTATTATCTGAAATTTCTCTGGTGATATCCAAGTAAGTAAATATTTACCTTTTTCAAAATCACTTTCTATTTTTTTTCTTTTCTCTTTTTTTAAATCACTTGTTATAAAATGAGTATTTGTAATGCCTATCTTTTCAAGATTTTCATATTGATCATACATCAATGATTTGATAGGACATACTACGAAATTAATGCTTGGCTGAAGAAAACATGGAAGTTGATAACATAAAGATTTACCTCCCCCTGTTGGCAAGAGCCCTATAGTATCTCTTAAATTTAATGCATTTGCTATTATAGGAAATTGTCCTTCCCTAAAACTTGGTTTATCAAAAATATTTTGCATAAAAAACTCCAAACAAGACTTATCACTATCTATAATATTATAATTAATTGGCTCCGTTGTGCTTACCTTAAAATAATTCTTCCTATTTTTATCAAAATAATCTGTCCTTACATAGATAATGTTACTATTTATAGTATTTTCAGAAGTATATCTTTTGAATAAAGAAAAGTCAATATTTATAGCTTTTTTATCAAATTTGAAATCTGCCTTATTTAATGAAATTTTTATTTTAAATTTTGGTAATTTTAATTCTTCTTTGTTTTTTAATAAATAAAGATGTTTCATCCAAATCAAAATATCCTCAACTGCCCAATGAGCAAACTGCCCTAAATCCTCATTTTCTGTAAGAATATTAAAATTCCAATTATCGCCATAAAAATCTAATTGCCCACCATGTAACAACTCTAATACAAGTAATTGAAACCTAATAATAGCAGTAGGAACCAATTTAAATTTAATTTCTTCTTCTAAAATATCTTTATTCCTAATTTTTTCAAAGAACTTACCATATAATTCTAATATTTTTTCATATTCATCAAGCCTTGAAATAATTTGGTCAATCTTTTTATGATAAGCAGAATCTCTCATTCTCCATTCATAAGTAGTAATTCTCACTACTTTAAGCCCATTATTTGTAAAGAATTCATCTCTTTGCTTATCCGAAATTACTTGAGTTTGATCATTTATATGTTGCTGCCCATCAATTTCTATAATCAATTTAGCTTGTGGAAGATAAAAATCTACTTGCTGGTTGATAAATCCTTCTCTTCCTTCTACATCATCAAATATTTCATTAATCTCCATCTCTGGAATTATTAGAGATTGGATATATCCATATTTCCCTAATATATTAGGAATTTCTTTATAAAACTCTCTTGCAGGGAAATAATTATTCCCTCCATCTCCTTTTATTTCTATATCCCAATTTTGGTATTCTGGGCTAATGAAATAAAATCCTTTTTTATAATTTTCATGTTTATGAATCTCCCCTATCTTTCCTTGAAGAAATTTGGACATTCTTGTAGGACTGCCTCTCTGCAAGATGTTTTTCAATATACAAAACAAAGAATAGAATTTATTATCAATATAATCTTCCTTATGTTCTAAATTTTGAATTACAAAATTAGAATTTGTATATGCATAATTTGCTGTATATTTTCGCACTATAAAACTATATTTAGATTAAGTTTTTAAGCATCCTTTGTGCATTTGGATTTCCCAAATCCGCAGATTTTTTTAAGGAAATCTATTGCTTTCCCTTTTTGTCCATCTAGTGAAAAGATTTGATATAACAATAAATACGGATTAGAATAATTTTCATCATATTCTAATGACCTAATACAATCTTCAAAAGCATTTTGTAATTTACCAATGTTTTTCAAAGCACATGCTCTGTTATTATACAATTTCTTAAACTCGACACCTAAAAGAACGCCATTATCTATACCTTCTAGATCTTCATTAAATGAGCTATTAGGATGCTTTTTTTTGAGATCTATAGCATATGAATAAAATTCTATAGCTTTATTATTATCCCCTAAATTTAAACAACAGAATCCTATTTGATGATATAAAGCATAAACACGAATATCATCTTGGGCAAAATCAATAGCTTTTATATAGTTATCAATAGCTTGATTATATTGTTCAAAATATTCTAAGATATTAGCTTTAAAAGCAAAATGCTTCCAATCATCAATATCTGATTTTTCAATAGCTTCATCGATATTAATTAATGCCCAATGATAATTTTGAGAATTGTAACTGTTTATAGCCTCTCGATAATAAATAATATATTCTGGAAATCCACCATCTTTAAAAAGGTTTGCTAAAGTCCGTTTTCTAATATTAGGTGTTCTTTCTCTTCCAAAGGCTTTGTCAAAGATATTCATGTTTATAATTTTATTTTCATTTAGTATAAATATGTTATACAACGTTGCCATATATGGCATTCAATGATACAAATATAACCACTTATTTTGACTTGTCAAATAAGTCAAGTGGAAAAATCTAAAATTCTGAAAGTTGTAGGAAAGAGAATTAAGGATATTAGAGAATCTAAGGGGATTTCTCAGGTAGAACTTGTTGGCAGAATGCAGGGAGAAATAGACCCTACTAATATTTCCAGAATAGAATCTGGAAGAACCAATCCCACTTTATTTACTCTTTTTAGAATTTCACAAGCTTTAGAGGTTAAATTAACAGACCTTCTAAATGTTAATTTTGATTAAATTTAGGCTATATTAGTATATAACTTTTATTTTCAAGGTTTAGAAGATTTATGATATTTCTTAAAGCTTAGCATTATTTTCTTATAAGAAACTTCTAAATTTCGTGATTTGGTAAAATACTTATATAAGAATAAACTAATTCACGAAAAACTATATTTCTCACTTGTTCATTCCTCTTAAAGAATAAAAGGATTTAATATTCTTAATTCATTAGAAGAATCTTAAAAGTGTCCAGTTTTTGCACAGAACTTATATAAATAAAAACAAAAAGTGGACAATTAACTAAACCATTAGACCTCCCTTTTAAAAAATAAAAGGAAGTCTATAAAAAAATAGACTTCCCAAATTAATCTTGATTGTTTAAGCAAAAGCTTCTTCTAATTCTACAGCTTGTTTTTCTTCCTCTTTTTCTACATCTTCTGGAAGATACACATATTTATGTTCCAGACTAATTATTTCTCCTGTTTCTTTAATAGTGTATTGATATGCAGGAGTTTTTATTTTAGTTATCCTGCCTGGCATTTCTGTCCCTATCAGACTTTTACAAGTTTCTTCATCAAAGGTTGTAGATACTGTGGCTTTCTTTGCTGTAGCATAGTAAAGTCCTGTTTCTTTGGATTTTACCATTTCAATTCCACCCTGAACTTCTAAAAGATAAAACTCTGTTCCATCTTCCTTTTGTCTTGTTTTGTAATCAATAATTCTTACCATTTCTAAAAATTGTTTTGAGTTAAAAATTATCCTTCTAAAAGACTTAAATCCTTAGAAAATCAAACATTTATTTTTGTTCTCCAAGATTTCAAGTTTTCTATAAAAGGCTCGGGGTATTTCCCCTATCCAAAACAAGTGGGGGTATAGGTTTATAGGGAGTATCACGCATTTGTAACTCCTGACTTAAAAAATTTTTTCTAAAATTTTTTAAGTCAAAGACCAAAATGAGGCAATTATTGTTTTTATTTGATTCACAAAGTATCTAACATACTTATAAATGTTCTCTATAAAAACTCCCAACATAATAAGTATAAAAAAAATTATAGTATAATTACTTTATTAGGTGTGTTAGAACTGATAGTAATGTTATGATATACAGTTTCAGTTGAATTCCTGACAAAAAAAAAAAGATTTGTTGTTTTCAGTTAAGATATCCTCCCCCCTAAAAAAAAAAATTTTAAGTTATTTGTTGAAAAAAAAACTTTATATGTTTTGCAATGTGATATAAGTACTTTTTATAATATAAGTCCTACACTTAAAAAATTCATATTATAAATTCAGTTATTATTTATTATCTTAATATCCTATACAAATTTCACCTTTACCTTTATACTCTTATATTTTATCTATCATTCCTCTAATAATTGATAATAAAATTTAAAATAGAATTGAATAATAGAATAGTAGTATCTTTGTGATTATATTAAGAGTTCTTATAAATAATTCCTATGAATAAAAAATTTTTAGCGGACATTCAAATTATTAAAAATGCAATGAACACTAATAAACTGGTGATTTTTGCAGGGGCTGGGATTTCAGTGGATTCTGAAGTTCCTAATTGGTATGAATTAATATCCTATATTAAAAATGATTTGGATTTGCCAGAAAATGAACAAGATTTTCTAAAAATAGCACAAATTTATTTTAATGATAGACAAGAAAAAGAGTATCTTGAGAAAATAAGAGTAAACTTAAAACATAAGCAATTAAGATATAATGAAATACATGAGGAATTATTTGAACTTAATCCTGAACACATTTTAACAACCAACTTTGAGGACTTATTGGAGCAAGTTGTTAGTAAAAAATCATTGCCTTTTTCAATTATTAGAGAAGATAAAGATTTGCCTTACTCTAATAATACAAAGCTATTGGTTAAAATACATGGAGACCTAGAGTTAGGAAATATTGTTTTTAAAGAAGATGATTATCTAGATTATTCTCATAATCATCCTTTATTAGACTCTTTTATCAAAGCAATTTTTTCAACAAAAATAGTGTTATTTGTTGGATATAGCTTTAATGACTATAATTTGAAACAAATCATCCAGTATGTAAGGAATGTATTGGGTAAAAACTTCCAAAATGCTTATTTATTATCTATTGATAAGTATATACATCAGTCCCACAGGCAATACCTCAAAAACAAGGGTATCAATGTAATAAGTTATTTTGATGCTAATTTTGATGACAAAGGAAACCAGAAGAACTATATCAATGAGTATCTAAAATCCGATAATATTTATTCTAATAGTGCTATTTATTTGAATGAAGATACAGACCTTAGTGAAAAAGGGCAACTACTACTCAATTTTCTGAGATTCATAAGATATTATGATAATTTAAAAGTGAAAATAACAAATAAAAATGTTATAAACCAATTATATAATTCATTAAGTAGATTTAAAGAAATAAAATGCCTCCCCCAATATTTTATTGCAAGATTATATCCCTTTAAGACCTCTCCCAAGTATGAGCATTTATTAGAATACAATACCTTATTATTAAAAAACAAAATCCTTGTTGATTTGTTTTACAATAGAATAAAAATTATAGACTCTAATAAAATTGAATTAATAGATATTGATGAAAAAGAAAGAAAAAAAGTAGAGTACATTATTAAAACCCTTACAAATGGTTGTGTTTTTTTCGTGGATAAAGAAGCTGAAAAATCCAATGCCCTAGAATATAAAGGCTTTTCAGGTGATAAAATAAGTATTGATATTCATTCTGAAAGGGAATGTAATTGTCTTAAATGTAAATACTCTAGATATCAGTTTAAAGAATGTTTGACAGAATTAAATTATACCAATATTTCTGAAACCTCAGATGTAAGAGGAGATATGCAACTAGCATATTTGAACTATAAGTTTGGTAATTACTATAAGTCTTGTAATATGTTTGAAGAAATAGCTTCTAAATCTTGGAATTCTGGGAAATACCTTACTTACTATATTGCAAAAAGGAATATGACCTACATAAAGGAAATCATGAATTATGATTTTAACATTCCAGAGAAAGACAAAGAACTTTTAACTAAAAAAATAGAAAATATAGATATTGATAAACTTATATTTCAGATTCCTTATACAAGTAATGAAGAATATTATTTATTAAAAATTATACGGGACAATGAAGTCTTGGATAAAGCTAAAGATAAAATAGATGACTATTATAATAAAGTAAATGAGGTTTACGAAATGTATAAAAATACAGACTCTTTCTCTTCTAGTAAATATTATCCTCAATATATCTACCTTGAATTATATAAATTAGTGAATTTTTATACAGAAAACAATATTATTTTAGACGAATATTCCGATTTTTCAGAAGTAATACAGAAGGGTATAGAGGCATTAATTATTAACTTCTCAACTGATGACAGATATAATGGAAAAATACAAGAATTTAACTCTACTTTTTTCCTTTTCGCAGTTCCTTACTTAAACGCAGATAAATTTCTAAAAAGGCTAAATGAATACAATATTAAAACGCTACCATTTAAAAAAGAAAGTATATCAAAAATACTAACCTATTCAAACAATTTTTTAAACACTTTCTTTGATGAATCTACTTGGGGAGCAACAGAAAATGACATGATATCATATCAATTCAAAACAATGTTTTTCAGAGATAGAATGATTGAAAAGATTAATAATCTTTTCCTGTGTCTTAGCCTAATTAATTTTGACAAAGAGAGTTTTGAATCTATAAAAAAGGTGATTTTTTTATATCTTACTCATAGTCAAGTTCCTCATACAACTATTAAGTGCTTAAAAAGATTTTTAATGGTTAATAAAGAAAATTTCACCATTGATGATAGTAAAAATCTTTTAGAATTAATTAGAACTAAATTATCCAAAAATGATAGAAATAATCGTTTGATATATTCTATAGTAATTATATGTCATAAAGGAAAATATAAAATTATTGAAGACATCTCTTATGCAAAAAAGTTATGGAATGATTTACAAAATTCTATTCATTATTCCCACTACCATATTGTCTACCTATGGGCTATATCAGCTCAATCACCACAACAGTACTATTATGACATAATTATTAATACTTTAAAAGAAAAATTTGACTACCAATTATATAAATTTGCTATTATGTATGAAATCATTGATTATAAGTTGTTTTTTAAAGAGCTAGTTGCTTATGCTAATAAGTATATTATTCCTTCAAGTAAAATTGAACATGGTACTACTACAAATCATATGTTTCAAGATTTCATAGACTTATTATATAATGCAAGAATAAATAGTAATGAACCTATCCTAAATAAACTCAAAAATTTAGATGATTTTATGAAATTTTATATTTTTAGAGACAAGTATGATTTTAAGAACTTTGAAATAAGTTGGCTATATTTATTTGAAGAAGAAGATAATATTATTTTTGAGGAATTAAGCAAGATTGGCAAACTTAAACAAACTATAAAAAAACATTTAAAAATAGAGTATAGTGAGAAACTAGGAAAAATATATACAAAATATTTTATATAATAAATCCCCCTATTCTAAGGGGGATTATCACTAACTCAAAAACCAATGGTATTTAGAATCATTGGATGCCTTAGTGTCCTTAA
>CALHQK010000164.1 GCA_938037185.1 uncultured Riemerella sp.
CATCATCACTCCGCTGGTTTCGGCGATTACGAATGTCCAGCTTGACCATCAGGATGTTTTGGGCGAAACGCTGGAGCAGATAGCTGCGGAAAAGACAGGAATTATCAAAGAAAATGTTCCGATAATTTCTGGCGATGAAAATATTTTGGTGAAAAATATAATTCGCGAAAAAGCCGATGCGGTAGGAACGGAATTTATAGATGCTACGGAGGTAGAAACTGATTTGGAAACCGATTTGAAGGGTAATTATCAGCGAAAAAATATCCGTGTGGTTTTGGCTTTGGTGGAAGCTTTGAGGAAGAAAAATATTTCTATTTCGGATGAAAATATTCACGATGGACTGCTCCATGTTCAGAAAAATACGGGATTCATCGGTCGCTGGTTTGAGTTTTCTAAAAATCCGCTAACTATCTGTGATACAGGGCATAATAAAGCAGGGCTAGATATGGTGTTTAGCCAGTTGTCTGAGTATCACTGTCATAAACACATTGTTTTAGGTTTTGTTCAGGAAAAGAATATTGATGAGGTTCTGAAAATTCTTCCTCGTGATGCACATTATTATTTTGTAAAACCAGCAATTCACAGAGGGCGACATCCAAAAGATTATGAAAATTTGCTGGTGGAGGCAGGGGTAGATTTTAAAATTTTTGATAGTGTGGAGGCGGGATATCAGTCTGCAAAAGCGAACTGTAAGGATGGTGAGATGATTTTCATAGGGGGAAGTAATTTTGTAGTTGGAGATTTTTTAGAAAAAAATTTGGAGGTTAAATAAAAATCCGTATATTTGCACCACTCAAATGAGGGCGGTTAGCTCAGTTGGTTCAGAGCATCTGGTTTACACCCAGAGGGTCGGGGGTTCGAATCCCTCACCGCCCACAGATAGGGTTCTTAGCTCAGTTGGTTCAGAGCATCTGGTTTACACCCAGAGGGTCAGGGGTTCGAATCCCTTAGAACCCACAAAAATCCAAGATTTTTATAAGTCTTGGATTTTTTTATGTGTTTTTCTCTTGGATTTTTCAGTTATTTATAAAGTTCATTTTTAGTGTTTTAGGGCGGTTTTTTCTTTTGTGTTTTTCCTGTCATGTTAAAATTTTAAGAAAACTTTAACAAATCAAAATAAGTGGTTATATTTGTAGGGTTTTTATATGATAAGTTGGGAAAATAATATAAAAATTGAATTTATGGATAATAAGTTTATAAATCTTTTTATAGATAATTTGGTTAGAGTTTTTCGTAGTTATAATAAAGAGCGTTTTACAATTACTATTTCTGATTTGAAAAAAGATATTGATAAAGATGATGAGGTTTTGTCTTTTTTGTTGAAAAAATTAGAAGAAAATAAAATTTTTATTATTTTGTGTAATAGTGAAGAAAGAATTAATCAGATTGAGGTCAAAGTTTTAAATACAACAACTAATATACCTTATTCTTTTAATTATCAAATTCAAAATTTACCATCTATTTTGGAGTTGTCAAGTAGGACAGATATACCTATGTTAGGAATAATTATAATGAAAATTACTGCTCATATAATTACAAAATCAAAAATATTATATAAGGCTATAGTTCTTGATTTAGATGATACAATATGGAAAGGAACATTGTCGGAAATTGGAATAGAAGGAATAAGAAGTAATTTACTTTCTCGTGAAGGAGAGATGTTTATTTCATTTATGAAATTCATCAAAAATTTAGCTAGTGAGTTAGGAATATTTATTGCTATATGTTCAAGAAATGATTCAAAATTAGTAGAATCAGCCATAGAAAAATTGGATGTAAGTACATTTCCATTAAAGGGACAAATTGATTATATTGTAGCAAATAATAATGATAAAAGTGAAAATATTAAATATATAGCAGAAAAACTAAGCATACTGCCAAAATCTATTATATTTGTAGATGATAATATAATCATTAGAGACGAGGTAAGAAATAAAATGCCTGAAGTTTTTGTTCCAGAATGGGTTGATCATAATGATTTATTGACACAATTAATTATTGGAGGCTTTTTTGAAAGAATAGAATTATCATACAATTCACAAAATAGAAAGAAAGTATATAGTATATTAAATGTAGAACGAGCTCTAAATACATTACCTAAGCTCTATGTCAAAATTAGAGTAGATGAAGGGCATCAAGAAGCATTTAGTTTATATTCCAAATCAAATCAGTTTAAATTGTCTCAAAAAAATGAAATAAATGATAACAATTCACAATCATTATATTTTGAGTTATACAGAAAAGAGGACAATAGAGATTTAGGGATTTGTTCTGTAATTACCTATACTATTTCAGATAATATATTTTTTGTTCATAATTGGGCAATAAGTTGTAGATATTTTGGAATAGGATTAGAGGAGTATATGCTATTATATATAAGTGAGTTGGCAAATGGGTGTAAGATTCGGTTAATTTATGAGAAAACAGAATATAATCAAAAAGTATTCGACTTATTGGATAAATATTTTCTAAATTTTGTGAATACAGACCAAGATAATATTATAGAGTTGGTTATTGATCGAGATACGAAACAAAAAATAGAGAATAATACGAATTTAAAAAGAATTTAAGAGATGGACAAAAAAAATATATATACTTTCGGTTATACATTGTTCCAAGACAAGGATGGAATAAATGTTGATAAGATGATTAATGTATTAAGGGGATTGGAAGTGTCATATTTAGTTGATGTTCGTTCTATACCATATTCAAAACAATATCCAGAATGTAATGCTGATAATTTAAAGTCAGCAGGTAATATATTGTCATTACCATATATTCATATACAAGAACTTGGGGCAAGAGCTGATGCTTTACAAGATGTTTTTTCAGAAGCATCAGAGATCTTCTTTGATGAAGGGGTATTTCCTATCGCGAAAAGTAATAGACCTGAAAAAACAGAATTAAATGCAACTGAAGAAATTGTGGACTTTCATAAATTTAGAAATAATGAGTATTTCTTAGAAGGATTAAAAAGGATAGAAAAAGCATATGATAAAAACTATACATTAGCACTTATGTGTAGTGAGAAAAGACCCATAGATTGCCATAGGTATTTTTTGATAAGTAATGCTTTAGAAGAAAGATTTGATGAATGGTTAGAGATTAAGCATATTATTAGTATTCAAAATAATGAAGTAGAAACTATTTCTAATAAGAATTTAAATGATGAATTAAGAAAAGAAGTATCTAAAAAAATTGAAATTATTGAAACGGAGTCATTATTTGATGATCCTATTAATAATTATTTTGGAGAAACAAGGAAAGATAAAATTAAAGATTTATGTAATAGATATTGGAATCTTATACATGGATGGAAAAGAGAAATTAATATAGATAATAAATTTGAAGAATATGATTAAATTGTACAGTATTGGTTTTACCCAAAAAACAGCAGAAAGCTTTTTTGAAATCTTAAAAGTTAATGAAATAGATTGTTTACTTGATGTCAGATTAAACCCAAATGGGCAGTTATCTCGTTTTGCTTTTGAAAAAGATTTACCTTTTTTCTTAGATAAATTAGTTAATGGTTGCAAGTATGCCCATAGAGTTGATTTTGCTCCAAGTAAAGAATTATTAAAAAAAGTGAGAGAAAAAGATTCTCCGATGAATCAAAACTATAAGTTGTTTGAAAAAGAATTCAAAGAGCAACTAGAAAGAGAATCTAAAATTGAAAATTTTGTAAAACAATTTAATTCATATAAAAGAATTGCTTTATTGTGTTCAGAACCTACTACAGAGAAGTGTCATAGGAGATTAGTAATAGAAATGTTAGTAGATAAATTTAGTGATGAAGTAGAATTTGTAAAAGACTTATGATGGAAAAGAAAAAAGTTTTATTATTGGCTGTAAGTTGTAAAAAGGGAGGACTCTGTCCTGGGGGGCTTGATTTGGATGATCCTAGAAAATGGATTAGGATTGTAGCGAATGATGGTGAGGCAGGAGCAGTACAAGGTTGGGAGATTGATTTTGCCAACCCTTTGGATGTAATAGAGTTTGAAGGTCGTCCAATGCCTCAAGGAAAACAGCAAGAAAACTGGGTTATAGATAACAATTCTTGTAAAAAAATAAGAAGTGTAGGAGATAGTATATTAGATTGGGCGTACCAAAAATATAGTTATCATGGGTTTTGGAAAAATTATAACCCTTATTTGACAGAAGAAGAATTTGATAATGTGGATGAACCATCAGAATCTATAATGAAAGTTTCTAATGTGAAAATTTATAATAATAATTTTGGAAAATCTAAAATAGATTTTGATTGGACAGGAGCTCGTTATAGAATTAAAGGTATATCTATGACAGATCAGGATTTTTATGATAAAATAAGGGATGGAGGGGAGGTTAATATTGAAAAAGCATATATAATAACTGCTATTCCAAAATATGCTGAATGGGAAGGTCCTGATGGAATCCCAAAAGCATATAAATTTGTGAGTAGAATTTTTCCCATAGAAAAGGAAAATAATATAATAATATAATATAA
>CALHQK010000165.1 GCA_938037185.1 uncultured Riemerella sp.
AAGACAAAATATTGTCATGATATCTATGCTGGATGTTGGTCAGTTTATTTACCAACTCCCTTCTATGGTGGTCAAATACCAAAGTAATAGAACCCGCCACCATGGCATCTTTATCCCATTTTTCGGCTACTAAACTCTTGTTAATCAAGTATCTAATTGCCTGAGAACGATTCTTGAACAAATTATCCTCACTATATTTATCCAAAGCTTCCAAAAGGTCTTCTTCTAAAGAAACACCAAAACGAACAATACCCATAGTTAATAGTATTTAAAAAACTATAACAAATATAAGGAATTTTTACAATAGAAATATTATTTTTTATTAAAAAAATGTTATTATTTCATTATTTTTGCGACAAATCATTTTGATAATGACCAAAAAACAAAGAGCCGATTTTGTGAGAAAAGAGCTGGATAAACTCTATCCCAAAGTTCCCATCTTCCTGCACCATACAGATGCCTATACGCTGTTGGTAGCGGTGGCTCTTTCGGCGCAGACTACCGATAAAAAAGTGAACGAAATCACTCCTGAGCTTTTCCGAGTTGCAGGAACACCACAAGCCATGGCAAGGCTGGAAGTAGCAGAAATAAAAGATTTAATAAAAGAAATCGGCCTCTCAAACACCAAAGCCAAAAACCTCAAAGGCATGGCAGAAATGCTGATTAGGGACTATGAAGGCGTGGTACCGCAGACTTTCGAGGAATTAGAAAAACTCCCAGGCGTAGGGCATAAAACCGCCTCTGTAGTGATGAGCCAGTGGTTTAGTTTCCCAGCATTTCCTGTGGATACACATATTCATCGGCTGATGAAACTTTGGAAACTGACAGAAGGAAAAAATGTAGTCCAAACCGAAGCTGATGCCAAAAAACTTTTCCCTCAGAAAGATTGGAATAAACTACATTTGCAGATTATTTCCTACGGAAGGGAATATTCTCCAGCGAGGAACTGGAGTTTAGAAAAAGATTTTATCACAAGACAAATGTTTGAAAAATAAATGATACCGAAAGTTTCTATCATTACTCCATGCTACAACTCTTCTGAGTTTATAGAAGAGACTATAAAGTCTGTCCTTGCTCAGACTTTTCAGGGTTGGGAGTGGTTGATTACTGATGATAAATCAAGCGATAATACCGCTGAAATCATCAAAAAATATAACGACCCAAGAATAAAACTGCAAGTCCTCGAACAAAATGGCGGCGCAGGAAACGCACGGAACAAAAGCCTTGAAAGGGCTTCGGGAAGATATATTACTTTTTTGGATAGTGATGATTATTGGGAACCTTTGTTTTTGGAGCGAATGATTGGTTTTATGGAAGAAAATAAAGCCGAGTTAGCCTATTCCAGCTATGCCCGATGTAATGAACATCTAGTTCCTATTCTCAAAGATTTTCAGGCGGATGTAGAGGTGACTTTTGATAATTTATTGAAAACTTGTCACCTTTCTCTGCTGTCGTCCATGTATGACAGCCAGCGAGTAGGGAAATTCTTTTTCCCAACAGAAAGTAAAAGAGAAGACCATGTAATGTGGCTAAATTTGTTGAAGAAAATTCCCGTAGGGAAGCCTCTCCACGAGACTTTGGCTAAATACAGAATGCGCGAAGGCAGTGTTTCCCGAAAGAAAAAAGACATCATAAAAGACCAATATTTGGTGTATAGAGAATTTATGGGATTTTCGGTGATTAAGTCCTTGTATTACACTTGTTTATGGGCGATGAATGGTTTTATGAAATATTCTAAATGGTTCAAAGGATGAAACCTTTCCATTTCAAACAATTCAGCATTTTGCAGGACAAAAATGTGTTCCGAGTGGGAACAGATGGAGTTTTGCTTGGAGCTCTGGCGTCTTGTGAGGCAGCTTTTAGGGTGCTGGAAGTAGGCACAGGAACGGGACTAATCTCTCTGATGGCTGCTCAGAGAAATCCCAGAGCCGATATTTTAGCGCTTGATATTAATGAAAAAGCGGTGGAGCTGGCAATGCAGAATTTTAGCAATTCGCCGTTTAGGGATAGGCTGAGAGCCGAACTTTTTGACTTTAAAAATTATATTTCCGAAGAAAAATTTGATTTAATTCTCTCCAATCCGCCTTATTTTGAGCAGATGGATTCCTCTCAAAAAGATGTTTTGGCGCGGCAGCAGGTGGAACTTAATTTTGATCAGCTGATACAGAATTCTTCGGCTTTACTTACTGAAAATGGATTGTTTTCGGTGATTATCCCAAAATCATCAGAGGCTTTTTTTATAGAAAAATGTGCGAATTTTGCACTGAAACTTAGACGGAGAGTGATTTTGCGTGGAACTCCACAAGCCGAAGCAAAACGCTGTGTGCTGGAGTTTTCTTTTTGTGAGGGAGAGCCTCAGGAGGAAGAACTTATTTTAGAAGTTTTTTCACGATGCTACTCGGATGAATATCTGCAGCTTACGAGAGATTTTCATGTTTTTGAGAAGAAGTAGTGGTGATTTATTATGGAAAGAAGAACTTTCCTTGATTGATAAATTTATATTTTATTTATAGCTGAAACATGACCACCCATAACTTTCTGCATCTGTGCGTTTTGCAGCCTTCCTGCTATGATTCCCGTATTTTTTATGGACATAGATTCTTTGTCTCTATTTCTTTTTATGTTTTTCTTAAATATTTGCCATTCTTTTTAAGTATTTAATAATTTGTATTCTGCTTTCTTCCTCCGATGTTTCTCCGATGATCCTCTGATGATCTTCCGATGATCCCCCGTTTATGTTTTTATAATGATTTTATAGTTTCGTTGTGAATTCTTTAATATCAAAAATAATATATTTGGGAACATTACCATATCATTTTTCATTATCTGACAGATACCGATACTACTTTTCCGTCTTGAAACTCAACATCTAATATCTCCCATTTTCTATCTAATTTGTTAAACCCCTCTCCCAAATAGTACATCCAATTGTCGCTGGTATCATCACAATATTTACAATCTTCTGTTAATAATACTCTAACATCTTGTTTATTTTTTCCTATTAACAGCTTTGTTTTTACTATATTATCTGCCATTTTATATCTCTCATTGGGATGGTTTTTCCAATAATTTTTATCAAATTCTAATCTTCTCCCACACGATACTAAGAAAAAGACAATTACTATGCTTAAAAGATTTTTCATAATTTATTATATATGTTGTTTTTGTTTTAGAACCATAATATAAATATCCTCTTTCTACTGCCCTAACTTCATCTACTTAATAATATTTTTTTGTTTTTTTCACTCTACTATTCTGATTTCATTCTGTCTAATTCCTTTTTTGAAACTGAGCAATAGAACCAA
>CALHQK010000166.1 GCA_938037185.1 uncultured Riemerella sp.
GTTAGGTCCTTTCCCTTATATTTCTTCTAACAATACTAATTATCCTGCAAGCTTCACAAACAGTGGACACTGGATAAAACCTTCCACGCTTACAGGAAATGGATTTATCATCTTTGAATATCATGGAGGTGGAACCCTTCCAACTACATCTATTCAGATAGATAATATCAAAGTAGAGTAAAAATACTTCTTCTACAATCCTAAAAATCTATGCCCTCAAGGTATAGATTTTTTAGTTCCCTATTTTAAAATCTTGTATAAAAGTCGAAATTTTCCCAAATAGATGTAAAAGTTGGCAGGATTTCTTAAATTTGAATTTTAGGATAGAAAATACACCACATTTTCTCAGAAATGGACTTTCAGTGTGTCCGAAGTTATAAGGAATTATGGTTTTTTCTCTCACTAAATTCATTCAAAAGAACGATATGTCCTTTATAAATTATTTAATAAACTAATTTTTCTTCTGATATTTTAGTCAGGATAGGACTGCTTTTTCAAAAAAACACTAGTTATTTCAAAATAAAAGAAATACTAGTATTGAGAAAGTTTAATAGTTTTTCTTTTTATTTGTTATAATTGGCTTCCACCTTATCCCAGTTGATGATTTGAAAGAAAGCCTCTACATAGTCGGGTCTTCTGTTTTGGTAATGAAGGTAGTAGGCATGTTCCCAGACATCCAATCCTAAAATAGGTCTGCCGCTGCATCCAGCATCTGGCATTAGGGGATTATCTTGGTTCGGCGTAGAGCAGATTTCTAATGTGCCGTCTTCTTTTTTGCACAGCCAAGCCCATCCAGAGCCAAATCTTGTTTTGGCAGCATTAGAAAAATCTTGTTTGAATTGTTCAAACCCGCCATAGTTTTCTATGGCTGTCTTTACATTTCCGATGGGAGTTTTAGAGCCATTGGGTTTTAGTATTTCCCAGAAAAGTGAATGGTTGTAATGACCGCCTCCATTATTCCTAACGGCTGGAATTTGGTATCCTGCTTTGCAGATTTCCTCTATACTTTTTCCTTCCAGTTCTGTTCCTGCAAGGGCTTTGTTAAGATTATCTATATACGCCTGATGATGCTTTGTATGGTGGATTTCCATGGTTTTAGCATCGATGACAGGCTCTAATGCGTTGTAGGCATAATCTAGTTTTGGTAATTCAAAGGACATATTTCTTTATTTAAAATTTCGCCAAAAGTAAATAAAAACATTCGTTTAGAAGAATTTTGTTAAGAGATTTTATAAATTAATATTTTCATGTTTTGACAATAATGTTAGAAAAAAAACTTACTTTTGGGAAAAATATTTAGTTATGATTAACAAAACATTATGCTGTGCAGTGGGTTTAGCTGCCATTTCATTTATGAACGCTCAACACAATTATCCTAAAACAGAGAAAATAAGCCACACCGATGAGTATTTCGGCACGAAGGTGGAAGACCCTTACCGTTGGCTGGAAGACGACATGTCCCAAAACACCAAAAACTGGGTAAAAAGCGAGGTAGATTTTACTAATAATTATTTGGCTAAAATCCCTTTCAGAAAAGACATCGCGAAACAACTGAAAGACATCTGGAATTATGAAAAAATTTCTGCTCCATTCAAAGAGGGAGATTACACTTATTTCTATAAAAACGATGGGCTTCAGGCGCAGTATGTTCTATACAGAAAGGACAAAAACGGAAAAACAGAAGTATTCCTTGACCCTAATAAATTCTCGGCTGACGGAACTACTTCCTTAGCAGGAATCAGCTTTAATAAAAAAGGAAACCTCGTTGCTTACAAAATCTCCGAAGGAGGCAGCGACTGGAATAAAATCATCATCTTAGATGCCATTACCAAAAAGCAAATCGATGAAACCCTTGTAGATGTGAAATTCAGCGGAATTGCATGGCTTGGCGATGAAGGCTTTTACTATTCCAGCTACGACAGACCTGATGGAAGCGTACTTTCTGCAAAAACAGACACGCACAAAATCTATTTCCACAAACTAGGAACTAAGCAGTCCGAAGATCAGCTCATCATCGGTGGAGAGAACTTTAAGCGAAGATATCTTTCTGCCAGCGTTTCTGATGACCAGAGATTTCTAATCATTTCTGCGGCGAATGCTACAAACGGAAACGAGCTTTACATCAAAGATTTAAAGAAAAAAACAGACTTCGTTCCTGTACAGACTGGGTATGATTTTAATACAAATGTAATCGACACCAAAGGCGATTTCATCTATGCTATCACGGACAAAAATGCTCCAAACAAAAAAATAGTGAAATTTAATATCAATAATCCTAACAGCTGGACAGAAGTAGTCCCAGAAAAAGAAAATGTGCTGTCTATCTCTACTGGCGGCGGATACCTGTTTGCTAAATACATGAAAGATGCTATTTCTTTCGTGCAACAGCTGGATTACAACGGAAAACTTATCCGCGATATCAAACTCCCTGGAGCTGGTAAAGCAGATGGTTTCGAAGGGAAAACAGGAGAAAAAGAGCTGTATTTTTCATTTACAAATTACATCACGCCTAGCACAATTTATAAATATAATTTGACTACAGGGAAATACCAAATTCACCAAAAACCTAAAGTGAAATTTAATCCTGATGATTATGTATCTGAACAAGTGTTTTTTACCTCAGCAGACGGGACTAAAATACCGATGATGATCAACTATAAAAAAGGATTAAAAAGAGATGGTAAAAACCCTACTATTCTGTATTCTTATGGAGGGTTTAATATCAGCCTTACGCCTTCTTTCTCGCCTGTAAATGCTATCTGGATGGAAAATGGAGGAATCTATGCCGTTCCAAACATCCGTGGTGGTGGTGAGTATGGTAAAAAATGGCACGATGCAGGAACCAAAATGCAGAAGAAAAATGTATTCAATGACTTCATCGCAGCAGGAGAATACCTACAGAAGAACGGATATACTTCGCCGAAATACATGGCACTTTCTGGGCGTTCTAATGGCGGGCTTCTTGTAGGCGCTACGATGACCATGAGACCAGACCTTGCCAAAGTGGCTTTCCCTGGTGTGGGAGTATTGGACATGCTTCGTTACAACAAATTTACTGCTGGCGCTGGCTGGGCTTATGACTACGGAACAGCAGAGGACAGCAAAGAGATGTTCGAATACTTGAAATCCTACTCGCCTGTTCATAATGTGAAAAAAGGCGTGTGCTATCCTTCTACAATGATTATCACCAGCGACCATGATGACCGTGTAGTTCCTGCACATTCCTTTAAATTCGGAGCCGAACTACAAGAGAAACAAAGCTGCCCAAATCCTATTCTTATCCGAATAGAGATGAATGCAGGACATGGTGCTGGGCGTTCTACAGACCAAGTTATCAATGAAAACGCAGATTTGCTTAGTTTCGGGTTCTATGAAATGGGCATCCGACAACTGAAATAAAATTAGTTCTTTACTAAATATTCTATCCCGTTCATTCTGAAATGAGCGGGATTTTGTTTTTAAAAGATTATAAAAAAGCCTCCTAAATTTAGGAGGCTTCATATATTAATTGTTAGTCTACATTATACACTAATATTTGCATTTTGGTCAGCATTGCTTCTCTATCATTAGCATCTGCACCAGTATACTTAAGAGGAGTTGTAGCAGGGTTATTATTAACTCTCATTGCTCCTGACCAAGATCTTACACCTACTTTAAATGTATAAGTTCCTGCGTTAAGTTCTACAGATTTTATAATAGTAGCAGGAAAAGGAAGTAGCATTAGTCCTCTTTTAGCAACAGTTTGACCACTTATAGTAGCGGTTCCATCCACACTGGTAACATATCCTGCATATGCAGAGGATATTTTTGTTCCATTTTGAAACAAATTAAAAGCTCCTTGTGCATTTTGGTCTGCACCTGATGTGCCTGTAACATATCCTGTTACAGTAATCAGCATTTTCTGTTTTTTGCCTGCAGGAACAGTTATAGTCTGAGTAACCCCTGGAACATCAGCTTGACCACCGGAAGCTATATCCAAAGCAGTAGAGCCCTCTACATAGAAGGCATCAGCAATAGTTCCTGTAAACTGTTTTATTTCTGACCAGACAGGCTGGTTGTTAGCTCCTTGAGACAAAACCTGCCCTTGTGTTCCTGCTGGAAGTTTCCCTATATTTCCGTTGTTATCAGTGGCAACCAAGCCTTTTGCATTAAAGGTAGTTCCTTTTGTGTTGGTGCCATTATATATTTTGCCCGTGCCACTTGCTGGGAGGTCTTCTATACGAAGAGTCCCCTTTACATCTAATGTTTCAGTAGGAGTAGAAGTATTGATACCAACTTTCCCATCCGTTTGAGCCAAAGCAATTTCCATGGATAGCATTGCGATTGAAATAAAAATTTTATTCATTTGTAAATATTTTTAAGTCGGCAAAGATATTAAAATTTGTTTATTTGTAACAAACCTTTTGTTTTTTAACAACATTTTAATACCAATAATACGCTTATCCATTGATTTTTTGAATGTGCGATGATTCTATATTAGAAAATACAGCTCAGTATTCAAAAACGACTGCTCAGTTTATTTTTTTAGTTTTCATCAGAAATCTGTTATACCTTTGAATCATCAAAAAACAAGAACCATGAAAAAGTTTTTCTTCATCTGTCTTTTTATTTCCTTTGGTGTTGCTGCTTTTTTAGGAATGTTTTGGGTGCAGAATCCCACTTTGGAAAAGTTCTTTTTGGATTTCTGTATTTTAGCCCTTTACATTTATACCATCGGGTTCAGCCAGATGTTGCTCAATAATTTTCTCAGCCAAAGATGGGACTGGATATCACAGACCTATGAGCGTGTGACTTTTGGAATTATTTTCACTATTTTGGTGAGTATAGCGAGTGTACTTTTGTGCAACTACATCAATTTCATTTTGATACAAAAAATGCCCATTGATGTTTTTTGGACAGAGAAAATGTGGTGGATTCATATTTTTAATATCCTTATTTCTCTGGGAGTTTCTGCCTTCCTTCACGCGAGAAGCTTTATGATAGAATGGAAAAAATCTGCAATGACGCAGGTGGTGGAGCAGAAAATCATTGCAACTTCGGCTAATGTCCGTTTTGAAAGCCTCAAAAACCAGCTCGACCCGCATTTCCTTTTCAATTCGCTGAATGTGCTGAGTTCCCTGATTGATGAAAACCCGCAGAAAGCACAGGAATTCACCGCATCAATGTCCAAAATCTACCGATATATTTTGGATAAAAAAGACAAAGAATTAGTAAGTGTAGAGGAAGAATTGGACTTTGCGGAGACCTACTGTGAGATGCTCGCCGCTCGTTTTGAAGACAGCGTTTCTTTTCATTTTGAAATAGAACCAGAGGTCAAAAAAGCATTCATCGTGCCGCTTTCGTTACAGCTTCTTTTGGAAAACTGCATTAAACATAATTTCGCCACAGAACAAAAACCTCTAAAAATCAGAGTATATTCCGAAAACCAATATTTAATCGTAGAAAACAACCTGCAGCCACGAAAATCCATCCATCAGTCCTCTGGAATTGGTTTAAATAATATTTCGGCTCGGTATAATTTAATTACAAACAAAAAAGTATTTATAGAAAAAACGGAAAATCATTTCAGTGTAAAAATCCCTATTTTATTAACTTCAAAAATCAAAATTATGCAAACAACTAACGAAAATCTCGCTTATGACAGAGCTTACAAAAGAATGAAAGAAATCAAATCTTTCTACATGCACCTCATCACCTACTTGGTTATGAACACTTTCTTTATCTGTCTTAATTTGTATTACAATCCTAATCACCTTTGGTTCTGGTGGCCACTTGTAGGCTGGGGCTTCGGAGTGGTGATGAACGGACTGAGCGTATTCTCTCCTTTTGGGAATTCTTGGGAAAAGAGAAAAGTTCGTGAAATCATGGAAAAAGAGGAAAAAGAAATTTAATAACGATTACTTTCCAAACGAATGCCTACTCGTTTTAAACGAATAAGCATTCGTTTTAAATCTATAAGCATAAAATTAATTTTAAAGACTAAAACATGAAAGTCATCATAATAGAAGATGAAAAACCAGCGGCGAGACAGCTCCAGAGAATGCTTTCGCAGTTTCCTGATTTAGAAATCGCAGCGGTCATTCACTCGGTGGAGGAAGGCGTAGAATGGTTCAAAACATATGAGCATCCACAGCTTATTTTTTCTGATATCGTCCTTGGCGACGGGCTTTCTTTTGATATTTTTGAGCAGGTTCCCACTCAAAGTTTCATCATTTATACGACAGCTTTTGACCAATATACGCTGCGGGCTTTCAAACTTAATTCTATTGATTACTTACTGAAACCCATTGCTTTAGAAGATTTAACTAAAGCGATTGATAAATTCAAAAATTTCCTTCCAAAGGAGCAGTTTTATAACAATCTGAATTTCAAGGAGCTTATCCAAAAAGAAAAACCTTCTTTAAAACGAGTTTTAGTTAAAATTGGGTATAATTTAAAGATAATCCCAGTGGAAGAAATCTCCTGCTTCTACACCGAAAACAAGATCGTCTACGCTCAGACCTCTGAAAGAGCTTTCCCTACGGATTTCAATTTAGAAGAACTGGAAAGCGTTTTGGATTCTTCATCGTTTTTCCGTGCAAACAGACAGTTTATTATTAACATCAAATACATCAAAAACATCCACACTTCTCCGCATTATAAAGTAGAACTCCGCTTCCAGCCAACGGAAGAAATCAGCATCAGCCGAGAACGAGTGAAAGATTTTAAAAATTGGCTGAATTAGGCTGGTTCTAAAAAAATCCTTATTTTTGTTAGCATGTTAGAAAGCGTTTTAAATAAAATATTCAATCTTTTCATTCTCAGAAGAATGGAAGGAATCAACCAGTTTATCGAGCATCCTATCGAGACTCAGCAGAGAGTTTTGTTTTCCCTGCTTTCCCAAGCGAAAAATACGGAATATGGAAAACTTCATCGCTTTGCAGAAATTAAGTCTTATGAGGATTTCAATAAGCAGGTTCCCATCGTGTCATACGAGGATTTTGAACCTTTTATCGAGAAGGCGAGACAGGGAAATTCTGATGTTTTTTGGCCTGGGAAAATAAAACATTTCGCAAAATCATCTGGAACGACCAACGCAAAGAGCAAATTCATTCCAATTTCAGATGAAAGCCTCCAAAACTGCCACTATAAGGCAGGGAAAGACCTTTTGGCGATTTATATTAACAATCATAGAGACAGCAATTTATTTAAATTTAAAAATTTAAGATTAGGCGGAAGTGCCGAGCTTTATGAAAGTTTTGGAACGAAATTCGGCGATTTATCAGCGATTTTGATAGAAAATCTGCCTTTTTGGGTAGAGAGAACCACCACGCCGAGCAGAGAAGTTTCCCTCATGTCCGAATGGGAAACCAAACTAAAAGCCATAGTCTCAGAAGTAAAAAACAAAGATGTAGGAAGCCTCACGGGAGTTCCCAGTTGGATGATGGTGCTTCTGCAAAGGGTTCTGAAAGACACAGGAAAGAAATCTATTTCTGAAGTCTGGCCAAATCTGGAAGTGTTTTTCCATGGCGGAATTAGTTTTGTGCCATATAGAGAGCAGTATAAACAGCTGATAGGCAGGGATATCCGTTATTATGAAATTTATAATGCCTCGGAAGGATTTTTTGGAATTCAGGATCGCTTCGGCAGCGATGAAATGCTCCTCATGCTGGATTATGGAATTTTCTATGAGTTTATTCCGATGGATACTTTTGGGACAGAAAATGCAAAAGCGGTTTCGCTGGAAAATGTAGAATTAGGGAAAAATTATGCAGTTGTTATCTCTACTAATGGAGGGCTTTGGCGCTATCTGATAGGCGATACGATAAGATTCACAGATTTGAAGCCGTTTAGGTTTAAAATTTCGGGAAGAACCAAACATTATATCAATGCATTTGGCGAAGAGCTGATGATAGACAATGTGGAAACAGCCCTCTCTAAGGCTTGCCAAGAAACCAATGCAAAAATTACGGATTACACAGGTGCGCCAGTCTATATGAAAGATGGCGAATCTGGTAGCCATGAATGGATGATAGAGTTTTCCACAGAACCGAATGATTTTGGGCGTTTTTCTGAAATCTTTGATGAAACACTGAAATCCTTAAACTCTGATTATGAGGCGAAAAGATACAATAACATGACCCTGAAACCGCCGATTATCCATAAAGCGAGAACCAATCTTTTCTACGACT